>NZ_CP085256.1:3114692-3426161 GCF_044790185.1 Oceanobacillus kapialis
TCTTTTTCCATTCTGGAACGGGCTTGACAACACTTCTCCCATTTTTCCTAGAGTGTTCTCATCTACCATTCCGGTTACGGATACGCTGTAATATGCTTGGAAATCCTCTACGGCCTGTTCTGTCTGACTACCAAAATAGTTATTTGGATTACTAAAAGAGGCAAATCCTAAACGAACCAAATCTTCTTTCAATGCAATAGCGTCATTCCGGTACATTCCCTTTTTTAAAGGGCCCGTTATCTGCTCTTCTACAAGTTCTTGGGTTATTGGTTCATAAATCCCTGATACTGGTAATCCGTTTGCTTCCTGGAATGCCTTTACACCAGCTTCCGTTCCTGATCCATAAAAAGTGGTTGGATTTTTAAAACTTAGAAATCCTAATATAGCTAAGTTCTCTTTCAACGTAATAGTGGCTTCATGTCTTCTTCCATTCTGGAACGGGCTTGACAACACTTCTCCCATTTTTCCTAAAGTGTTCTCATCTACCATTCCGGTTACGGATACGCTGTAATATGCTTGGAAATCTTCTACAGCCTGTTCTGTCTGACTACCAAAATAGTTATTTGGATTACTAAAAGAGGCAAATCCTAAACGAACTAAGTTCTCTTTCAGTTCAATAGCGTCATCCCGGTACATTCCTTTTTGCAGAGGGCCCGTTATCTGTCCTTCCACATATTCTTGGGTTATTGGTTCATAAATCCCTGATACTGGTAATCCGTTTGCTTCCTGGAATGCCTTTACACCGGCTTCCGTTCCTGATCCATAAAGAGTCGTAGGATTTTCAAAGCTTAAAAAGCCTAGAATAGCTAGGTTTTCTTTCAGTGTAATAGTGGCTTCATGTCTTTTTCCATTCTGGAATGGACTTGACAGCACTCCTTCCATTTTTCCTAGTGTGAGATCATCTACTATTCCAGTAACTGAAAGGCTGAAATACTCCTGAAATTCCTTCAGTGCCTTTTCTGTTGTTTCACCAAAATAATTATTCAGTGAATCAAAAGATCCGAATCCTAGTCGGGACAGCTTCTCCTTCAATTCTACTACTCTATCGTCGTTCATACCTTTTTCTAAACTTTGCATTTTATTTTTCTTACTTACTACCTGTTTTTCCGCAGACTCATCAGTATTCTGACCTTCCTCACCTTCTTGTAAGGAGTCTCCGTCTGGTTCCGCTACCTTACCGCCTGCGTTAGCTTCATCTGTTGTTTCATTATTACTATTGTCCTCACCTGCATATGTATTTTCTGAACTGAAGTAGAAAAAAGTTATAGCAAATAAGAAAACTAGTATGATAGTTTTACTTGTCTTCACTCTAGCTTAACCTCCTTGATGTTTTAAGGTCATTATACGTTTTCCTAGAATGATAATTAGAGTGATGTTTCTATATACCTTTTTTGGAAATATTGCCAAGAAAAGGATCAGTACATGTCGACAAATTTAATTGTAATAAGAAATAGACTTAACTTATCGAAAGTATTTTAACTATTGTACTAACCCCTGTTTTGATTTGACCTACTAAAAAAATAGTTACAAGCAATTTCTTATTCTGACATAACATTCCGAAAACCCTGTTCTTCATCTAATGGCTTGATTTCTGAAATCGAAATAACACTTTTAGATTGAATGTTTTCTCCTACGTTGATTTTCGATAAAAATCCTTCTACCTGTTTCCCACCTCCTTCAACTTCTATATCGACCTTTTTCGTTAGATTGTTAAAGTTAAGTTTACCGGTTACGTCATATTCCATACTGATTTTCTGTACTAATTCATAGTATGTGTTCCTTTGATCCCTTGGAATGCTCACTAAAACCTTGAACCTTCTTTTAAGTTCATTACATGGTGATTGGCTTAAACTATCTTTAAACGTAAGTAAATTACTAGTGGAATCGCCAAAACCAGCCAGCTTTTTAGCATAAAGCATATTCGTGTTTCGGATTTCATAATACATTTCCTTATCACCAATTTTATTTGCTAGTGAATCATCTGGATATCTGCTATTGATTTCTATAATCCAGATTTTTCTATTTTTATCAATAGCTAAATCAAATGCTAACTTGCCTAAATTTAATCCTGTCTTCTCCAAATTTATAGCCGATTCTTTTGCAACAGTTAACAATTTCTTGGTATATTCCTCAACCATTTCATCGCTCATTCTATATATTTCTTTAAGTGCTTGTTCCACTGTAATAATAGTTCCGCCACCAGCTGCTCTATTGCTAACAATACTGCTATCACCACTAAGCCTAGTAATGAACATTTTATTGGTCCAATCCCCTGCTATATCCTTCTCCATACCAACCCTAAAATCCATAACTTTATTATCTATTTGGAGGTCTATAGTCTCTTGAATGACAAATTTATCTATTATTAGCTTTTCCTGCATAAACCTTAGAAATTCTTCATCATTCATTACCCATTTAAGATTTTCTTGATTTTCCCTCGTCTGTACTACAATTCCTTCTTCATTTCTTACAACATTAAAGATACCCAGCCCCTTTTTGCCGCCAATTGGTTTAACGTAGAGATTGTGGTATTTGTCTAACATGTTTAAAACGTCATCCGCATTTTTATACAACAATGTCTGAGGTATTACCTTTAAGCTCTCTGGAAATTGTTCAAGCTTTTGAAACATCTCCCATTTATCAAATGGTTTATAGTTGAATATATTGTTTCCGTAAAGTGCTTTGAAGTGTTCTCTCCACTCTGTGTTCATAGTGTTTCTTAAGAATATTGTGGAAGGATAAGGTAATGTAGATTCCTCCCAACGATCCATTTTAGGGTTATAAAAATATCCTTTAATCATGAAATTAGTCTTCTGTACAGTGTCTAATGTAAAAGCAAAAACCGTACCATTTACTTCAGTATACTTTGCTGCAAAACTATTTACTAAACGTAGTTTCTTTAAAAGTGTAGCTTTCTTTCTGCCCATATAGATACCAATAAATGGACCTATAACAAACTCTTTGTTAGCGTTTATAAGTATTTCATAGTCACAACTCAGGGGAACATTTAATTTCTCCGCAACACGTTTAGATAGTAGCAATTCGTCATCTTTTAATTTATTATCATGTATTACTTCAATCTCGGCCACTCTCATTCCAAAACGTAAAACAGAGGACCTGATATAATTTGTTCCCAATTTCTCGCTTACGTTTCCGTTTATGTAAATTCCATTTTCACTTTCTTCAGTTAGTTTAATATTTAATAAACCCATTTATTGTCTACCTCTTTCCTATTATTTGTTTAAAAAAATTTATATTATTTGGAAGCAAGATCACTTTTATTGGCAGTGGCAAATACAAGCAATAATTTAAAAAAGTTAGCTTGAGTTTCATTATACGACAAACGAAATCTATTCGCATCCCATTTCCACATATTCAACTTCTTTCATATGTAAGTCGACATTTTTCTGCTACACCAAGAGTATGTTTTGTAACAATACGAAATGCTTCTCGGTTCTAATATAATTGAATAATAAAGATATTATTAGAAAACTACCTTATCCAGAGCTTATAATAAAGCTAAAATAACCCTTTAAGACAAGACATTTAAGATTGCTTATCTTTCTATTCGGGAAAACAAAATTAAATTAACAAATATATTTTTGAGGAGACCAAATTATGGATATATGTTACATGCGAAACTATAAAGAACCTGGAAAATTTGTTGCGTTACTTAGCAAAGCAGCAAAATATTATGGTATACGAGTTATTTACTGTCAGCCCACAGATGTTAATATGTCACGAAAAACTATTAATGGAAAAGTGTTGTTAAACAATGAATGGGTAGAAGAAGAATTACCATTACCTTACTATATTGATCTTAATACTTATTGTTTCAAATATAAGGAAATATCAACTTATTTAAAAGATAACTGCTTTCTACTTACGAAAGGAAGTTATGGAACGAAAAGCAGAGTATACACCCGTTTGGAAAAGGATGGCGAATTCAAGCACATATTAATCCCAACGCTAAACATTAACTCATTTTCAGAATTCCAAAGTAAACTAGATGAATACAACAAGGTTATTTTAAAGCCCAGAAAGGGACACAAGGGTCAAGGTATTTATCTTATTACTCATATTGAAAATCACTATGTCATTACAGAGAATGATCGCGAAGAGAAGGTTAGTCTTGAGAAACTTGAACAATTTTTTATAGAAAATATCAATATAAAACAATATCTATTTCAAAAATACGTACAATCTACAACCAAAGAGGGACACCCATTTGATTGCCGGGTACGATTAGAAAAGGATGGTAGTGGCAGTTGGAAGGTTGTCATTTTCCTTGTGAGAATAGGAACATCAAATAAAGTAGTATCTAATATTGCTCAAGGAGGTAGTGTAAGCCAATTAACTCCTTTTTTAAAGGCAAACTACCCTTCCAATTGGAAGGAGATTAAATCTTCTATTAAGGAAATTTCTATTTCATTACCTGATAAAGTAGAGGAGATTTTTAATAAAAACAATGCATCTATGGGGCTGGATTTAGGTATTGATAAAGATGGTAAAGTTTATTTATATGAGGTTAACTCTGCACCTGGATCGCAGTTTGCAGAAGGAGAAATAGCCAATTTGAAGGCAGATTATTATTTTTACCTTATTCATAACAGAATTGGTCAGTAATTGTGAGAATAACATTCTGATTTAAACCCAATATGTGATACAATAACTTTATATTTTTGATATACCTTAATGTCTCTAAATAGACTAGAAAGGATTTGGATTTGCGAAATGAGTAAACAAAACAAAATGTATCTAGACCACTTAATCGAGTGTATACCACCAAAAGCAAATAATTATATGCTTAGCACATATAGCATTATCCTTGAGGCTTGGAGAAGAAAAATTGACGTTACTATTAGAATTGTTAAAGAGAAATCTGGCGCGATTGAGCCTTATTTCTCTCTTAAAAAAGGTGAGAAGCAGCATGAATTTAGTGTGACAAGAGGTGACTTAGTTTCTGTTGAAGCTAAAGAACTAACGAAAAACAAGAAAACTACGAAAGAATACTTGCAAAAAAACAATGTTCCCACACCAATTGGCAAAGAATTCGATGATGCTACAACAGATGAAGAAATCATCCAGTATGCAGATGAAATTGAATATCCTGTCGTCGTCAAACCTCTATCGGGTACTGGTGGTAAAGGGGTAATAAGCAATATTACTAGTAAGGAAGAATTGGTTGAAGCTCTTCTTTATGTTCGAAAACAATTAAAATACCCTCATATTATACTTGAAAAGTACTTTGAAGGTGCTGATTATCGCCTCTATGTTCTAGGTGGAGAAGTAATAGGTGCCATTAAACGTACTAAAGCTCATGTTGTAGGTAATGGGCAAAGTACTATTCAAGAACTAATTAAGGAGAAAAATCAAGAGAGAACGAAGCTCCCGTCTTTATCGAATCGTCCAATAAAAGTAGATGCCGAAACGAAATCACTTTTAAAAAGAAGTAATTATACGTTAAGTACTATTCTATCTGATGGCGAGATTTTCTATTTAAAATCCGCAAATAATGTTTCTGCTGGTGGGGACTCGATTGATATTACGGATCATGTTTCAGATAACATCAAAAATATAGCTGTGGCAGCGACAAATAGTTTTCCATCTCTACCTCATTGTGGATTAGATATGATTGTGGATGAGGAAAATGATACAGGTGTTATTATTGAATTAAACTCAAGAGCACATATAACACAACATCTTTTCCCACTTGAAGGGAAAGCCAGGGATATCCCTTCTTATATTATAGATTACTATTTCCCGGAAACGAAAAATTACAACCGGGAAGAAGCGAACAAGCTATATATTGATTTTGACTTCATTTATAAGGCATGCTTGTCACGCTCTGCAGCGGAAATTAAGCTACCCAAAATACCTAACCATCCAATTGTTCTCAAGAGATATGTTGTTTCAAACTGCTCTGATAGCAACAAATTCTCCTTAAGGGTGCACAGGTTAGCCTATAATAATCATGTAAACGGCTATGTAAAGACGCTTGCAAATGGCAGGTTGGCTATCATTGTGGCAGCTAATGACAAGAAGGTTGATCAGTTTGAAATCCAGCTTAATAAATATATCTCTAAAAACTTTAGCAACACCAAGCTTGAAGAAAAAACGCGCAACAGTCCTGTAAAGCACGGCTTTTATATAGATTCGTCGGATCAGGAAACAGCGAATCAAAGCACAGAAAAAAATAGCGCAGTTGATCATTATGCAACGAAGTATAGTGAGTTAAAGGCAGATTATCAAAAGCTTGTTCGAAAATTAAGTGAGTATGAACAAGCTGAGAACCTAAAACATCTTACAGAGAGACAAAATAAACAACTGAAAAAAAGACTTAAACAAATGGAAAGTAGTACTTCCTGGAAAGTTACAAAGCCAATAAGAAAACTAATGGAATTTAGAAAACGATAGTAATGCACGACAAAAGACCGTATCTTTTAATTAAAAGATACGGTCTTTTATTTATGCTAAGGTTAATTATTTTATTTCTATTTCAGGCATCCAGTCTCTGAATCGTTGAGCTATTTCACTATAAACTTCTAATGAATCAAATTTGCCATGTTCTGTTTCAAAATACGGATTTTTTTCGATATATTTCAGTAAATGATGCATTTGATAGCCCTTTTTCCTGTTAGCATCTACATATGTTAGGTTTAGACTTGGATTTACTATTTCTATACTGTCCCCTGTCTTCTTTATATCAAGTGATAAAGCGCCACCTATTTGGCGGTATAATCCTTTTTGTCCTGAATAGAAGTTCCCTAAGGAATAAATCACAAATGTTTTCTTGCCCCGCGAATTTAAAATCCATTCAGCAGGCTGAAGAACGTGAGGATGGTGTCCGATAATGATATCTGCACCTGCATCAGAAATAGATGCAGCTATTTCCTTTTGAGCAGCTACTGGGTATAACGGATACTCTCTTCCAAAGTGTACGGAGACGATCACCACATCAGGGTTTTTTTCCTTCTTAACTCTTTCTATGTCTTGGCGTACAAACTTTGTCTGACCTTTAACAATTGTGTTTAATAAATATCCTTTGTTTTTAGGTGCGTTATTACCAAGTGTAACAGCTGTATATGATAAAAAGGCACAGGTTATATTATTCTTTTCAATCGTACGAATCTCTTTCTGATCTGCTTTGGATTTATGAGATCCAACATATTGCATACCGATCTTTTCCAGATTCTCAATCGATTTAAGTACTCCTTCTTCCCCTAAATCCATGGTGTGGTTATTGGAATTGGTAACAATATCTGTGCCAAAAGATTTTAAATTCTCCGCGAGCTCGATCGGATTATTAAATTTAGGAAATGACGTTAACCCTAATTCTTCACCAGCTACTAGCGATTCCAAATTAACTACAGAAATATCACCAGCTTGTAGGAGATCTTTTGCAGGAGCCATCTTGTCTGTAAAATCATATTTTCCTGATTTGTCTTTACTTATATCATATATTCTTGAATGCAATAACACGTCACCTGTAGCAACTAAATTTACCTTTGCCATACATGTCCCCTCCTTTTTGTTTATATGATGGCGTTTCTAAAACTGAAACTTATTTCTTCCTTTTTACCAATGCGCCGACTTTCCGCAACGGTTCTGTATATTTCCATGAAGTACTTTGTTCAATATAACGGTTATCCTTTTCCAGTCTGTTCTTCTGTCTGGTCAACTGGGTTATTTCCTTTTCCATTTTACGAAGAGCATGCTGGACAGACTTAAGACTGGATGTATTATACCGTTCATTAATCTCAAACCCAATGGTGATAGGAGAGTCGTACGTTTCTTCTTCAACACTTGTGACCTTGGATCCTTGTGGGTATTGCCTAATTAGCTTTTTGAATTCGGCTATAGCTGATGGGTCAGTTCCACCAACAATAATTTCAATTTCATCAAATACCATGTTATTTATGGCTCCGTTTAAGTTTAGGTTCATGGCATGCTTTTTGAGCCAACGATGGTAGCTATGTTTCTGTACATCTCCTGAGACAGTGAACCTTTTAATAGTCAACTCTCCCATTGGTGCAGGGCTTACTTCTACTTCAAGAGCTGAGCGGTTCTCCAGTGGTTCTAAGATCTTCAGCAAATCAAAATAAATCTTTGATTCTGATGTGTCCTTCCCTGCCGTTTCTGGGAAGTAATAATCAATTAAAGCGCCTGGTATATTCCTTGCTTTCCCTTTTAATGGATATAATGCACCGCCTATTTGAGCAGTCGGGTTTAATTCAATGACAACAGCACCCGCATCAAGGTTTCTATTTTCGTTCACAATAATGTCTACGCCACCATGGTATAAGCCAGGTACTGCTTTAATAGCATTAATGGCAATGGTTTTGAATTCTTCAGGCATTGTTTCTGTCACATCAATTGGATCTCCACCAGAGGAAACATTGGTTTTTTGCCTTAAATATATCTGCTCGCCTTTTTTCGGCACACTTTCCAAGGAATAACCTGCTGCCTGAATAAAGTCTAATATCTCAACGTCCATTTCGATTAGGCAACTATTTAATCTGGCATTTTTCCGACGTTCTCTATTTTTCAACCCAATTAACTCATCAATGGTATGCTCCCCATCACCAATGATATTAGCTGGTACCCTGTTATAGGCTGCAATTACCTTGTCTTCCACGACATAGATGCGATATTCTTTTCCTTCCACATGCTGCTCCACGACAACTTCTGGATACTCAAGATCATGCCTAACGTATTTTATAGCTTTTAAAAAGGCTTCATCACTATCTATATTTGTAACTACCCCATTACCAAGGCTGGCATTCGTAGGTTTAAGCACAAGAGGGTAATCCAACGTCTTACTATAGGCGATAATTTCCTCATCCGTAGCATCTGCTTCAAAGCCTTTCCCAAGTGGAACCGGGACACCTGCTTTTGCAAGCCATTCTTTAGTATCATCCTTTTCTGATCCTATCTCTACAGCACTACTCGTCACCTTGTCACCGCGTGTTCGGAAAAAGTAATGTGTTCTTTCTTCGGAACTAAGCGAGAATAACCTTCCAGGAGGATTAACACCAAAAATAACCATATCTTTGTAATGCTCGGAATCCTTCGTATACCATTTAAGCTTCAAACCTCTGCGCCATCCTTCTAATGCGACAGCAAAGGCATCAAGTCTTGTTTTTCTTGCATTTTTTACAATTTCATTTGGAAGTTGAGGTAATGAGATACCTTGTTGTTCCTTCATCATGATTCCTCCCGAAAATTAACGCTGCTTGTTGTTTTTGAAGAGAGATCCTAGAACGCGAATCGGTTTTGCTGCTTTCCAAGATAAACTCCGGTGATATTTTCGATTCTTTACTTCTGCTTTTTTAATTGCATAGTCGAGCTGCTCTAACTCTTGTTTATATCGTTTAAGATCTTCTATTTGTGTCTTCAAATCTGTTTTAATTTCAAAACCTACTTTAATCGGTTCTGTGTACGGTTGTTCTTTTACTTCCAGCACCTTGGCACGTTCTTCATCTTCCCATAATGCATGCTTAAAGTCATCTACCATATCAGGATCCGTACCGGCGACCACCACTTCTATGTTGCCATCCTCTAAATTCATGACAAAGCCATGTAAGTATCTTTCGAACGCATGCTTTCTTAATCCACGGTGATACCCAATTTCTTGTACTTCCCCACTCACAATATAGCTTTTCATATAAAGTTTTTCTGTAGGTGCTGGCGTTACCGTTGTGACTGATGCATCTCTTGATTGCAAAGGATCGAGCATATCATGAAAATCGAAATATGCCTGCCTTTTATGGAGTTGCTGATCCGCTGTTTCCGGAAAATAATAATTTATTAAAGCAGAAGGAATATCTCTTGCTTGTCCTTTTAATGGATATAGTAACGCTCCAATTTGGGCTGTTGGGTTTAGTTCAATAATAACTGCTTTTTGGGAAGAATCTATAATGAGATCAACTGCACAATGTGGCAACCCATCTACAGCTTTCACTGCTTGTACAGCACTTCGCTTAATCCCTTCAGGTAAGTCATCCAATACATCAACAGGATCTCCGCCTATAGAGATATTACTCTTATCGTTTAAGAAAACCTGTTCTCCATTTGCTGGTACTGTTTCCAACGTAAAGTTGTGTCTGCCGATAAAGTCAACCAGCTCTTGATTGATTTGGATCGGACAGCTTATCAATCGAGGATTTAAGCTTCTTTCCTCATTCTTTAATTCAATCAACGCTTTAATGGAATGAACCCCATCCCCTTGTACATTCGCTGGAATGCGATGGACGGCTCCTACCACTTTATCTTCTACGACGTAAACACGGTATTCATTACCTGGTATATATCGTTCAATAATAATATCCGTATAATTATATGTGTTCTTGATATATGCAAGGGAATGCTCTAATTCCCCTGAGCTCGTAATATTGGTAATAACACCTCTGCCAAAGCTCCCGTCAGTAGGTTTGATTACCACAGGATATCCAATACCATTTGCATAATTCAACATCGAGTCAATTGTGCTATCTGGCTGGAAACGTTTGCCTTCGGGAACAGATACTTCAGCCTTTAATAAAGCTTGTTTTGTTTCATCTTTATCTTTTCCAATCCGAACAGCTTCGTTCGACACAAGGTCTCCTCTTGTCCGGAAAAAATAATGGGTCTTATCCTTTGAACTAAGGGAAAATAATTGACCTGGATTGTCTACAAACCATGTTGTCATTTCTTTAAATTTCTCTGAATCCTTCACATGCCATCTTAAGGTTAAACCACGTCTCCACCCCTCTAGGGCAACTGCATAGGCATCCAATAAGTATCCATGTGCATCTGCTACTATTTCATTTGAAAGATGTGGTAGCCACTCTGTGTTAATCTCTTCCATTTCCAATTCTTCCTCCCACAATGAAGACGATGATTTCGCTATTGCTTAGCTTGTAGTTGTTTATACGTTTCAAATTGTTTTCCATTTAACATGTCTTGCGCTAACCTGCCTTGGGCCTCTAAAAATAAATCACCCAAGTATGTATCCGTTTGTTTATCAAATTCATCATAATTCCCCGGCTTAGGAGTAAATTCACCAAACACTAAGCCTTCTTCTGACCTAAGAAAATCGATGCGGATAAATGGAGCAGGAATTTGCTCACTTATGTTAGTTGCTAGTTTGCATTCTGCCTGGGTGACACCTTGTCCACTAAATGGATCTTCGTCATACTTACCTGTTCGAATTCTTTCACCATTTGCCGTCCACCAACAATATTTCGTTTCTGGATACCTTTCTATTTCCAAAACGACTCCTATTTTACCATAGAAGCAGTAAAACTTAATATCACTAGCAATCTGATTATGCTCCACGTTCTCTAAAATAAGCTCTTCCGTGAACCACTCGTTTTGGCTAACCCAGCCCATTAGGACATCTTCGCGCATTCTGTCTAGTAAATCGTCCCATTTTGTCAGTTTTTCTGATCGCTTGACATCTATTATATCATTTAAATCGTGAATCAGGTATACACCACGAGAGCCTGCACCATCTGCAGGTTTCACGACCATGCCTGTCTGCTTTGGAAGTGTTTCGATCCGGTAAGTGTCCTTAGACGTCCAAGGCCTTCTTACCTTCAACGCGTCTATAAATTCGTATGCCAGCTGTTTGTCATCAAGTAGCCATTCAGGAAGTGAACCAGTAAGCTGCATTTCTCTCATTCTCATCGTTAAACTCGCCCGATACGAGGCTGCCGCTGATAAGGCTATTGGTTCCTCTTCTACTCCCGCACGAACCATGAATTCTGGAATCTCCTCAGCATTCAGCCCAGTCAGAGCCTTTTCATAAACAAACTTCTTATAGCTATCCTTTTCTTTTGAAAATAACCTTGCTCCATATTTAAGCGCCTCAGCATAATTTGCGGTGTGCGCATGCTTATCTTCTGCTAGTTCTTCAAGATAATCAGCAAGTGTACCTTCTCTCTTTTTGGCTCGCAAACGATCCATTAATTCATGACTTCTTAAGGTTTTATCATCAAGTAAACGGTCGTCTATAAAAGCCGTAGCTTCCAAGAGTTGTGATTTTGCAAGTGTCAATTCTTCTTCTAGCTGTAGTGTGTATAGCTTTTTCTTCTTTCCAAAAGAAAACATACTATTTAACTTTCTTAAAGGCGCAAGATACTTCCAACTTCTGCTGTTCTGAATCGACTTTAAATCTTTTTTATAGGACCTGTTTCTATTTTCCGCCAACGCCATTTCAGCTTCTTTTTTTATAAGCTGTTTTATTTGTTCATCCGCTACCGAAGAGGGAGCAGGTATATGTTTATTAGTATTTGTTTGCATGGGTTGCTTATTCTCTTTGTTATCTTCTGCCACCTTACTCCACTCCCTCTCCATATTCTTCATGCTCTGTTGGTACTATCCAGTTCTTTAAATGCGGTTTAAAGGACTCCATTTCTCTCGTTAAGTACCAGTCCTTTTTTGATAAACGAATATATTTTAATACGGCTGGGTAACGTTTTTTTAAGACTTCCCTTGCTTTATGTGATTCTGGATACCAGTTGCTACGCTTATCGAAATAAGAGAGCGCGTTATGGCTACATCTTCGCATTGCATTTATTGGATTCTTTCTCGTTTCTAATTTGTTAAAGAATAATTGGTCAAAAATCAGGTTAACTGTACCAGCATTCACTTCAGGAAGGAAGGACTGCTTCTCCAACAGGACCTCTGTCTTTCTTATTAGGATGACTTCACAGCTCACTTTCTCCCCATGTACGAGCATTGGTATTTCCATTTCTTCCATTAAAGAACGAATACGATGATTTATCTGTTTCGGGATGGAGAAATCAAGCACATCTAATTGCATAAGCGCTACATGACTATGTTGCCTTTTTACTTGTTTGATTTCCTCCACTATTTGATGGAGCTGGTTATCTGGATAACGAAAATCGCAAGCTACAATGACGTCAAAGTGCTGCTTTTTGTTCCTTGAATTAGTTGACTGCATCACCATGGGTACCTGAAAAGGTCGCTCCCCTTGTTCAAGAGGGAGATACAAGGATTTAGCATGCTGATGATAAAAGCGAAAAGCCTCGGCATATTCCTTACGAGCGCCTTTCAGATGGCCACTATAACCAAATGTAGCATTTCCGGTTAAGGAGCCTTTGGTTTGTCTCGTAAATGATAAAGGACCTGTATCTAAACGAATGACCTTTTCCTTACCGAAAGCCTGCTCCAACCGATTGATAAATTCACTATCGCCGGCAAATCGCACCCTGTCCCAATAGCCGATTTTTTCTAACACGACTTGCCTTCTGAACATGAGGGAGGACATATTTGGGAAAAGATAGCCACCTGCAACACCTCTTCGTGTAAATGCAAGATCTTCGTAAACCCTTGCCTGTTGGCTCATGTTCGCCATAATGGTTTGGTTTCCTAACAGATGCTTAGCCTGTATCTCAATTTTCTGAGCATGTGTCCAATCATCCGCATCATTTACGGTTACAAATTCTCCCGAAGCATGATGAAGGCCTTTATTACGAGATACATATGGACCACTATTGGCAGTATTCTGAAGCAAGATGATTCGGTCATTTGCTTGGACATAGTGTTCAACGAGCGCAATTGTTTCGTCAGTACTAGCGTCGTCTACTACAATGATCTCTAAATTCCTCCAAGTCTGTGCGAGCAAAGAATCAAGCGTAGTAGAAATGGTTTTCTCTGCATTAAATACAGGCACAATAACAGTGACAAGCGGTTGACGTTCTTCCACCTTCTTAGCAGTCACGGTTTGTAGTCTATCGTAATCTGTTGCCTTCTGACTGTCCGAAAGTGAAATCTCTGCTAGGTCATAGCTCTGCAAGCAGTTATTTATCAAATTAATTCGATTATGTATATTCATTTCTAGGTTTGCGGCAATAAAGTATTGATCAGAATGCTTTCCTCTTTTCATCAGAGAGGAAAGCACTCTTTCGGCATCCTCTCTTCTTTCCAGCCGAAGGAGTGCCTCAATCTCTAAAATATCAATTTTACGAAGTGCGTCGATGTCCGTTTCTTTTTCCCGGGCTGTATGAACAAACTTTAAGGCATGGGCAGCACCAATAATGGAATTTTTGTTGGCATACCAAAGAAGCAGCTCCCATGCCGCTTCTTTTTTTTCATAATGATTTTTGGTAGTCGTATACAGTTGCATGAATGCTTGAAGCATCTTTTCTTCAAACCCTAAACTGTACAGATAATAGGAATAGCTTTTCATTGTATTCCTTGCTTTTTTCTTTTTGTAAGCTTTGCTATAAAGCTGTCTCCTATCTCTTCTTCCAATTATATACGCAACCGTACTACGCAAAAATTGCTTAATTTTTTTGGGGGAAATAACACTGCCTATTCCATTTGCTGTTACCTGACTAAATTCATAGCGTGTTTTAAATAATTCGTCTTTTAGAAATGCATTTTCCTGCTCTATCTTGTTAATACGTGCATTCATTTCTTTGATCTCAGCGTCGAATAAAGGATAAGCCCCGTCTGATACTTCTGTTATCTCTTTATCACTCATATCCTGTACGTTCCCTTCGGATATCTTCGGATTGATACACTTCAATTTCTGGAAAAGTGTCCTTCAGTTCTTGCTTCACTGCTTCTGTAGCAGCATACCACTGAGGCGCTTTATGAAAGTAATGTTGCACACTATCTTCCCATTCTTGGATTAGCTCACCAGCTATATTCTCATCAACGGGGACCTCTTCCACTAATAATCCAACCGAAGCTGCTTCCACCTCTGGCACATAGCGTTGACGCTCTTTCAGTACAAGCGGGTTAATAATAAATAGTTTCTCGGTAGTAACTTTCTCTCCAAACACTAGCATTTGTACTTGTCTTCCATCCATAAGCGTGCGAATTTCCCAATTAACTTCTCTCGGTATGGAAAAGTCATAGCGATTTAATTGCACAAGTCCGATTTGCATGTGTAGCCGTTTGAGCCGCAAAATTTCTTCAAGCAACGCTTTGTTCTCCATACGAAAATCTGTCGCAAAGACAACATCAAATGTCCGGTCCTTTGTTCTTTTCGGCCACATTGGTACAGGGACAGCGAACGGTCTCGTCTCTTGTGGATATTCATAATAAAGGGAAGCTGCTTGCTCATGATGTGCTTCTAAGCTCTCGACATATTCCCTACGCACTCCCATAAAAAAGCCATTGTATCCAAACGCAGAACTACCAGTTAAAGACGTCACAGATTGTCTTGGTAATGATAACGGGCCTGTTGGAAGATCGGCGTATGCTTGTTTACCAAAGGTACGGATAATTCTTCGCTTAAACTCGCCATCTGCTGCGAATCGCACACTATCCCAGTAGCCAATCTTTTTAAGCACTTGCTCTCTTCTAAACATGATGGACGACATATTAGGGAAAATGTATTTGCCTGGTGTACCTCTTCGATAAAGCTTCAGCTCTTCCTCTGTAAGCCTTGAATGCTCGGAAGTGTTCGCTAAGATTTGTTTATTTTTAATAAGGTGTCTAACCTGCTTCTCAAGCTTTTCAGCATGGGACCAGTCATCCGCATCATTAATTGTAACAAACTCACCTGTTGCTTCCTTTAAGGCAATGTTTCGTGCCACATACGGACCACTGTTTACAGGAGTACTAAACAGCTTAACCCTTGCATCCTGTTCCACATACTTTTCTACAACACCAACGGTATTGTCAGGACTGCAATCATCCACAACTAGCAGTTCAAGATTAGACCATGTTTGGGTCAGAATGGATTCAATAGCCGTTCCGACGCCTTCTTCCGCATTATAAGCCGGTAAAATGACCGAAACCTTAGGGGATTCATGAACACTTTTTGGCAAGGGGGACGTTTGTAAGCCATCATAATGATAATTCCCTTGTTCATCTTTATCAATTGTAATACGTGCCAGTCCATACATGTCCATTACTTGATTAATAAAGCTAATTCTCTTTTCCATCTCATTTTCTAAATTGGCTAATGCTAGGTATAGGTCAGGATGCTTCTGCTCTTGAAGCATGCTATTAATCACTTGTTTGGCATTTTCTCTCTGTCCCAACAGCTCGTAGCTTTCTGCTTTAATAATAGCAATCCGACGGCGTTGGTCCATACTTTTTTCTTTATCCAAATCTGGCATGTGAAGAAGTGCTTGTTCAGCACCTTGCTTCGTTCCCTTATTAATATGCCAGAGGATTAGCTCCCAAACAGCAAGACGTTTGATAAAGGGGTCCTTTGTTTTGGCAATAAATGCTTCGAGATCTGCAAGGCCTTTTTCCACAAAACCAAGGTTATAAAGATGATACTTGATCATCTTTAATTCCTGTCGTTGTTCATTCTTTCTCCCTGTTAAAACCTTGATTAATAGCTCCTTGATCTTGGGAGAAAAAATATTACCAAGTGCTTTTCGTTGTTTATCACCTAGCAGAGAATAAAGCACCCAATCCACTGGGGCAACGATTATTTTCTTTAATTTACCCATCCAAGCATCCCACCTATCCTGCACAATCCTATCAGTCTATACAGTAAATTAATTATTTGAAACGTTCGTAGTGTTGTTCGCAGTCTGTTCTTTATTCTGTTTCATATTTTTGATCGTTGTTTTCTTTGCGACACCTTGAGATTCCCGGTATTTTGCCACAGCTTCTTCGGAGGAACCATCAAATTTCACTTGTCCCTTTTCCATCCAAATTGCTCTTGTACAGACCTGTTCAATAAAGCCCATGCTATGTGAAACGATGATAACGACCTTCGCATGGTTGATCATGTCCTGAATTCGTTCACTTGCCTTTTGCTGAAAAGCTATATCACCAGTTGATAATGCTTCATCAATTATGAAGATATCTGGCTTTAAGATGGCCGCAATACTAAAGCCAAGTCGCGCTTTCATACCACTTGAATAATCTTTAATTGGTTTATGAATGCTTTTGCCAAGACCAGAGAATTCGACAATCTCATCATATTTCTCGGTTACCTTTTTCTTTGGGATACCTAAAAGCATGGCATTTAAATAAATATTGTCTTTCCCATCCAATTGGGCGTTAAAACCTGTTCCATAGCCAAGTAATGCGGATGTCTCACCATGCAGTTCAATCGATCCCTTATCCGGGAAAAGTATTTTCGTCAACACCTTACAGAGTGTACTTTTACCTGCGCCATTATGGCCGATAATCCCGACTACTTCCCCTTCATTAATCTCAAAGTTTACATCCTTTAGTGCCCAAAACTTTCCGGTATTTAGTTTAAAGGAAACACTCAAGTCCTCTGCTTTAATGACAAGGTTGTTCTTGATTTCAGATTCTGTTTTTTCAAGCTGAAGGTTTCTTTGGCGACGCGGTGGTCTAGCAGGAACGGTTGCCCGGTAACGTTGGATGATTTCAGCAGGATCTCCTGACTCCCTCACTTTTCCGTTTTCGAGCCAAAGCAGCCGATCACAGTTTCGCTGTGCGTAACGTAGACTATGTGTCACGATAATAACCATTTTCGCTCTGCCTACTAATTCCTTCATCTTCTGGGCAGCTTTTCTACTAAATTTCGCGTCACCTGTATTTAATGCCTCATCGAGAATTAATATCTCCGGCTGGAAATGGGAGGCAACACTAAAGCCAAGCCGAGCTTTCATTCCACTTGAATAATATTTCATTGGCTGATCAAAGAAATCCTCCAGATCAGAGAACTCCTTAATATCGTCAATATAGTAATGAATTTTTTCTTTAGCTACACCGAGCATCATGCCGTTTAGAAAAACATTTTCTCGGCCTGTTAATTCCTTATTAAACCCCATACCAAAGGAGAATAATGCTGTAACATCACCATCGACCTTGATCGTTCCTTTATCTTCTTGTAAGATACCAGAAATAATCTTGCTTAGCGTGGTTTTTCCTGCACCATTGGAGCCAATGATGCCCAGAATTTCTCCCTGGTGTCCGGTAAAGTTTATATCTTGCAGTGGCCAAACCTTTTTCTGTTTTGCGCGCTTCGCTTTACTTTGGAACATGCGAAATAAGAGGGATTTATAATCATCCCTCACTCGGCTATTAAAGCTAACACCAAGGTTTTTCGCCTTTATAACATCTTTTGAGTTTGTTTGTTGTGTTGTTTCATTTGTACTACTCAATGTAGATCCCTCTTTATCACTCTAACCTGTAAAAGGCTTTATAGAGATTTTATAATTTTGTGCTCGTTTTTACTATAGTAGTAAAGCATGTACACAACTACTGCTGAAGAGAGCAGCAGAATAATAAATAAACCTAGAAAATCTGGAAGGTCTTTATACATAAGTACATCCCGATACGAAGTTACGATGATTGCGATCGGGTTGTAATCAATCACCCAGGCAAATCCTGTACCCCCAAGCCTGCCCCCTGCCCAAATTATCGGAGAGGCATAGAAAAAGATACGCGTAACATACGTAATCAAGTTGTCAATGTCCCGAACAAATACGGTAATGTATCCAAGGAACAGACCTACTGCCAGTAAAAAGACCGTCTGTACCAATATAATAAATGGTAAGAATACAGCCTCCCAGCCTGGCATTACCCTGTAAATCGCCAAAAAGATCGCGATAACGACAAAACCAAAGGCGAAGTTAAATAACTGGGTTAGGGTAAACGATAACGGAAAGATCGATTTAGGTAAATAAACCTGGTTAATGATCGAGCTGTAACGCATAATCGATTTACTAGAGCTATTAATACTGGAGCTAATACATCTCCAAACAACAAGTCCAATTACAAGGAAAAGCGGAAAGTTTGGGATATCGTCTCTTCGTAATATAATAACAACCAAAAAGTAATACACAAGCACGTTTAACAGTGGGTCTAACAGCCACCAAAAATAGCCGAGCCAGCTGTTTCGGTGCTCTGCTTTTAGACCCGATTTCACAAGGTAAAAAAGTAAATCCTTACGTTTTATCATTTCCTGCAAATAATTTTTCATCAATGTTAATCACACCGCCTGCAAAATTATAATAGCCATGATTATAATTTTTAAATTAATAAGTATTTATTTCAGTATTTGTAGCGACATATAAAGGTTAAATAGGCTTAACCCATTCGCTTCCGATAAATAATTTGTCTAACAGAATTAATAGCATAGTTCACAAAGTACCAAATAGCTTTCCATAAAGGTTGAGCCTCGATATACCGGTAAACATGCCAGTTACGCTTTGCTGCTTTAATTTTATTACTGGAAATAGAGTTTTCCACGAGCCGGTATTTGGCAAGCACTTCTGGCATACCGTAAGCAAGATGCCCGCGTTTTACAATATGAAGCCAGTACACATAGTCCTGTCTTGTTCTTATATTATACATCTTTAGGTCGCCAATTTTTTCTTTATCAAGCATAACAGTAAGGCAGCCCATTACACAATGCTTCATCAATTGGTTATAGTTTACCTTTTCAGGTGCTTTCGATGTCGCATTTGTTAAGGTTCCATCCTCTCTCATCCACACATATTTCGTAAATGAAAAGGCAATATCTTTTTCCTGCATAAAGGCTACCTGGTGCTCCAATTTTTCTGGCATCCACAGGTCGTCACTGTCTAAAAAGGCAATATACTTACCCTTTGCCAGATCCATTGCTGTATTACGCGCAATAGCAGATCCACTGTTTTCTTCAAGCACAAACAGCTTAATTCTGTCATCTGTTTTACTAATTTCTGTCACAATCTCAACAGTATTATCCTGTGAACAATCATCGACAATGACCATTTCCCAGTTCGTATAGGTTTGCTGCTGAACAGACTGAATTGTTTCCCTAATGAATCTTTCTGCATTATACGAAGGGGTAATAACAGAGATTAAAGGTGTTTGCTTATCCATCGATATCCCTGCCTCTACCTTGACTTAATAGTTGATCGTACCATGATACCAGTTTATCTGCTTGGCTGTCCCAATTCAATTCCAATTTTACCGCTTGTTTTCCTTTTTCCCCCATCTGCTTCGCCACTTCAGGGTTGGTCCGTAAGTATTCGATCGCATCATTAATCTCCGTTTCGTTAAATGGATCGACGGTAATTCCACATTCATATCTTTCAATGAATTCCTCCCATACCGGGAAGTTGGAACAAATAACAGGAAGGCCTGCCGCCATGTATTCAAAGAACTTTGTCAGCTCTTTCTTTTTATAATGTTCGGTTGGGGGGAAAAGGGCGATTCCTGCAAGCCACCGCTTACTCGTGTATGCATCCTCAATTGCTTCTTTTTCCACGAAGGTATCAATGCCCTTAAAGGATAGCTTGGATGCATGCTCCCCAGCCACCTTGTTCATTTCCTCCGCCAATTCTCTAGGGCATTTTCCAATAAAATGAACTTTTATATGGTGATTAATGCTCGGGATTTTGGCATGCTCCAATGCTCCACGGACATGTGATACATTTCCTGTATAAAGTAATTCATCCTGTGGCGTTTCATCACCTTGGTTGGCGTTCAGTAATTTATCATTAATGGTGGGATAATTTAAAATCT
The DNA here is from genome assembly GCF_044790185.1 of Oceanobacillus kapialis. Classification (GTDB taxonomy): domain Bacteria; phylum Bacillota; class Bacilli; order Bacillales; family Amphibacillaceae; genus Oceanobacillus_B; species Oceanobacillus_B kapialis. Next base: position 3,135,105 of record NZ_CP085256.1, read on the forward strand.
TGGTTCCAGATGGATAAAAATCCTGGTAATATTTTTCCGCAAGACAAAGCTCCATGTTTCGAGCAAAGAATTTTTCCATATATCGATACGCAAAAGCAATTGCCTTTTTTAAAGGCTTGGGCAAATAATCCTTTTGCAGAATACTTGTAATATAGTCTTCATGAATGTCATAGATCACGACATTATTTTTATTCTTTAGTAACCAGCCTACTGGTAATAATTCCGGATCATGGAAATGATAGACGTCTGCCTTTAAACTTTTCGCTTTCTTGTAGGCTTCCATTGAGCCTAACACCATACGCTTAAGTCTGCTGCCGTACGTCTTCACTGGTATATGATTAATTTCTCGGTTTTCTTTCGCTTCTATAGGTGCCTTTTGGGCGATAAGGGCTACCTCATAGCCAGCTTTTTGTAAGGATGTGCATTCTTTATGGTAAATTCTTGGGTCATATGGATGATGGACAGTAGTTAGATGAACAACCCGACCAGAACGAGGCATCCGTCACACTCCCTCTTTTTTCATAATTAATTCTTAGGTTCTAACACATTTTCAAATACTGCTTCGTATTGCTTTACAATTTTTTCTGCAGCAAACTGCTGTGCACGCTCATATCCGCTTTGCACAATTTGTTCTCTTGAAGCCTGATCAATAGTCAGGATGTCGACGATCTTGTCAGCCATTTCCGTTGCATCTCCCACTGAACACATGGAGCCGTATTTGCCATTGTCCAATACTTCCTGGGCACCTGGCTTACAGTCTGTCGAGACAATTGGTGTTCCCACTGCAAGTGCTTCTCCAAGCACATGGCCAAAACCTTCTCGTTTCGAAGAGAGCACAAATACATCAGACTTCTTTAAAAAGAAATAAGGGTTCTTTTGAAATCCAATAAAATGGACACTGTCTGCAACCCCTAAGCTGCTCGCTTTTTGTTTTAACGTTTGTTCAAGCTCTCCCTCGCCCATTATGATTAAACGGGACGCCACGTTTTCTTTCACCTTTGCAAAAGCCTCTAGCAATGTCACATGATCTTTATCATCTACTAGCCTTCCAGCCGTTACAATTGTTTTTGTATCATCGGTGAACAAGCCGGCTTCCTCGGCAATTGGTTCGGCACGCTCTGCTGCTGCTTCAATTCCTTCAATATCAATCGGATTATATATGACATTAATGTTTCGATCTTTAACGTTATATCTTTTTACTATGTTAGCCTTTACACCTTCGGATAATGCAATGACGCGTGAAGAGAATCCGTAAAGCATTCCATAGAGTTTTAATTTCGCATCTGTTTTTGGGTCGCCACCGAGATAGGCGGCTTCTCTTACGACATTTTTTGCTTTCGTGAAAGAAAATAATCTAGCTAAAATAGCAATCGTATTATAATTCGGGATTGTACTAAAAACTATGTCTGCCTTTTCTTTGCGAATTAACTTCGCCAAAGGAAAAATAGCTGACCGTAAACGCTTCGTATCAAGCTTTATAAACCGAATATCTTCTTTTAGATAACTTTCATAATCTGCCTCATAATCTAGTGTGACAAGCAACGGTGAAAACTTTTGTCGATCTAGGTTATTAATAATATTTAAAAACGTCCTGGCTGCACCACCAGACCCCATTCGATAGATAAAAAAAACAACTTTTATTTGCTTCATAATCAGCCATCCTTCAAGAATTGCCAGTATATAAAAATTAAAATAACAATATAAAATTATACCATAGTACCTCTGATAAATAAATTATCAAAATATGTTGAGAGCGACGCAAGGAGCATCCCATTCGACCGTGGGGGATGGGGTATAGACCAGAGGGGCATTTCTATCAACCACGGGGGCTGGACTATCAACCATGGGGGCTTTCCTATCGACCGCGGGGGCTGCTTAATCAACCAGGCAGGCTTTCCTATCGACCATGATCCTTGCTCAATCAACCACACGGACTTTCCTATCGACCGCGAGGACTGGGCTATCAACCATGGGGGCTTTCCTATCGACCATGATCCTTGCTCAATCAACCACGCGGGCTCCTCTATCGACCACGATTCCTGCTTAATCAACCACATGAGCCTCCTATCGACCACGATCCCGGCTCTATCAACCACGCGCGCTTCCCTATCAACCGCGACCCCGGCTCTATCAACCACACGAGCCTCCCTATCGACCTCGATCCCGGCTTAATCAACCACATGAGCTTCCCTATCGACCACGATCCCTGCTTAATCAACCACACAGGCTTCCCTATCGACCACGACCCCGGCTTAATCAACCACACAGGCTTCCCTATCGACCACGATCCCTGCTTAATCAACCACACGGGCCTCCCTATCGACCACGATCCCTGCTCTATCAACCAAACAGGCTTCCCTATCAACCGCGACCCCGGCTCTATCAACCACGCGGGCTTCCCTATCGGACACGATCTCCACCCAATCAACCACACGAGCCTCCCTATCGACCACGATCCCTGCTCAATCAACCACGCAGCCTTTCCTATCAACCACGATCCCCGTGCAATCAACCACGCGCGCTTCCCTATCAACCACACGCCCTGCTCAATCAACCATTAAAAGGAGACCCCGCGCTACAGGTGAATAGGTACCCAGTTTCTCTCAAGGTTTATATAAAACTAAATTAAAATTCTATGTAAACAATAAGCCGGACATAATCGAATTGTCCGGCTACTGTATCACTACTATTTTATTTGTTAAATTGGAATTTCATTTACGCATCATTTTCCACAGGTCTTCCGATAGAATGGTATTCTACGTCTGTTCCGGCGACTTGATCGATAGTAAAGCAATTTCTGCCATCAAATAGAACGGCATTTTTCATATATTTTTTATATGCCGAGAGTGGGAATTCTTTTATCACATCCCATTCCGTAAGAATAATGGCCAAATCAGCCTCTGTTATGGCTGACTCTATATCTTTTACATATTCTATTTTGTTAGACAGCACTTTCTTAGCATTATCCATTGCTACCGGATCATAGGCACGAAGCGTAGCACCTTTTTCCAGTAAACGCTCTGTGATATGAATGGAAGGTGCATCCCGCATGTCATCGGTATTTGGTTTAAAGGCAAGCCCGAGCACTGCAACCTGTTTTCCGGAAAGATCAGGATACTGCTCGATTACTTTTTCCGCAATGATACCACGCTGTTTGTTGTTGACGTTAATGACACTTTCCAACAAAGGCATCGTGTAATCAACTTCTTTACCTATGGAAATCAGGGCGTTCGTATCCTTTGGAAAACAGGATCCTCCAAAGCCTGCACCTGCATTTAGAAATGCTCTTCCTATCCGCTTATCCATGCCCATTCCATCCGCAACAAGGTCCACATTAGCTCCTACTCGTTCAGATAGATTCGCTATTTCATTTATAAAACTAATTTTCGTTGCTAAGAAGGCATTGGAAGCATACTTAATCATCTCGGCACTTTTTAAATCTGTTTGTACGATCGGCAGGTTAAAGGGAGCATTTACTTCTGCGATGGCACGTAAAGCTTCCGGACTGTCCGACCCAATCACGATTCGATCACCATTAAATGTATCGTATACTGCTGAGCCTTGTCGCAAAAATTCCGGATTGGAAACAATCTCCACCTTTATACCAGCTGCTAGCTTGTCCTCTATTCTATTTTTTATATGGGAGTTCGTTCCTACTGGCACTGTACTTTTCGTAACCATAATAACATCGTTTTGAAGTGTTTCCGCTATGGAATCACAGGCTTTGTGAATATAAGTAAGATCTGCTGATCCGTCTTCACCTTGTGGTGTACCTACAGCGAGATAAACAATATCTTTTCCTTGTAAGCCTTGTTGATAACTGGAAGTAAACGCAAGATTTCCACCATCGAGGTTCTTTTGGATAAGTTCTGTTAGTCCTTCTTCATAAATAGGACTAATTCCTTTGTTAAGCGTTTCCACCTTTTCTTTGTCCACATCAATACACGTAACCTGATGACCAATTTCCGCTAAAGTTACACCTGTTACGAGACCGACATATCCTGTTCCAATTACTGCAATTTTCATTTGATGACACCTCTATTTTCTTCCTAAGTCAGACAATTTCGCTTCCATATATGCTTGTACGTCTTCTTTTAAATCATTACGGCGTAAGGCAAAGTCAATCGTTGCTTTGATAAAGCCTAATTTCCCGCCAATATCATGTCGTATTCCCGCAAAATTATACGAGAACACTGGTTCAATTTCATTTAGCTTTTCGATTGCATCTGTCAGTTGTATCTCCCCATCTTTTCCTGGAGCTTGCTTATGAAGAATGTCGAATATACGCGGAGTTAATACATATCTTCCCATTATAGCAAGATTGGACGGCGCATCCTCAATTGAAGGCTTTTCAACTAAGGAGGCGATGCGACGTACAGCATTTGTATAATCTTCATTGCTTAAAGGTTCGATAATCCCGTATTTAGACAGATCTTCCTCTGGGACCTGCTGCACCCCAACAACAGAATGCTGGTGTTCAGCGAAAACGTCCAGTAACTGGCCTAAGCAAGGCTGTTCTGATTCGACTATGTCGTCCCCTAATAATACCGCAAAGGGTTCATTGCCGACGAAACGTTCTGCACATAAAATGGCGTGTCCTAAGCCGTTTGGTTCCCGTTGTCTAATATAATGGATATTGGCCAATTTCGAGATTTTCTGCACCATTTCCAACTGTTCTGTTTTTTGCTTTTTCGCTAACGTTTCTTCGAGCTCATAGGATATATCAAAATGATCCTCAATTGCTCTTTTTCCTCTACCAGAAACAATCATAATATCTTCTATACCCGAAGCAACTGCCTCTTCTACAATATATTGAATGGTTGGTTTATCTACTATTGGCAGCATTTCTTTAGGTTGTGCTTTTGTAGCAGGCAAAAATCTCGTACCTAACCCAGCTGCGGGAATGATCGCCTTTTTTACCTTCATTTCAATGTCTCCTTTATCTTTAAAAGGTAGCTATTCATAGAGCTATTTCATTATGGTAAGTTTATCATATGCTGTATAGCAGTCCAATTTTTACCCCAAAATAATCGTAATAGCTTTCGTAAAGTTGTATAATATAGGTATCTTGCCGTTAATTATTCAAAAGACATAAATTGATTGCCTAAATGGTGATGAAAGAAGGAAGGTTATTAGTATGAGTTTATTTACTAGAATCCAAAACAAAGAAGAGAAAATATCAGTGATCGGGCTAGGGTATGTAGGCTTGCCTCTAGCTGTTGAATTTGCTAAAAAATATGATGTTGTTGGTTACGATATAAGTGAGGAAAAACTAACTCAATATCGTAACGGGCATGATGTTACGGATGAAGTTGGGGATGACATGATTCGTCAAACGCCAATGACCTTCACGAGCAATGAAGAAGATTTAAAGGCTTGTAAATTTCATGTAGTTGCTGTCCCAACTCCTATAAATACAGATAAAACACCAAACCTCAACCCAGTTATCGGAGCGAGTGAAACAGTTGGGAGGAACCTTACAAAAGGCTCTTACGTCATTTATGAATCCACTGTCTATCCAGGAACAACGGAAGAGGTATGTATTCCTATTTTAGAAAAGGTATCAGGCCTTAAATATGGTGAGGACTTTAAAGTTGGCTACTCACCCGAACGGATTAATCCTGGTGATAAAATAAATACCCTTACAAAAATTGTTAAAATCGTATCTGGTTCTGATAAGGAAGCACTCAAAGAGATCTCCGCTGTTTATGGCTCTATTATTGAAGCAGGCATTCATGAAGCAGAGTCTATTAAAGTAGCTGAAGCTGCTAAAGTAATTGAAAACTCTCAGCGTGATATAAATATCGCCTTCATGAACGAGTTATCCATGGTATTTAACAAAATGGAAATCGATACAAATGCCGTTCTTCGTGCAGCAGGCACAAAATGGAACTTTCTGAAGTTTACGCCAGGTCTTGTTGGCGGCCATTGCATTGGTGTTGATCCATACTATTTCACGTACAAAGCAGAACAGCTTGGATATCATTCACAGATCATTCTATCCGGCCGTAAAATTAATGATGATATGGGGAAATACATTGCAAGCAATATCATAAAGAAAATGATCACTACAAAGCAAAACATTGATGGTGCAAAAATTGCTATTCTCGGTATTACGTTTAAAGAAAATGTTGGCGATGTAAGAAACACGAAAATCATTGATATTATTAATGAATTGAAAGATTACGGGGTAGAAGTTCTAGTACATGACCCTGTTGCCGAAACCGAAGCTGTTAAAGGAGAGTTTGGAATCGACTTGGTGAAACAAGATGAGCTTAAAGATCTTGATTGTGTCGTATTCGCGGTTCCACATGAAGAGCTTAAGAAAAGCTATGATTTAGATGCTCTTTCTACTCTATACAAACACGATAAAAAAGTTCTTATTGACGTGAAAAGCATTTTCAACCGTGAAGAATCGGAAGAAAAAGGATTTACTTACTGGAGTTTGTAAAAAGTTATCAAAAAACGCATTCCTTATCATAGGAATGCGTTTTTTTATTCTTAGAAGAAGCTTTGGATCATGTTCGATTTTTCGCTTCAATTTCTTTCGACCCAAGAATGAGGTAATTAAGCTCTTCTTTTGGAATTTTATTAAATTCTGTGCGTTTAATCAGGTAAAAGATTAGACCTAATCCAACCCATGCACCTAACGCAATTCGAGATTCTACCCCAAGAAACGCCGGGGAACCAGGAATCAGAAGCAAGCCAAGGAATACTAAACTTGAAAGCATCCCAATTGCAGAAATCATTTTCTTCATTGGGGAGATTACATGCTTCCGCTCATCAAAATCCGCATTCTTTTTCGTTTTAAATAAAGAGAATGCTGTGTAACAAGTGTAGAAATAAGCAATTGTTACCCCAACAGATGACATATCAACAACCCACAGAAGTGCTTCTCGCCCAAACCATGGGGCAAGCATCGATACAATTACCGTGAAGATAATCCCCACATAAGGTGTTTTGTGCTTCGGATGCAACTTAGAAAATGCTTCCGGCAAAATTTTCGCACGAGACATGGCGAAAAGTAATCGACTTGAGGAGATAATAAAGCCATTAAGTCCGGTAAACACACCCATAGTTAAAGCAGTTACCACTAGAACAAGCCCCATCGTCCCTAACAGATCTTCAATTGCAGCACCAGTTCCCCATACATGGGATTCAGAGACAAGCCCTTCCCATGGACGAATCATGGCTGTTGCAAGGATCATTAAACTATATAAAACCGCCGCAAAGAAAATGGCCAAAATAATTAATGAAAATGCTTTTTTGGAAGAGAAATGGAATTCCTCTGCCGCCTGTGGCACATTATCAAACCCAACATATGCCCATGGTGCAATTGCTACGATTGAGATAATTGCAGCAAAAGCTGTTGTGTCACCAGGAAAGAATGGTTGAACATTAGATAGTCCAGCTCCTGGTTGTCCTCCTACCATAAAGGTGATAGTCACAATACTAAGAATCATAATGGTACAAAAAACAAATTGCATACGTCCAGATATACCACTGCCTTTAACGTTAAAATATCCAAATGCACCTAAGGCCACGGAAGCAATAATTATTTCCATTCCGTAAACATCCCAGCCTGCAATTTGATATAAATGAAGATTTTCTATTAGAGCAGGAAATACAAATTTAAACATTAAAGCAAACGCTGAAGCATTTAAAGCCACGATACATATGTAACCAAGTGTTAAAAACCAGCCGCTGATAAATGCGTGCGTCCTTCCAAGACTAATGAATGCGTAGGCAAACTCACCACCGGATACCGGGAAACTCTTAATAAGAAACCCATAACTTACAGCAATTAACATCATTAAAATTGCCCCGATTCCAAATCCGAGAATAACTCCCATTGGCCCTGCCGTTGACATCCAAGTTGTAGGTTGTACAAATGCACCCCAACCGATTGATGAACCAAGAGCAATTGCCCACACCCAATGCGCCTTCAAAGACTTCTTCAGTGTCGTTCTCTCTTCCATAATTGGTCTCCTTATATGTTTTTTAGCAGTTGAAGTTTTCACTGCCATTTAAAAAATTATACCAAAGATATATTCCCTAATCTAATTTGAGTTAAACAAGCATGGCAAGGGATTTACTATTATTTTTGGGTATTTTCCTTTAGGGTTTTCGAAATGATAAATTATAAGTGATTTTAAATTATTTTGCTTGGATTTGGAGCTATACCCTTCATAATATTGGTAATTACTTTAATACTGCAAACTGAATTGCCCTGGGTTGGATTTGTAGAGGGAAGCTTCGTCGATAGAAGAGTGAGATGCGGTTGATTGCACACATCCTTTGGTCGATTGGGAACCCAGTTTGGTTGATTGCACAGCCCTCTTGGTTGATGGGGAATCAGATTGGTTGATTGCACACTACCCTTGGTCGATTGGGAACCTTGATTGGTTGCTTGCACAGACCTCTTGGTCGATTGGGAATCAGATTGGTTGATTGCACAGCCCTCTTGGTCGATTGGGAACCCAGTTTGGTTGATTGCACAGCCCTCTTGGTTGATGGGGAATCAGATTGGTTGATTGCACACATCCCTTGGTCGATTGGGTATCCAGACGGGTTGATTGCACACCCCCATGGTCGATTGGGAATCCGGATTGGTTGATTGCACACATCCCTTGGTCGATTGGGTATCCAGTTTGGTTGATTGCACACATCCCTTGGTCGATTGGGTATCCAGTTTGGTTGATTGCACAGCCCTCTTGGTCGATTGGAAATCAGACGGGTTGATTGCACAACCCTCTTGGTCGATTGGGAACCCAGTTTGGTTGATTGCGCACTACCCTTGGTCGATTGGGTATCCAGGTTGGTTGATTGCACAGCCCTCTTGGTCGATTGGGAACCCAGTTTGGTTGATTGCGCACTACCCTTGGTCGATTGGGTATCCAGTTTGGTTGATTGCACAGCCCTCTTGGTCGATTGGGTATCCGAATTGGTTGATTACACACATCCCTTGGTCGATTGGGTACCCGTATTGGTTGATTACACACACCCAATGCTCGATGAATCTCACCCCCTGGTTAATTAACCAGCTAAAAAATTCAATTGACCAATTGAACTACAACTCACCTTTAAGCCTCCGCCTGCTCCTTCCCCCCCAAACAAAAAGCCAGCATCCCATCAGATGCTGGCTCTCCTCATTTCCTTATCCAAAAATACTCCAAAGCTTACCAATGAAGGAGAAGAGTCGTTCAAAGATATAGCCTACAAAATCATGCTCATTATCTTCTTCCTCTTTATCCTCTTCTTGCTCTTTCTTAGCTTGCTTTGTAATAACTACCTCTTCCACTGTCTCATGACCAGCAAGATCGACTACTTTAAATTCGAAAACATTTTCGCCCTCTTCTAGGTTCAGCTCAATGTCTTCTATTTTCTCTTTAAAGCGTTTCTTGCCATATGGTGTGGACAAGTCATGGCTAAAGACGTGATTTCCATTTACATAGAAATTAATGTCATCAAAGTTGTCCTTAATCGTTGCCGACACATTAACGGTGTCTTTTTTCGTTTTCTTTGGTGCTTTCACTTTAACTGTCGCTGCTTGTGTATCAACAAAGTATCTTCTGCCGATCTCTGTTTCATTTCCGGCATTATCTACTGCTTTAATGTGACGGAAATAGAAATCGTCTTTTTTATGTGACAGGGTAAGTGTGAAGTCATAACGATCTTCTTCTTCGTTATAAACAAGCTCTGCTTTTTCCCCATCAACTGTAACTTCCTTCACACCTGAAGCATCTGTTACATAGCCAGAGAAGAGTACTTCTTTGGAATCGAACGCTTCTAAAAATTCAGGTGTAAGGACATGCAAATCAGGTACTGTTTCATCAGCAGGCTCTTCAACTACTGCTTCTTCCTCCTGCTCATTTCCTGCATAGTCTGTTGCTACAACGGATACGGTGCTCTCTGGATCAAAGTCTGTTAGCTCATGCTCTGTTACATCTTCAGTATAAGGCTCTTCTAGCACAGACTCACCGTCTACCAACACATCCCATGTAGCTAATCCACTACCTTCTCCATCATTTACCGCAACGGTTAAGACTTCACCATCTTCATCAATCGTTGCGTCCACTTCTGGAGAAGCTGTGTCAAGAACTACTGGCAAATCTAATGTTTGCCACTCGGCATCTTCATAATCTATTACTCCAGCAACCTGCAAGTAGTATTGACCATCCTCTGCTAGCTTGTTGTTAATTTTTCCATCCCATGCCCTGTCTGCTGACAAGGAATATTCAGGGGAACGTCCTCCGTCATAATAGTTTTTACGTAAATCAGACTCCAAGCGAATGGTTCTTACAACCTTCTTATCCTCATCAAGAACATTAAATTTAGCTTCTTTCGCATTCCTTAAGAAGGATAGGATCATTAAAGCATCGTCCTGAACTCCGTCACCATTTGGTGAGAAAGCAATTTTTTCAGGGTCAAATTCTCCGGATACTAAGTTTTCACCAAGAAAACCATAACTGTCATCCCCTGTATTGGTAGCTACCCCTGTCATACCATAGAATGAGCTTGCATCCCATAATGGTGTATCAAAGATTGGTGCATCATCCCAAGAACCTTTAAACCCAACATAAGGCACTGTTAAATCAGGATTGGTATCTGTCGGATCTGTAAAGCTAACGAAACCTTCTACCCAATATCCATTCGTAAATATTTCAGCAAGAGAAGCATCCACACTGCTTAAGTCAATGCTTACTTCAACGGTATTTTGTCCGTTCGCTGGCACTTCAACAGTAGCAGAAGAACCGCCATTTACGGTTGTAATCTCCCCAAGGTCATATCCTCCGAACATATTCGGTGCAGTTACAAGTACACCGCCACCATCCACTGGTGTATCTGTTTGCGCATTAGCTGAGACATCATACGTTACAGTTTCATCCGAATAGTTTTCTGCCGTTAATTCAAATGTCACTTGGTTTTCCTTAATTTCTTTTAACGCTACTTTTGCTTCATTTGATGCTGACTCTGTCACGACAACTGGTGTAGATAATGCAGCATGGATCTGCATTAATCCAGCACCCTGACGACGTGGAGATACAGGAGCCCCATCAAAGTCAACTGGCTTAGATGTATTTAGCATTAAGTTTTTCGCTTGATTTACACGATTTGCATTTCCATAGCCAAACTCCTCGTCCACACGTTGAAGCACAAGTGCACTTCCACCTGATACATGTGGTGCTGCCATGGACGTTCCACTCATTAGGCCGTATTGTCCATCATTTAATGTGGAAAGAATTTGACCACCTGGTGCTGTGATTTCTGGTTTGAAATCAAGGTTAGGAGTTAATCCCCATGAAGAAAAAGCACTCATCTTTCCAGCATCTGTGTTTTCCATCTTTGTCTTTTCTCCGTTAAATGCTATCGTTACTGCTTGTCCATTTTCAGCCGCTTCCGCCAGCCTGTCCCCATCACTTTTTAGCATAAACAAATACGGTATTGTGATGGATGGATCTGATGCCATATTTACGATTCCATCTGTGTTATTGTAAACAATAACCCCTACTGCTCCTGCGTTCTGTGCGTTAAGTGCTTTTTCTGTAAAAGCAAGCTCCCCGCGTTGAATTAATGCATATTTTCCTGTGAAATCTTTACCTTCGAAGTCTTCTGGATGACCAAGTCCGGCTGTAAGAATTTCAATGGCCTCTCCATCGGTTGAAGGTGAGGTATCACCAGCAGAAAAGAACGCCGCACTTCCTGTTTCTCCGTCAATGCTATACTGTAGTGCATCGACGTCCATAAAGGTGTTTTCATATGATGCTACTTGTGTCGAATCATTTGCCACACCCGGCGAACCACTTACACCATAATCAGGGTTTGATGCATATGGATAAAAGAAACCATCTCCAAACATTGCGGAGTTACCAGCAGAGATGGACATTAAAATTCCGTTATCTACTGCACGAGATACAGCACGTTGTTCAGGTGAGTCCGCATCCACATACCCTGATGGTGAACCAAGACTCATGTTCAAGACATCTGCACCAAGCTTAATCGAATCATCGATTGCTTTAATGTAAATATCCCCATAAGTTGTTTGTAGTTCTGGATCATTACCGAAAACTTTTAACGCAAGCAATTGCGCTTCTGGTGCGATCCCAAGAATACCACCATTGTCCTCGTCACCATTTGCCGCAACGGTCCCACCTACATGCATCCCGTGATAGCTTGCTCCACTATGGATTTCCCGTACTTCATCGTTTTCATCCATATAGTTATAGCCATATGGTACTTTTTCTGTATAATACTTTCCTGGCAGGTCCTCATTATTAATTGTGTCCTCAACAAATTCTTCTGTTAGGCCACCTTCTACTTCCTCTGATAGGACCATGTCCTGGTGGGTGTAGTCAATACCGGTATCAATAATCCCGACTACCATGCCTTCCCCTTTATAGCCATAATCACGCCAAGCTTTTTGTGCTTCGACGAGTTCTTTACTATATTTCATTTCCGGTTTAACCTTTGGTTGTTCATACTCGGTCACAATGGAAACACTTTTTACATCTGGAAGCTCTTTGATAAGCTCCAGATCGCCCTGTTTCACTTCGGCACTAAACCCATTGACGACGGTTGTAAACTCTTGTAAGTATTTTGCTTCTACTTTCTTTTCTTTCATTTCATCTTTTACTGCTTTTTGCTGTGCTTTAGCAGCTTTGGTTAAATTCTTTTTCTCTGATTCAGCCATTTTATTGAACATAATGCCACGCTTTGTTGCTTTTTCAATAGGGGCTTCGTCATCCATCTCTACAATGACGCGAACTTCCTTGTCTGGATCCTCTGTTTCTTTCATTTCCGTAGTCTTAGGCTTGTCCTTTTTCTTAGCACTCTGTGGCAATGTCTTCTCCGCTGCACTTACCATTGCAAAATTACTAAAAACTAATAATACCGCTAAAAAAATAATGGCAACTTTATTACGCATTTCTCTCCCCCTCTAATTTTTGTTTAACTAAGTTAAATATTCCTCCTTCTCTGAATGTTTCGTGACATAATATTCAGATATTAATATCATACAAAAAATAAAACTATTGGAATAGCGCCAATAGTCCCGGGTAAATAGATCTGTTTTTTCCACTAATTACTAATTTTAGAAAGGTGAAACTCTAAATCAAGTATAAAAGAGGACCGCTATACGTAAGCCTCCTTACGGGCGAAATCCTCCTATACCAAGGTTATATCGTTTGTATTTGTTCAAGTTGCTAGAAGAATCTCTTTTTTTTCTTCCAGAACTGTTTTCTAGTCAAACAAGCCTATTTTTTATTTTAATTCCAACCATCCATTAAGAGGATTGTTGCACAAGAATTTCTGCCATCGCAATGGAATATTCCGTTGCCTTCTCGGCTCCTATAAGCGTAGTCATAGAGGTCGTGCCTTCCAGCAACAACGTAATCTGGTTCGCTAAGTCCTCTTTATTGTCCTTTCCTTTGTTATGAGCCAATTGCTGAAAGTAATGAAGCAGTTTCGCTTTATGACCTCTGGCAATATTCTCGATCTCATTATCGGTACCCGCATAGTCTTCAATGGCTCTTAAAAACATATCCCCTTTGTAGGATTGCTCTTTTAACCAGAGACCATGGGCTTCAACAGCAAGAATGAAAGGAGAACTGGAGTCTTTTTCCACATGTGAATCTAAATAAGACCAATAACGTTCTTCTCGCTGTCTTAAAACTGCCTCAACCAAATTATCTTTTGATGGAAAATGGTTATAAAGGGTCATGGTTGCCACATTGGCTTCACTAATAATTTGCTTTAACCCTACACCCCGAAAGCCGTACTCATAGAATAAGCGTTCGGCAACGTTGAGCAAGATATCTTTTTTTGTAGATCGACTCATAACTTAAATTTCTCCTTCATTAAAATAGACCAACATTAGGTTATAGATTACCAACATCCTCCTCAGATAGTCAAACCATTTCTGCGTGCATTTAGATTCCAGACTAATTCTTTTTTTCTTTAAAATGTAAGCGATACACCCCTAAGCACTTCACTGCTGAAAGCATTTATAGTTTTTATCGTTTGTATTAAACGTACAGTTTTATTTGTTTATAAAGGTTGATTCATTCAATATATTTATGTTAAAACTAGAAAGGGCGTTCTATATAGCTGTTTTATAAAGGGAACAATCGTGAGACGAAAACTGTGTGATTAACTTTTATAAAAAATGCCTCACTTAGCTATACTATATACTGTTTTTATTTTAGGTTTTGAAAGGAGAAGGAATTGTTTATGGGTAAAGTTGGACAGGTCTTTTGGATATCATTACTTATATCCGCTGTATTTGTGTTATGGGGTGTACTGGCACCATCAAATCTAGAAAATATTACATCACAAGCACAAAACTTTTTGACGGCAAATTTCGGATGGTTTTATATTGTTACGGTCTCTGTTTTTCTAATCTTTTCTATCTACTTGATCTTTAGCCGTTTTGGAAAAATGCGCTTAGGTAAAAAAGGTGATAAACCAGAATATAATAAAGTTACTTGGTTTGCCATGTTATTCGGTGCTGGTATGGGAATCGGTATTATCTTCTGGGGAGCTGCCGAACCTTTAACTCACTATGCTGCCCCTCCTGAGGCGGATCCAGAAACCGTGGAAGCAGCTAAAAATGCACTTCGCTACTCTGTATTTCACTGGGGATTACACACATGGGCGATCTACACAGTCATCGCACTTTCTATCGCTTACTTTAAATTTAAAAGAGGTGCACCAGGGCTTATTAGTGCAACTTTCGAGCCAGTACTAGGTGTGCGAACGAAGGGCTGGATCGGTAAAACGATCGATATCATCGCTGTATTTGCTACCATTTTTGGTGTTGCTACATCACTTGGATTAGGAGCATCCCAAATTAGTGGTGGATTATCCTTTGTGTCAGGTATAGAAAATAACTTTAATACACAACTCATTATAATTGGTGTTGTGACGGTATTATTTATGATTTCTGCTTGGTCAGGAATTAGTAAAGGAATTAAGTACTTAAGTAATACGAACCTTATATTAGCTGCGTTATTACTGATTTTAACTTTAATTATAGGACCAACCGGATTTATACTAAATACGTTTATCTCCACAGTCGGATCCTATGTTGAATCATTACCAGCTTTAAGCTTTCAAACCGGCTCATTTGATGAAGATTTTAATGGCTGGGTTCAAAGCTGGACTGTCTTCTATTGGGCATGGTTTATCGCATGGTCTCCATTTGTCGGAACCTTTATTGCACGTATCTCCAAAGGAAGAACAATTCGCGAATTTGTAATCGGCGTACTCTTCCTTCCAAGTATTGTTTGTGCACTATGGTTCGTCGTATTTGGAGGATCAGCATTATTCCAAGAACTCAACGGCGTTACAGATGGACTAACAGGTCTAGCACAAGAGGAAACATTGTTTGCCTTGTTTGAATCATTCCCATATGCATCTGTATTGATTGTCGTAGCCATCTTGTTAATCACTACCTTCTTCATTACGTCTGCTGACTCAGCAACCTTCGTTCTGGGTATGCAAACGACAAACGGTAGTCTTAACCCACCTAATAAAATTAAAATGACATGGGGAGTTATTCAAGCGGCAACAGCTGCAGTATTACTTGCAACAGGCGGACTAAATGCCTTACAGACCGCCTCGATCGTCTCGGCGTTTCCATTCGCCTTTATCTTACTGTTTATGATGGTATCCTTACTCAAAGCATTGAATGAGGATTATTATAAAGAGAAAAGTATAAGTGATCGTAAGAAGTAACAGATTCTAAGTTAAGTTAGCGGCATTATGAAAAGTTGAAGGCCTATTATCATTCGAAATGCTATCTTCGTTTAATAATAGGCCTTTTGATTTTGTGAGTTAGCGTGGGGTGTGGTTGATTGGATTGTGGTTGTGGTTGATTGAACTGCAATCTTGGTTGATGGCTCTGCATCTTTGGTTGATTGAACTTCAATCTTGGTTGATGGCTCTGCAACTTTGGTTGATTGACCTGCAATCTTGGTTGATGGCTCTGCAACTTTGGTTGATTGAACTGCAATCTCGGTCGATGGCTCTGCAACACCGGTTGATTGATAAACAATCTCGGTCGATTACGCTGCAACAACGGTCGATTGATCAACAATCTCGGTCGATTACGCTGCACCATTGATCAAACAGCTCTCAAGGTTGACTAAACTACGGAATTGGTTACATTAATTTCACGTCCAATCTCATAAAGTGAAACTTCATTTGGTGGGTTCCTTACTGCCAATTAAGTCGGGATAAATTGCAAAATGAAAAACCCGGCTACTGCAGACTTAAGCAGTAGCCGGGTTTTTAGTTTAAACTATCCAAGCTTAAAACCAGCTATGGTGAAATACGCCTTCTTTATCTTTTCGTTCAAAAGTATGGGCACCGAAGTAATCACGCTGTGCTTGGATTAGATTTGCAGGTAAGTCTTCACTACGGTAGCTGTCATAGTATGCAACTGCACTAGAAAGTGTCGGAACAGCAATACCATTTTTAATTGCCACAGCTACAACCTCGCGAAGTGCTGACTGGTAGCCTTCAACGATCTCTTTAAAATATGGATCAAGCAGCAGGTTTTTTAGTTCAGGATCGCGATCATAAGCTTCTTTAATTTTTTGCAAAAAGTGTGCACGAATAATACAGCCTCCACGCCAGATCATGGCGATATCTCCGTATTTTAAGTCCCATCCATTTTCTTCAGATTGGGCACGCATTTGCGCAAAACCTTGTGCGTATGAACAAATTTTACTCATGTACAGTGCTTTGCGAATTGCTTCAATAAGCTCTTTCTTATCTCCGTCATAAGCCTTTGGTACAGGTCCGGATAGAACGCCGCTTGCATGAACCCGTTCTTCTTTTAAAGAAGAAATGTAACGAGCAAATACAGACTCTGTAATTAATGGTAGTGGTACGCCTAAATCAAGGGCATTTTTACTTGTCCACTTTCCAGTACCTTTTTGTCCGGCTTTATCAAGGATGACATCTACCATTGGTTTTCCAGTCTCTTCATCTTTTTGCGTGAAGATATCTGCTGTAATTTCGATTAAGTAGCTGTCAAGCTCGCCTTTGTTCCATTCGGTAAATACTTCATGTAATTCCTCTGCTTCCAAGCCCAATACGTGCTTCAGAATGAAGTATGCTTCAGAGATTAATTGCATATCACCATATTCAATCCCGTTGTGCACCATTTTTACATAGTGCCCTGCTCCATCTGGTCCAATGTAAGTTGTACAGCTTTCCCCGTCTACTTTTGCTGCAATGGCTTCAAAGATTGGGGCAACCAAATCATAAGCTTCTTTTTGCCCACCAGGCATGATTGATGGGCCTTTCAATGCACCTTCTTCTCCACCTGATACGCCTGTACCGATGAAGTGAATGCCAGATTCGCTTAAGCTCTTATTCCTACGAATCGTATCTTCAAACAAGGTATTACCACCATCTATTAAAATGTCGCCTTTTTCTAAGTATGGTTTTAACGACTCAATTGTCGCATCTGTTGCTGGTCCTGCTTTCACCATCAACATAATTTTACGAGGCTTTTCCAATGATTGAACAAATTCTTCAATCGTGCTGCTTCCTACAAAGTTCTTTCCATTTGCTTCTTCCTTTAAAAATGCTTCGGTTTTCTCAGGAGAGCGGTTAAACACAGCAACCGAATATCCTCTACTTTCAATATTTAAGGCAAGGTTTTTTCCCATTACGGCCAAGCCAATAACGCCAATTTGCTGTTTTGCCATCTGAATTCCTTCTTTCCTACAAGATAAATTGATGTTACCTCTAGCATATACTACGCACATGGTGGAAGTCATCTATTCCACCTTTGCCAATCTATATTCTAAGTTGTACCTATTTTTCGTAATTATTCAACCATCAGAATTTCGTTTTTTCTTGAACAACTTTCCGAAATAATCAATGACAGGACGCTTTCCTCCCATGACAATGCCAGCTAGTTCAGCAAAAATATGTAAAAGCGTAAGTACAAACAGTGTAATGACAAAGGAGGTGGTAATCGTCGCATTTGAAAACAGAATCGCCATTCCGCCAAATAATGCGCTAAATCCGTAAATGATTAACACAGTTGTACGGTGGCTATAACCTGCATGTAGAATTTGATAATGAACATGCTTGTTATCTGCCATCATAATATTTTCCTTGTTATAAGCCCTTCGCACAATGGCAAAAAGGGTATCGAAAATAGGAACTGCCAGCACGATAACAGGGATGATAAATCCAAATAGCGCAACATTTTTAAACAACCCAAGCATCGACACAACAGCAATCATATAGCCGAGAAAGTTGGACCCAGAATCCCCCATGTAAATCTTGGCAGGGTAAAAGTTATGAAATAAAAAGCCCATGTTAGCGCCGATTAACACAATGCTTATATAAGCCACGATAAGCTGGACATCAATTAAAGCCATAATAAAAATGCTAATTAAGGCAATGGAAGTAACCCCTGTGGCAAGTCCGTCCAAGCCATCAATTAAATTAATGGCATTTGTAATCCCCACTACCCAAAGTACTGTTATAAGCACACTAACAAATCCCAGTTCCACTGTGCCGAATAGAGGCAAGGTTAGCTTCTCAATAATAAGGCCTGAGGAAACGAGGAATGAAGCAGCAATCAACTGACCGGTTAGCTTTATAACTGGTCTGATACTAAAACGATCATCTAATGCACCAGTTAGCAGAATGACTAACGCCCCAATTAGAATCTCTGGTAAATGGGGGTGACTAGGTTGCAAATAGAGTGCACCCAAAAAGGCACCAAGGAAAATGGCAATCCCGCCAAGTCTTGGTGTCACTTTCGTATGTACCTTCCGGTGGTTGGGGAAATCAACAGCCCCTATCCTTTTTGCAAAGGCTATAACAGGATAGGTTAATAACAGAGCTGAAATGGCTGCTATAAGAAACGCGATGATAAAGTCGACATAATTAATCATATATTTCTCCTATAAAGTGAAGCTTCATCTGGTGGAATTTTTCCCATACCAAATGTAAGGTGATCAAACCGGTCCTGCCCTGGCAAGTTACACTCTCACAAAAGTGAGGCCTTCCGCCAGTTAGGCCGGGATATTTCCTTATGACTGATATTCTAATACTTCTTCATAGAACTTTCCTAGATTATATCGAAAAATGTAAGTCACTAGCAAGCCTCATCTTTACGTTCCCCATCAAATGAAAACGAACTGTAAAAAACTGAAACATCCTTCCCCTTCATCCGTATAATGTAAAGAGTAAAGGAGGTGAAGCAACATGGCCTATTATTTTGTCGCTGCGGCAGCCCTGGCAGCTATTCCGCTACTTATCCTTTTTAAAGTATTAGTTAGTAAATTAAAGGAAAATCCAGAATCACTAGCAAACATCCAACAAAAATTCTTTATGGGTGTTGCAATTAGCGAAGCAATTCCGCTTTTATTAATTATATATGGTTACATAAATCTTGAACCCGTTGATTCTATACAAGAGCTGTATATCCCAGGCATCATTATTCTATTTATTATGGCATATGCTATTTTCTTTATTTTTCTGCAAAAAAACGTGGATGTGACACCAGAGGCTAAGCCGACTGTTCAGTCATTTACCTTCATTAGCATCGCTCTTGCTATGAGTGTTCCTATTATTGCACTCGTTTCGTTATTTATGATGGTGCCGTAAACTTCTTATTTAAATGATACCCTAATGGTTTGATAGTTGAAAAAGCCGGGTACCTCTTTACTAACCAAAAGGAGGGACCCTTTAATGGAACCTAAATTTAAAATTTACCATAATGACGAGCATTTAAACGAAGCGATTGATAAACTTCGCAATGACGGTGTACCGGACGATGAGATCTATATTCTATCTATAGATAATGATCATGATCAGATCGTAGAGCCCGAAAAGAAACGGATGCCAATAAAATTGGTGCTAAGGTAACTGGTGTTAGTACTGCCCTTAAAAATGTTTTCAAAGGGAAAGGAGACACCATTCGATCGAAGTTAAACGAAATCGGCTTTGATAAATCAAAATCAGAGCAATTAAAGGTCGAATTAGACAAAGGAAAAACCTTACTCGTTGTAACAAACCAGGAACAAATAGATATTTAAGTGGTTACAAGCCTACAGGAGAGAAATAACACTCCTGTAGGCTTTTTTGTTTTTTCTAAAGCCAAATCTCTTCTTTACACATTTTTACTGAAAATGTAACCAAACATTAAACTTTGTCATCTTTCCCTATACATCCTTTCTATCTGCCTATTTTTTATTTCAAACAGATAAGCAAAAAGAAATAATCCGTGAAATTTTTGGAAATTTAGTGAAATGAATCTTTAGTCCAGGTTTCAACCTCTTCCCTATTGGCTATAGCTTATTAATCTGTCAACAAATACATGTGATCCCCAGAAAGGAGTAAGCAAGTGTGTGACAAGGATAATCAATCATTACCAAGCCAACAAAAGACACCAAAACAACAGACGGTCGTCCCATATGCTCTTGCCGGAGGCTTAGTCGGGGCAAGTTTCGGCTATCTGGCCAGCCCGGAAAATGGGAAAAAGATCGTAAATCAGTTCAGTAGATCAACATTCGTCAGAGCGGCTGGAAGAGAAGTCATGCGAACAGCCCAAGATTTGTTAACAGAACAAGCAATGTTTGCATTACGACAGAGTGCGACTGGATATATGCAGAAATACGCAGGTAATAACGCAGCAAAAGATCAAGAGATGGCCTCAAATGACTTGGAAAATAACCAACATCATTTCCAGGAAAAATACGAGGAATTGAAAGAAGAAAATAAAGACCTGCAAGATAACTTGCAACGCATTGAGGAGAAATTAAACAAACTACTTGAGGTATCCAGTCAGAAAGGTGATTCCACTTAAGGGGGAATTGAATGGCAGAAATAGTCAAGAAAACAGCTAAAAAAGTTGCAAAAAAGGCCCTTGAGAAAACTCCAGATGCTATTGAAGACAAAGCAAAGGATAAAATGCAGGAAAAGGCCACGGAGTTGATGAAGGATAAAGTGGAAGAAAAGGCTCAAGCTCAGGCAAATACAGCTGCCGAGAAGCTTCAAAAAGCCAAGGAAGAAAATAGCAAGAAGGTTCACTCGCGAGCAGAAAAGGCAAAAGACAAAATGCAAGATAGCTTACTGGCGGTCCGGGATAAATTAAGTGACGCCAAGGAAGCTGGCGAGGAATTTCAAGAGAAAATTAGTGACGGAAACCGTTCAAGCAACAAACGAACCTTAAAAGGGCCGCAAGATATCAAAGGAGTTTCCAACATCAAAGGTATTAGTAATATCAAAAGTGTGGCAGATATCAAAAAAGCAAGTGACCTTAAGTCATCAAGTGAATTGAAAACATTAGGTTCAAAATAAACGTTTGCGAAAGGAGAATGAAAAATGGCAGTACAAAAGAGTACAGACAGTTCCAGCTTAGCAGAGGTTATTGACCGCATACTTGATAAAGGGATCGTCATTGACGCTTATGCACGAGTTTCTGTAGTAGGTATTGAAATACTGACGGTGGAAGCAAGAGTCGTAATTGCAAGTGTCGACACATGGTTACGTTATGCAGAAGCTGTTGGGCTCCTTCGAGATGATGTCGAAGAAGAAGGCCTGCCAGCACAGCAAAATGAGCGAGATGCCCAGTTTAGTATATAAGGATGCAAATTCAATTGGAGAACAGTAGGTGTATACCTACTGTCCTCCCCTATAGGAAAGGCGGAAGTGCCCGTTTAGAGACGTACGGACTGGACTGAGCCGTAGGAGATAAAGGAAACACGGCGACCGTAAAGAGCTGATGTTGACTTATCGTACGGAGGTGAGGGAAGTCGCGCTAGTCTCTGGGCGCTGAAGCTGGACGTGACTGTTGCTGTCTAAGAACAGTGCGTATACAGATTTTCATACTATCTTAACCTAATTAATAGGAGTTTGGAGGATGCAATGGCTATAAAAGAATTGATGGATAATGTTGCAGACTTTTTCCGAGATAATGTTGCCCCCCCTCACAAAATCACATCGGTTGAAAATGTGGAAGAAAATGGCTGGAGAGTAACGATTGAAGTGATCGAGGAAAAAGAGTACATGAAGAAATACGCCAAGGATGAAATGCTAGGTGTCTATGAAGTCTTTTTGAACGATGAAAAAGAGGTAACATCTTTTAAGCGTCTGGATATCCGCTACCGAAGTAAGATTGAAGGCGCATAGTCACTAGAAAGGAGGGTTCCGTAAATGAACGGTACCGAAACTGGAATTTATATTTTCTGCGCTGTCCAAACAAATGACCCACATCATTTTGGCACCGTGGAAATTGATGGAACTTCAAGGGAGACTTTTGCGATCCAATATGAAGATGCAGCAATGATTGCCTGCGAAGCCCCCTTGAAAATCTATCACCCAAATAAAGAAAATCTTATGATGCACCAAGCCATGGTTTCAAAGGCCATGGAAGAACATGATACCGTCATCCCAATTAGTTTTGGAAATGTATTCAAATCTGAGAAGGATGTGGAAATCCTACTTCAAAATCTTTATAGCCAATTCACAGAGATTTTTCCAGAAATCAAAGGAAAAATTGAGGTGGGCTTAAAGGTCATTGGAAATAAAGAATGGATTGAAAAACAGGTCAACAATAACCCAGAGCTACAGGAAATGGCACTAACTGCAAAAGGAAAGTCAGCTGCTGCCGGTTATTATGATCGGATAAAGCTTGGCGGTGCTGCCAAGAGCCTTATTACAAGCCTTCGACAGGACGTGGAAGAGAGTATTTACCTTCCCCTTAAATCACAGGCCACTGCCGCTGTAGCCAATGAGACACAAGGAGAAAAGATTTTACTCAATGCGTCCTTCTTAATTAATCGTAAAGACGAGGAGCGCTTCGATAAACTTGTCAATGAACAGTACGAGCAATGGAAGGATAAAGTTAGCTTTCAATATACTGGGCCATGGCCAGCCTATAATTTTATTAATATTCGCCTAAGTGTTGAGGAAGCGTAATGCTTATTTCGGGATCGATTAAAACTATTATCGGGATTGCCAGGAAGGTTCAGGAAGAAGTTGATAAAGAACTATATGACCTGCCAACAATCCAGCAAAAGCTCATTCAATTGCAAATGATGTATGAATTAGAAGAGATCCCTGAAGAAGCTTACAAAGCACAAGAAGCGGAGCTCTTAGCCCGATACGAAATAGCGAAAATGAAAGAAATGGAACAATGGGAAGCACTTACGACACAAAAGGATGAGGATAAGAATGGGTAACTTAATTTATTTATATGGCCTTACGCCAACAACTGAAATGGAAAAGAGAGCCTTACCAAGCATTACAGGCTTTGATGGGAAAAGCAGTCTTTACACGTTACCTATTGGTGAAACAACTGCAATTGTATGCGAGCTACCAGAGGACGAATACAATGCTAAGAACATAGAGAACAAGGTTCATAATGATATGGAATGGCTACAGGATAAGGCCTTTCATCACCATGAAACAATTACATTCCTTCACCAACAGTACACGTTTATCCCTTTAAAATTTTGTACCATTTATGAAGATCCTGCAAACCTTCAAGCCACCATTAGCGCAAGCGAAGAGCAGTTAAGCCAATCGTTTAAAACCTTACATGCTAACGAGGAATGGACACTTAAAATCTATTGTAAGGAGCAGAAACTAAGGGATGCAATTAAAAAAACCCACCCTGTACTAGAAAAAAAGAAGGAAGAAATCGCGAAACTTCCTCGTGGCAGACAATTCTTTGAAAAAAAGAAGATGGATTCTATTGTTGATAAGCAGCTCGAACAAGAAAAGGATCTTTTTGGGGAGAGTTTACATGAAGAACTAAAAAGTATCGCCACCAACTACACTGTTAAAAAAAATTGGGATAAAGATATGACCGGGCTAAAAGAAGATATGGTTTGGAATAGTGCCTACCTGGTGCCAAAAGAAAAGGTCGAGGTATTTAAAGACAAAATTTTGACGTTTGAAGAACAGCAGGCAGATACGACGTGGAAGATTGAAGCTACAGGTCCTTGGCCAGCCTACCATTTCTCTGATTTTTCTCAGGGTGAGGAGAAACAGTATGCCAACAACTCGTGAAACGATTGAAAATAAGGAAGTAGGTCTGATTGATATTTTGGATGTCATTCTTGACAAGGGGGTTGCCATTAAAGGAGACTTAATCATTTCCATCGCCGGCGTCGACCTCGTCTATCTAGACCTACGTGTATTAATCGCTTCTGTAGAAACACTCGTCCAATCGTCTAATCAGCAAAAAGAGGTTACCTCAGAACAATTTGATACCCAAAGGAGGGAGTTACTCCATGCTACAGGACAATCAGAGGGGACGTATTAACCTAGATCCAGACAGCGCAGAAGATGGTCTCGCCCAGCTCGTGATGACCGTAATTGAGCTATTGCGGCAGGTAGTAGAACGACACGCCATCAGACGCGTGGAGGGGGGCACCCTATCTGACGAGCAAATCGAAGACCTTGGGGAGGCGCTTATGAACTTGGAAGATAAAATGGAAGAATTGAAAGAAATTTTCGGCCTGGATGCCGAGGATTTAAATATCGATCTTGGCCCGTTAGGAAATCTGATGTAAGAAAGGAGAACTTCTACATGCCTGTTGAACAACAATTACAGCAAAACAATGGACCTAGTAACCTAGTGGATGTGCTGGAAAAAGTACTTGATAAAGGTGTTGTCATAGCCGGTGATATCTCTGTCGGAATTGCCGATGTAGAGTTAATCACGATTAAAATCAGACTTATTGTTGCTTCTGTTGATAAGGCGAAGGAAATCGGCATGGATTGGTGGGAAACAGATCCATATTTGACTTCCAAAGCAACGGAAAAAACAACCGCTCTTGAACAAGAGAATAAGCAATTGCAAGAAAGACTTCATGCACTTGAAAATAAATTAATGAACAATGAGTCTACAGCAAATACAACTGGAGGGTAAATGATATGACCACAGATAACAACGACAAGAAAAAAGCTGGATCCATTAGAAGAGCTGCGACTGGAGGAATTTTAGGAGCGACGGTTGGTTACCTATCCGCCCCACAGAACCGCAAAAAGCTTATGACGAATTTAAGTAAAGAGATGCTTATAAATAAAGGAAACCAACTTGGCTCTGTAACGAAAGAAAAATTAAGTACACTAAAAGATAGTGGGAAGGAAAAATCAGCAAACGCTTATCAAAGTATAAAAGACTCTACTACAAGTCTATTAAAGAAGAACAAAGAGGATGAGGGTCGTGAGGAAGACACTGATCAAGAGGGCTCCATGGATTTACCAGAAGAGGAAGAGGAGACAGAAATGCAACACACTGGTTCAAATGATCAGGAGTACGATTCCTTAAAAGAAGAAAATGCAGAGCTGCAATCAAGACTGGATAGCCTTGAAGAAAAAATGAATCAGCTCCTAGATGCCCAGTTAAACAATCAGGAAAACGAAAATGAGGATGAAGATGAAGAAGAGAATGAAGACCCTGAGGATAATAAAGATGAGGACAATGAAGATACAGAAGCCAGTTCAGAAGCCGAAGAAACAGATGACGACGAGGATGAGACAGAGGAAGATAGAAGTTCCTCTTCCAAGTCTAACGTGAAATCTAACTCCACAAAGGCAACCAATAAGAAAAATCAAAATGCAGGAAAATCTACAGGAACTAGAAAAACAACTAGGAAAAGCTCCAATAATGCTAGTACAGCTAAAAGTTCTACAAAGGCAAAAAAAGAAACATCTAATTCCGACAAAGAAGAGACCGATATTGAAAGCAATGATGATACGACTGCCTAGTCATAGTAATGCTAGATGAAGCGAAACTTCATTTGGTGGGTGTTCCCCTTCCTCCCCCACTAAAAGTTAGTTGAACAAATCGGACCTTTACTGGAAGTTGATCCCGAGGTTCTTACTGACAGTACAGGCGAAATAATAAAGGAGAGATAGTATGAGCGATAACACGACGAAGGATAATATTCTGTCCCATTTTGTGTTTGCATCCAATAAGCATGATTTCAATTTAGATATTTCCCTGCTCGTTAATGGGGCACTAGTATCAGGTACATTAATTTCTGCTCAGGAATACTTTCAACTGTTAAGTAAATCCTTTGAGGATGGTAACGACATTTCACAGGCATTAGGCGAACAGCTTGCAAAAACGAGTGAACAGCTGGAGGCACAGGAAAACCCTGAGCAAGCTGAATATATTCATCTAAAAAACTCGCAAATTTACAGTGGTGGAAGTAAACCTACACCCTCAAAAAGTGATATTCTGTGGAGAGGAAAATTAAGTGAAGTGGACAGTTTTTTCCTTGGCAAGATTACGGAAACGAAACGAACGGCTAGCAGCAAATAAAGTGAAACTTCATTTGCTGGGGGCTTCTATCCTCCCCCACCAAATGTTAGTTGAACGAATCGGACCTTTACTGGCAGTTGATCCCCCACTTAGAATGCTTGATTATTTCCCGCATTCTTGAAGTGGGGGTCTTACTGCCAGTTAAGGCGGGATAAATCTGGGTTGTTTATAACGAAGCAGTGCCGCCGTCTCCATCTTGGTGCTGCTTCGTTTTTTAACTTGATACCTCCCTTTTGCCTCGTTAACTAGTTCTGATTACATCATTTAGTTAACCTCTTTCCCTTTCTCTGTTTTAAGTCTTCCCTTTCCGCTTCCTACCCCTTATACTTTTATCATAATTACAAATGAAAGTGCGGGAATGACATGGATGAACGACAAGTAATTTCAAATGTATGTATGCTTGCAGGTAAGATTATGCTAGAGAGTGGCGCAGAAACCTATCGCGTGGAAGATACCATGACCCGAATTGCTGCAGCGTTTGGGTTAACTGAAGCGGAAAGCTATGCGACCCCCACAGGGATCAACTTTTCCACGGACAGCCATGATGCATCACACTTCCGGCGTATTTCGAAGCGTTCTACAGATTTACATAAAATAGCCCAGGTAAACAGTATATCCAGACAGATAAGCGAAGGTGGGATCGATCCAAGAGAAGCGCTTCTTCATTTAAAAGGGCTCTCTTCCACTTCCAATGTATACCCTTATTGGCTACAAATTGCCGCTGCAGCGTTGGTCAGTGGCAGCTTTGCCATCATGTTTGGCGGTCAATTGCTTGATTTTCTTCCGGCCTTTTTTGCTGGAGGGGTGGGACTTGCGGCAATGATCGGCTTTGAGAAGCTTGTAGAAACCAGGTTCTTTGCTGAGTTTTTTGCATCCTTCATCATTGGCTTGCTGGCAATTGGCTGCCTGCATTTCTCCTTTGGTGTAAACCTGGATAAAATTATTATTGGTGCTGTTATGCCCCTCGTACCAGGTCTGCATATCACCAATGCCGTGAGAGACTTAATGGCTGGCCACTTGGTAGCAGGGGTCTCCAAGGGGGTTGAGGCAATGCTGACAGCCTTTGCTATCGGGGCAGGCGTAGCGGTAGTGTTTGCGTTTTTATAATGTAAGATTGATCCTTAATGAGGTGTTTCTATGATACTCGCACAATGTATAACAAGTTTTATAGCTTCAGCCGGTTTCGGTATTTTATTTAATGCCCCGCGCCATGCCCTGATTCAATGCGGGCTTGTTGGCATGTTTGGCTGGCTTCTTTACTATATTTTAGTGGCAGAAGGCATCGATGTAGTCCCCGCAACCGTTTTTGCTGCCATGCTCGTCGCTGTGCTCAGCCAACTATGCGCAAAGGTTTTCCGCACACCGATCATTATTTTCAATGTTTCTGGGATTATTCCCCTTGTACCGGGAGGGATCGCTTATGACGCGATGCGAAACTTTGTGGAAAATGACTACTTCCAAGCTGTTCAGTTATCTGCAAAGGTGATGCTGCTTGCTGGGGGAATTGCCATTGGTCTTGTGTTTTCCGAGGTAATCAATCAGCTTTTTCGTAAGTCCTGGAACTGGTTGAAACCATAAGGATCTTACCGATTTCGTTGCATAGGTTTTTATGGACTTGCACAGACTTAAAATAACGAGGCCGGGTTTGATTAGTTGATTTATCATTTTTTTCCTTATAAAATTATGTATTATGCTACATGAAATGGAGAGGCTTTTTTTGACTAACTTACACACACCTAAAGCAGTAATTGTTATATTCGGCGCAACAGGGGATTTAGCGAAACGTAAGCTTTTCCCTTCCATTTATAAACTATATAAAAGTGGTAAAATTGGAGAAGACTTTGCAGTCGTAGGACTAGCAAGAAGACCTTGGACCAACGATGTCTTCCGCACCAATGTGAAGGAATCCTTGCAAAATGCCCTTTCGATAGAAGATGATGCAGAAGAGTTCACTTCCCATTTTTACTATCATTCATTTGATGTGACCCAAGCAGAGTCATATACCGAACTTAACGGATTATTAACAGACTTGGAGTCTACCTACGAAACAGGTGGAAACAGAATCTTTTACTTGGCCATGGCACCTGAATACTTCGGTTCCATCGCCCATCGTCTTGAACAAAATGGCTTGAAAAACAGCGGCGGTTGGACACGCCTCGTTATTGAAAAACCGTTTGGTCACGATCTAAAATCAGCAAAAGAACTAAACAAAGAAATTCGTGTAGCCTTTGATGAAGACCAAATTTATCGTATTGACCATTATTTAGGGAAAGAGATGGTACAAAACATCGAGGTAATCCGGTTTGCTAACGGCATTTTCGAACATTTGTGGAATAACCGGTCTATTTCCAATGTCCAAATTACTTCAAGTGAAGAGCTCGGAGTAGAAGATCGCGCTCGTTATTACGATCATTCTGGAGCAGCACGGGATATGGTGCAAAACCATATGCTACAAATGGTTGCATTGCTTGCCATGGAGCCACCAATTAAATTGACCACAGACGAAATTCGTTCAGAAAAAGTAAAAGCATTACGCGCATTACGCCAGCTTGACCCAGAGGAAGTGGACGAGTATTTCGTACGGGGACAATATGGTAAAGGGATCATGAAAGGAAATGAAGTAGCCGGCTATCGCGAAGAGGCAGAAGAGCTACATGATTCTAATACGGAAACTTTTGTGGCTGGTAAAGTAATGATAGATAATTATCGCTGGGCTGGTGTCCCATTCTACATTCGTACTGGAAAACGCATGGCGGAAAAATGTACAAAAATCGTAGTAGAATTCAAAGACATTCCAATGAATCTTTATTACAAAGAAGAAGCGGAAAAACATCCTAATTTGCTTGTGATTAACATCCAGCCAAATGAGGGTATTACACTATACCTTAATGCGAAAAAATCTGGTATGGGTTCCATGGCTGAGCCTATTCAGCTGTCTTACACGAATAACGGTGTAAGCGGGATGAACACACCAGAAGCTTATGAAAAACTGTTATTTGATTGCATGATCGGTGATACGACCAATTTCACCCATTGGGACGAGGTAGCTCATTCTTGGGCCTTTATCGACACTATTTTAAACAGATGGGAAGCAGTAAAAGCAGATTTCCCGAATTATGATTCCGGATCCATGGGGCCAGAAGCAGCAAATGAGCTTTTAGAAAAAGATGGCTTCCACTGGTGGGACGTTGAAAAAGATAAATAATTCATGTCTTAGACAGATTTAAAAGCTGAAAGAACAGCCCCGAAAGTGATTGGGGCTGTTTTTTTATTGGGGGAATAGATAAGCGACTAGTTAAGAAGATTGAAGAGCCTTCATGGTTGATGGGACCGCTCGGGTGGTTGATTGAGCGGGGGGCCTGGTTGATTGAACAGGCTCCTTGGTTGATTGCACTGTCCCAGTGGTCGATTGAACGGGCTCATTGGTTGATTGCACTGTCCCAGTGGTTGATTGAGCGGAGTGCTTGGTCGATTGCGCTGCCCTGGTGGTTGATTGAACGGGCTCATTGGTTGATTGCACTGTCCCGGTGGTTGATTGAGCGGAGTGCTTGGTTGATTGCACTGTCCCGGGGGTTGATTGAACGGGCTCCTTGGTTGATTGAGCGGAGTGCTTGGTTGATTGCACTGCTCTGGTGGTTGATTGAAAGGGCTCCTTGGTTGATTGCACTGTCCCGGGGGTTGATTGAACGGGCTCCTTGGTCGATTGCACTGCTCTGGTGGTTGATTGAACGGGCTCCTTGGTTGATTGCACTGCTTTGGTGGTTGATTGAACAGGCTCCTTGGTTGATTGCACTGACCCGGTGGTTGATTGCACCGCTACATTGGTCGATTGCATCCCATCCACAGTCGATTGCACCGCCCCCAATGATCGATTAAACAAAAGAGCTCCTCACCAAACTGGCGAGGAGCTCTTATTTCATTCTTTATGCTTTTTTCTTTCTTCTTCTCGTAATTTTTGCAGTAAGATCATCGAACAAAGTGTAGACTACTGGAATAAGTAGTAATGTGAATAGACTTGATACACCGAGTCCAAAGATGATTGTTACAGCAAGTGGCTGTTGCGTTTCTGCTCCTTCACCAAGTGCAAGAGCAAGTGGAACCATTGCCAGAATGGTTGTTAAGGTCGTCATTAGAATTGGACGTAGCCTGCTTGGCCCTGCCTCTAAGATCGCTTCGTGACGATCCATTCCATTTCGCCGCAAAATATTGATGTAATCTACTAACACAATGGAGTTATTTACAACAATACCAGCGAGCATGATTATCCCAATGAATGCTGGGATACTTAATGGAATACCTGCGACAAATAATCCTAGCAATACGCCAACAACGGTAGTCGGCATAGCAAACATAATAATCAGTGGGAACAAGAAGTTCTCAAACTGGATTGCCATTACTGCATAGACCAAAAAGATTGAGAAAACTAAGGCTATCGCTAGGTCACTAAACGACTGGGCCATATCTTCGGCTTCTCCACCTATGGAGTAGTTATAGCCTTCAGGTAAATTCATCTCTTCCAAGGCGGTCTCTACATCTGCCACGACGCTTCCAAGATCACGGTCAACAATTTCACTTGTAATATTCATTTGTGGTTGTTGATTTTCGCGAAGTAATGCAGCTGGTCCCTGCATGCTTTCGAAATCTGCCACCTCTTCTAACGGGATCACTGACCCAGAAGAAGTTTGAATTTTTGTATCTTGGAGGTCGCTGATACTTGAACGCTCATTTTCCGGGTAAAGCATAGTCACGTCCATCTCTTGCCCTGCTTCCCGGTACTGCGTGGCTACCTGACCTGTAAATTGCAGCTGAATTTGGCCGGTAACTTGTTCTTGGGTTAAGCCGTACATCGCTGCTTTCTCTTTATCCACTACTATGTTCATCTGTGGAATTCCTTCAGAAGCAGACGTCTCAGGATTATAAACGCCATTCACATTAGATATTTCATTGACTACTTGTTCAGAAAGGTCTGCGAGAACTTCATGCTCTGGACCGTTTAATTGAATTTGAATAGGGCTTCCCGCGCTCATTCCAGACTCCATGGAATTAACAGTTATTTCTGCCCCTGCAATCCCTTGAAGTGCCTCATCCATGTCCTGCACAATTTCTGTTGTTGAAGTCTCACGTTCCTCAGAAGGAATTAATTGCATCGTGTAAGTGGCTGTGTTGCCGCTGCCACCGCCAACACCACCCATGCCGGAGCCTCCGCCAATGCTGACATAATTCGTTTCAATCGACGATTCAAATTCTGTAAGTTGTTCGTTTACTTGTTCTACAATGCTTTCGGTATGTTCAAGCGTACTACCTAATTCTGTTTCCACTTGGATTTCAATTTGTCCTTGGTCTGCAGATGGAATAAACTCTGCGCCGATAAATGGAATTAGACCTAGACTAGCAACAATCGCTAAAACAGAAGCCGTAATAGAGGTTTTCCGATGCCCTAGTACCCATTTCAATACACTGCGGTACTTATTGTTCAACCAGCCTAGGAACCTGTCAAACCAGTATCTTCTTCCGTTATCCTCCATTGCTTTTGATAGCAATTTCGATGAAAGCATCGGTACGAGCGTTACGGCTACAATTAGTGATGCAATTAAGGAGAAGGATACCGCTAGTGCTAATGGTGTGAATAAATCGGAAGCAATACCTTCTACATACACAATTGGTAAAAATACGACTAACGTTGTTGTGGTCGACGCAATAACGGCTGGAGCCAATTCAGAAGCACCTTTTGTGGCAGATACGACTAGACTATAGCCTTGTTTACGATACGAGTATATGTGCTCCAGTATAACGATTGAACTATCCACCATCATTCCAAGACCTAATGCCAAACCACCTAATGTGAGGATATTAAGTGTCTCACCTGTGAAATACATGAGGGTGAAGGTCGCAATAATAGCAATTGGAATCGATAATCCTATAACTAAGGTTGCGCGAACACTTTTCAGGAATAGCAACAGAATGAAAATGGAGATGACTCCACCGATTAGAATATTTTGTACAACAGAATCAATAGACATTTGAATAAACTCTGATGTATCAATGATAACGTCTAACCCAACGCCCTCTGGCAGGTTATCTCTAATATCTTGTAAGCTATTTTCCACATTTGTTGCTACATCAACTGTATTACTGTCGGTTTTCTTAAGAATTGACAACACGACAGATGGATTCCCATTTACTAAGGTGGTGCTGGATTCCTCTTTAAAGGAGTCTTCCACTTGAGCAAGGTCTTCTACATGTACCGTGCTCCCGGATTGTGTTTGCACAATCGTTTTCTCAATATCTTCTATGGATTCAAACTGCCCTGTAATTCGAAGCTGGAGATCTTTATTTCCTTGCTCCACGGTTCCAACTGAGGCAGCCTGATTCGTGCTACCAAGTGATTGCGCAATGGTTTGGGCTGTTACCCCATATTGCTGCATACTTTCTTGATCTAAAATAAGTTGAATCTCTCTTTCCTTACTTCCTTCAACGGTAACAGAACCAACTCCGCCCTGTCTTTCGATAAGTGGAACCACTTGCTCATCAGCAATTTCTGTCAAAGCTGCAGTGTTTTCCCCCGTTAGACCAACCCACATTACTGGTAATTGATCCGGGTTAAAGCGCATGATTCTTGGGTCATTAGCCTGGTCAGGCATCATGCCACTAACTTGGTCAATACTCTCTCTTACATCCAGTAATGCCTGGTCCAAATCTGTTCCATTACTGAACATCATCACTACTAAGGAAGAGCCAGCCTGCGATTGAGATTGAACTGTTTCAATCCCTTCGACGGTACTCACAGCAGATTCTATCGGTCGACTTACTAAATTCTCTACCTCTTCTGGCGCAGCATCTTGATAGGATGTCGCAACTACCGCTACTGGCAAATCAATTTTTGGAAACAGGTCGATGGTCAAGCTTCTTAAAGAAACAACACCTAACGCAATGATTGCCAGTACAATCATAATTACGCCTACTGGGCGCTTAACGGATGTATTTACGATTTTCAAAACTTATTCCCCTCCCGTGACGTTCACTTGGTCACCATCCGTGAGGCCCATATTTCCGCTCACAACGATTTGGTCACCTTCTGAAACATCACCTTCAATTGCCGTGTTGTCTGACTTTGTCTGTAAAATGGTTACTGTTACACGCGTTGCTACATTGTCCTTAACGACATACACGTACGACTCTTCATTTTCTTGCTGTACAGCCTCTGTCGGAACAATAATGGCATCACTGATGGTTTCCTCAGGAATTTGCATAGAAGCAATGACACCAGGCAATAAATCTCCATCTTCGTTAGGAAGCGTTGCTTGAACTGGGTATAGGCCATTCTCACCTGGCAATGAATCAACAGAAGTGATTTCCGCCTCGTATTCCATATTTGAAGCTTCGACTTGATGAGTATCTCCTGTAATCAATAGTGGAACAACATCAGAAGTCACTGTAAAGTTTAGCTTTAATTCATTGAGATCAGCAATGACAGCAAAAGGTTCTTCAGCGCTAACGGTATCTCCTTCTGCCGCATTAAGCTGTGCTACCTCTCCGTCTCGTGGTGCTCTAATATTTTGTGTGCCTGCTGGAGTAGTCAAGGTGGCAATCAAGTCATCCTCTTCCACCATGTCTCCACTTTGAACTTCCAATGTATCTACTTCACCAGCTGCTTGCAGCATAATAGGTGATGTTGAACCCGGCGCTGTTCTGCCGTATAAAGATCTTTCTACAACAAGGTTATCCTGTACAGCCTCCTGTGTTTCTACAGTAATAACCCTTTCTTCATCCTCTTGATTTGTCTCTTCGTTATCATTACATGCAGCTAATATTCCAATTAACAAAACTGCTGTAATGCTCAGCATCCATCTTTTCATGTATGTAACTCCTCTCCATAATTAACAATTTATTATAAAAGTTTAATGCCAGCCGTTTCGCTTAACATATAACTTTCCTTTTGTAAGGTTGGATAATTTTTAAAATGTGCAAGCAATCCTTGAAGAACAACAACTTGCGGGGATTTCTTCTTCCACTCTTTTTCAAAGGCCTCCAATGCTTCTTGCAATCGTTCTATTTCTTCTGCTGAAACAGAGAGCCCAGAAAGCTTCTCTCGTATGATGGATAGTATATCCTCTACAGATGGAATGGCTTCTGTAGTCTCTTGCGCATATTCCTGAGGGATTTGCTTAAACGTCACCAGAGCCTTTTCCTCCCGTTGAAGCATCCCTTGCATTAGATCATCTAGTCTTCTGACTATATATGCACCTGCCTTCTCTTTTTCAATATGTACATGATCGAGGACAATCCATTTGAAGTACCCATTTAGCAGTCCTCCCAACTGAATAACTAAATCTATTAAAAAAGGCTGGGCGTTTGTTCCAAAAATAGCCTCAATATTTGTTTTTAACCAGTTAAAATTCTCCACCTTGAAATGATTCATCAATTTGTCTGTATCCTCACCAATGGAGATGTTATCGCGGATAATCATAACAATACTGTCCTTATGCTTATATATATAAGCGAACAATACAGTAAGCTGCTCAGCCAGACTTCTTCGTGGGTCATTATTTTGGTCCATTACTTCTTTTAATTCTGCAGCAAGGTTATTATGGAAATACTCGAAAGAAGTGGCTATAAAGTCTTCCTTAGATTTAAAGTGAAGATAAAAGGCTCCCTTTGAGACTCCTGACTCACTGGCAATTTCCTGAATAGAAGTATGGTAATACCCCTTTTTAGCAAATAACTTCATTCCATTTTCTATCAACTTCAGCTTTTTTTCATTCATCTAAACACCTGTTCCTTTTACGAATGCATGACTTAAATAGTTTCATTAAAATTATTGACTAACTGGTCAGTCATCAAACCTTCTTTTAGCTTACTAGCTGAAAGCGTTTTTATACAAGTTTAAGAATGTGTCAATTTTGTGTCATGCCGTAGTGGTATTTATAAGAAGTATGAGGTTGAGTTACTGTTTTCTCCAAAACAAAAAAACGTGCCCAAAACTCCCTGACACGTTTTAATACTACACGATTTTGTTTTTCTGAACCATTCAATTGATGATTTTCGCTTACTATCACAACACTGGAAAAGCTGCCCGGCCAAATATAACACTTCGATTCATATGGACAATTAACTGGCTGGCCCTTTTGTACTGCATATCAAAGGAGCTTTCTGTTGTAGGAACGTAAACCCCTGTACCGTCAAGAAATGCAATATACGTCTTGTCCTCCTTTTGTTCATATGAAGCAATGTGATGATAGGCAACCCATACACAATCCTTGTTTTTGGAAGAAGCTGTAGGAATCATATAAACGCCATCTTGAGGAATTACAGGAATCGGTAGCTTACTCGATGCGCGAAGAATGTCCTTTACAGATTTCTTAATCCCTTCCCGGCTCGCACCAAATATAAGACAATTATTATCAATAATTTGTGTGGGACTATGTATGGAGTATCGCTCCCTACCCGTTTCATAAATTAAAGATCTGTAATAGGATGATTCA
This sequence comes from Oceanobacillus kapialis, assembly GCF_044790185.1. Taxonomy (GTDB): domain Bacteria; phylum Bacillota; class Bacilli; order Bacillales; family Amphibacillaceae; genus Oceanobacillus_B; species Oceanobacillus_B kapialis. Next base: position 3,170,904 of record NZ_CP085256.1, read on the forward strand.
TGGCTAACAATCGCCTTTGTTTTTGGTGTAATAATGTAGACAGACGTAATCGTATCTCCCATCAGTAACCCCTTCCCCTCCGCATTTATGTGTCTATTTTACTATGTATTGTAATGATTTGGTATTATTTTTTCTGAAAAATTTAATTTATTTTTCTTATGTCGCTTATCCTGCCTTAACTGGCAGTAAGGATCCCACTTCAAGAAGGCGGGAAATCAAGCGTTCTATTTGGGCGAGGAAGGAAAATCCCCAGCAAATGAAGTTTCACTTTATTTTATGCAAACCCTTTCTCCTTTTGGCGAGGTTTTTACTAAAGAAAAACGGGAATGTTAATTAATGTAGTTTATATTGTAAGGAGGACTAAGCATGGCAGACAAACAAGAACGCAAGAAAAAAACCGATAACATTACAAATGATCATAAGGATAGTGAACAAGGTTCACAGCTACAATCTAATGATATGGAATCAGCTCAAGGAAATGAAGAAAAAGAGGAAAACAAAAAAGATGGTAATGACTCGTAGCACGCTGCAAATTTAGTAAATATCTCCATTCTATGTATGCTATAATGGTATTAACATAGCTTGGAGGGGTTTACATGGATATTGCAGCACTTTCCATGGCAATGGCCAATCAGCAGGTTCGATCAAATGCTGGACTCGCCGTCATGGACAACTCCATGAAGATGATGGAACAGCAAGGAGAAGATTTAATGAAGATGCTTCAACAAGAAGCTCCTTCTGCCCCACATCCTTCACTTGGAAACCAGATAGACCTTAAAGGATAAGGAAACGAGCGGGATTTCTAGCCCGTTTTCAGGTAGCGCGGCTTCGCTAAATGCGATAGCCGCGTTTTTCGTTAGCTGAATTTGTTTTAGAATCACAGAACAAAGGCGCAAGCGCCCGTTTAGAAACGTAGCGAGTGGAACGAATCAACTGAGATAAAGGAATCACGGTGAGGTTACGAACCGATGATGACTTATCGTAGGGCGATTTCGTGAAGTCGCCTAGTTTCTGGGCGCTGGAGCTGGACGTCGCTGCCCCTGTCAATGAACAACATACCGCCAATTATTTATACTTCCTTATCTATTTAAAAAAGCGCAGAATGCCGAAGAATCAACATCTGCGCGGTTCGTCTACCTTAAATGATAAAGAAGAATTATTGGTCACCTGCACCCATGTTTTCTTCTTCATCTGTTTTATTTTGGTCTTCAGAATCCATGCCCTGATCTTCCTGGTCCATGCCTGGATCTTCTTCCATACCATCACCGTTCATACCATCGCCTTCTCCATTTGTACCACCGTTTTCTTCAGCTGGATTCTGATTGTTATTATCATCTTCCTGGTTCATTGGAGCTTCTTCATCAGCAGGATCGTTTCCACCATCTGTACCACAAGCTGCAACTAAAGAAAGTGCTAATATTGGGGCACCTAGTTTTAATAAAAACTTTCTATTCATTTCATTTCCTCCTTTAAAATGTATGCTATCGCGTTTAGCATATCCATTTTAAAAGAAGTGATACATAGAACTTGTGAATTTTCCCATTACGTTCGTAAGCGCCTTACCTTCGCAACATTATTTTATTGCGAAGGTGATTTCCGCTTCACAAGCTACCTCTCCATTTACCGTTGCAGTGCCTTTCCCTTTGCCGATTGGACCTTTTAACCGTGTTATTTCTACCGCTAGTTCTAGCTGGTCACCTGGCTTTACCTGGCGTTTAAACCGGCACTTATCTACACCCGCAAGAAAACCTATTTTCCCTTTGTTTTCCTCCATGCCTAACATTGCCATTGCCCCCGCCTGTGCGAGTGCTTCGATAATTAATACACCTGGCATAACGGGATACTCGGGAAAGTGTCCTTGGAAAAATGGCTCGTTGATACTAACATTTTTCAATGCTTTTACATGTTTTCCTTCTTCCATCTCCAGCACCTTGTCCACGAGTAAAAATGGGTAGCGGTGTGGAATTGTCTCTTTTATTTGTTCAATGTCCATGTGAATTCTCCTATCTCTAAAAGGGTTTATGTATATAGTATACCAACAAAAGTTTGAACAAGCTTAAAATAAGGTATTAATTAGAGTAAATCATACAATAATAAGAATCTCGAAAGGAGGACAAGCTCATGCTTTGGACTATTTTAATTATCCTACTCATTTTGTGGGCAATCGGCTTTGCCTTTGATGTAGCAGGTGGATTAGTGCATATATTACTTGTCATTGCCCTCATTATCCTAATCTATCGCCTTGTAACAGGCAAAAAAATAACGTAGAAAATGCAAAACTTTTTAAACAAAAAAAGCATTTCATCCTAGAGGGGATGGAATGCTTTATTCCGTTTTCGTGACAATATCTATAATATGCTGCCACGTTTCTACTTTCAATGCGTCTAAAGGAGAGCCATCTCCAATCACGCCATAACCGACCATGAGGCCCGCCACGAGAGCAATTGCAGCGAAAAGCAATACAACAATGATACGTAGCCAAATGGGGAAAATACGCAATCTTGCTTTTTTCTTCTGTTTAGCGCTTTTTTTCTCAGCCTTTTGCTTCTTTCTAGACTGTTTGCTCTCATTCTTTTCGGCTGTTGGCTCGCTTTTCTTACCTATTTTATACGCTTTTCGGGTTTGCTGTTCCATACCCTGCTTAGCCTCTTGTTCGGTTGACATGATTTGTTGCTCCTTACTCGCTGAAATACGTAATCCGTGTATGCTTTCCTAGCATTTTACCATAAAAAAAGCATACCGTACACAATGTTATGACCGAAGCTGGTTAATCAATCCAAACATTTGGTCTCCCATGGAAATTGTTCTGGAATTAAATTGATAAGCGCGCTGCGTTGAAATGAGATCTGTCATTTGCTTCGAGATATCGACATTGGAATTTTCCAATGCACCACTTTTTACAAGCGTTTGCCCGGCAGGATCTTGTACCACTTCACCCATTGCAAAACCAAGGCCTGCTAGATCAGGTAACCTGAAACTATTATCACCTGTAGCTTCAAGCAATCGAGGTCGTACAACTTCCACAACACCCAGCGTTCCTGCATTCTCCATTTGGTTGCCACGCTGGACGTTAATTTGCCCTGTCTCATCAATCGATATAGCATCAAAACCTTCTGGAATGACGATTCTCCCGTTCTCACCAAGGACCGGATTCCCGTCCCCATCTGTCAGCATGACTGCCTCGTTATTATTTACCGGGCTTAAGTAAAAGGCTCCATCACGGGTATAGCGCGTTTCTGGAATGCCATTTTCCGTTGCTTGAACCTGATAAAAATGATTATCACCAAGCAATGCCACGTCAAGCACCCTACCCGTCTCCTTAATCGTACCTGTAGTAAAGTCAGCATTAATCGAGCCAAGCTTAGCACCAGAACCGATACGAATACCGTCTGGTGTTAGACGTCCCTCCGCACCAGCCGGGTCTGTCATATTATTAATCTGTTGGAATAAAAGCGACGAAAATTCTGCTTGGCGAGTCTTATAGCCGGTTGTTTGGCTGTTCGCCATGTTATTTCCGATCAAATCTAGTTTCTGTTGCAGCTGATTCATGGTAACGGCTGCTTGGATCATTGTTCTAGACATATGTTCCTCCTTGTTCTGCCTATGCTAGCCTTCCTATCTCACTGACTGCCTTACCGAGGCTCTCATCATAAGCCTTTAATACACGTTGATTTGTCTCAAACAGTCGGTAAGATTCCATCATACGTGTCATGGACTGAAGTGAATCGACATTGGACCGTTCCAGAAAACCTTGCTGAACGTTATAGGTTGCACCAGCCGGAACAGCTCCCGCTTCCCCATTAAACAGGCCATTGCCTTCTTTCTCCATTCCATTGGCATCAGCTGTATAAGCAATGCCTAGCCCATAATTCCCAGCATTTGTTTGAACGATGCCGTCCTCTGAAACGGAAAATTCCATTCCATCCGTTTGAATTGGGTTGCCTGCTTCATCCAGTACATAATAACCCTGATTCGTTACAAGATAGCCTTGTCCATCTACTGTGAAATTTCCATTTCTCGTATAACGGACATCTCCCTCTTCATTTTGAACGGAAAACAATAGCGCACCAGCCTCGTCAGGTAATGTGCCGTTTACAAGCGCCATATCTGTCGGAATAGAAGTCTCTCGTAGGTCACCCTGCATGAAATTAGGCGCTGCTTCCTGCACATATACTCCAGTATTCAAGGAACCGATCGGGTTTTGAATTGGCAAGTTTAAAGAATTGGAGGTCGGAATTGTTTTTCCGCCCATTTGCTGCATCAGCATTTCCGGAAAAGCCTTTAAAGATGTCTGGTCAGCTTTATACCCAGGTGTGTTCGCATTTGCAATATTGTTAGATAAAGCTTCCTGTGTACGCTGTTGGGCAATCATTCCGCTCGCTGCAGTATAAAAACCTCTTAACAAACGGCTCCCCTCCTTTATTTTTATCATAATGGGTTTTGTTTTTTACATAATCGGGTATATTTCTTTATCGGTAATTTGCTTGATAAAGTGAAACTTCATTTGGTTAGGTTTCCCTTCCTCGCTCTTGAACGAATTGGACCCTAACTGGCAGTTGATTCACTGGGCTTACCGCTATTCTAAAATTAAACGACTTTTCTTCGTTCGATTTTATCAATATTCTCAAGCATGATTCCAGTGCCTTTTGCCACACAGTGCATTGGCTCGTCTGCTACTAAAACCGGTACTTTTAACTCTTCTGCAAGCAACTGGTCGATACCATGAATCATAGCGCCACCACCTGTTAAAATAACACCTCTATCAATAATATCGGCTGATAGCTCAGGAGGCGTTTTTTCTAACACAGATTTGGCAGCTTGCACAATAAGAAATACAGATTCGCGTAGTGCTTCTTCGATTTCAGCAGAATACACGGTAATCGTTCTTGGCAAACCACTTACCATATCACGACCACGGATTTCCATTTCTTCATTGCGGGATCCTTTAAATACGGTTGCTACATTAATTTTGATTTCTTCTGCGGTACGTTCTCCGATAAGCAGTTTGTATTGCTTCTTAATGTATTGAAGAATCTCAACATCAAATTTATCTCCAGCCATTTTAATGGATTCAGAAGTCACGATATCTCCCATTGACAACACGGCTACATCTGTCGTACCACCACCGATATCAACGACCATATTACCACTAGGCTGGAAAATATCCATTCCAGCACCAATTGCTGCTACTTTTGGTTCTTCTTCTAGATAAACCTTTTTACCACCTGATTTTTCAGCTGCTTCTTTAATAGCTTTTTGTTCTACCTTTGTAATATTGGTAGGGCAGCAAATAAGCATTCTTGGCTTTGAAAGAAATCCTTTTACACTAATTTTATTTATGAAATGCTTTAACATTGCTTCTGTTACATCAAAGTCTGCTATTACTCCATCTTTTAACGGACGGATGGCTTCAATGTTTCCTGGTGTACGTCCAACCATGCGTCTTGCTTCCTCGCCAACTTCGAGAACTTTTCCAGTATAGCGGTCCATTGCAACCACAGAGGGCTCATCTAAAACGATACCTTTTCCTTTTACGTGAATTAAAACATTGGCAGTTCCAAGGTCAATTCCAATATCCCTAGAAAACATGAATCAAGATCCTCCTACTTTAAATTACTTCAATTTTTACATATTCCTACTAATATTATATTTTACCACAAAGTTCAACAATTAACTGCATCTTATTAGAAAAAAATGGGTTATTTTAGCGATTTTTATAGGGAATATGTTCTATTAGTAAGGGGGCTTTAAGAAGAAAGCCACAGATCAATATGTTTAAGCGAAACGAGAAGCGTATTAATAACATGAAATAAGGAGAAAACAAACCTGCTTTTAGGTTTATTTTCTCCTACCTATCTGCCCAAAATGCCCTTTATCCTACCGGTTTAGGCTCTGACTCTTTAACTGGTGGTTCAATTTTATACTTTTTCCGTGTTGCTTCTCCTCCACGCAAGTGTCTGATCGCCTTATGATATTCCAGTATCTCCTTTACCTTTAATGCAAGCTCCGGGTTAATTTGCGGCAATCTCTCTGTCAAATCTTTATGGACAGTGCTTTTGGAAACACCAAATTCCTTTGCAATCACGCGGACTGTCTTTTTTGTCTCCAAAACGTAATTTCCAATTCTGATCGTTCTTTCTTTGATGTAATCGTGCACACCGTTCGCCTCCCTATGTTGGTTAGTTCCGAGGTGTCTATTGAGACAAGGTGTTCATGTTCTGTGGCTCACATCTAGGACCAATATTTTGTTGTCGGTTATCATTATGTATATTGAAGCGAAAGGAATGGTTCCCCCTTTCTTTCAATATTAATTTAATATTCTGTTATTTATCTATAAAAAACGAGGATCATTCGCGTAAGTTAAGTAAAGCCACACAAGCTCTCACCTCAGACATTACAGAATGCTTGGTTTGTAACATTTTATTATTGAGATGAGCAGTTTATGATTAAAATCGTATCTTTGTAAATATGGACAAGGCATATGTTCAAACCATTAGAAAAAATCATACAAGTTCTTTGTCAATCTGTTGGAAGAGTAGTAGGTCAAATGTTTTAGGTGGAGGGGATCTAAGTTTATAAAATAAGGTTCAGCTTTTCTTTTAGCCAGTTAAACTTCTTATACGATTCTCTCTTTCTCTAATCTAAGCTGATGTTAATCCATGTCACCTAACCCAGGGTCATAGAAATCCATATCCCCAAGGCCAGGATCAAACGATAACAGATTATTATTAGATAGAGTACCAGGAACCAAGAAAATCATTAATAAAACGGCCTTCACTAAAAAAGAAGTAAACTTTTTCATTTTATTGCCTCCTCAAGGATTTTTAAGCAGTAAAAGAAAAAGCTGAACCTGTTCAAACAAATCTTCATGCTCTTGTGATGACTGAAATGAGGATAGTAGTAGTAGGTAGTGAGGGGTTTCTATTCCCCTCGTTTGGCTTACAGATTTTTCAGTAACATAAGTGGTAATCTACTGAAGAAGTAATCACTCCGTCTTTCAATAAAGGAGTTATAGGATTGAAGAAGAAGGTTTTTATCCTGCTTAGCTTTACCAAGATAATAGAGCTGAAAGGGGCTTTCTAAAGGTAGTTTTGTTAAAAGCTCAATCGCCCGCTGATTGTTTCCTTTAGCAATTTCAATGTGAGCTTGTTCGCTTGGATCAGGTGTAGATATATTATCAACTTTGTTAAAATGAGCAGAAAGAAAAGGAATATTTCGCTGTTTTACAAGCTTTTCGACGTTTTCCAGTTTATACTTTTTTGCAACCTTTAACGCTTCGTTAAGATGATACATTCCCTGAAAGTACGTATCAAAGGTGTACGATAAACCTAATTTTATATGCATGCTCGCTATCGTTCGTGGGTTTTTCGTTTGATTTAAAATCCTGAAGGCATATTTACGAGCCATAATAAGCTCATTTCTCGTAAGGTGGTAGGTAAGTAGAATCTGATTAAGTCGTATTTTGAAAAAGGATAGCAATAGCTTATCTTCTATTGCTAAAAATAACTCCTGTTGGATAGCAAGAAAGTTCCCTAACTGACTAAATTGATTTAACTCATAATACGTTGTAACTTTGAAAAATTCCACGAGACACTTTAATTCCGGATCCTTTGTTTCAATTTTATTAATTCTTTGAAGCGACTCAAGTGGCGTGCACTTTTTTAGTCTTCGATCCAATATGTTCTGATAGACAGCTGCCCACATGTGGTTTGAAGGTATGTTAGACTTGTTGTTTCGCTTAATGAGAATCTCTAAATCGTCATAGTACCCATTTATATAGAGGAACTCCATCCCCTTCTTGAGGATGTCATTGGAGTTAGATTGCAGGCAATACTTTCTTGTTAACTCTTGCACCGTTTCTTCAGGATGCTCCATGTAAAGTAATTCCATTAATTCTCTTAGTGATAGATTTTCTTTATCTGAGACAAAAATTGAAGGCATCACCATCGAAGGGAATCTCCTTTCTATTATCATTTACCGTTTATCTAGAAGAAGATCACTACTTTTTCGCTAATTGTCTACAAAATATTTTATTATTTTTTATAATAACACATTTCCTTGCTTATAAATGAGCTATCGTTCGACAAATTTTGCGAAAAGATAAAGATTAAGGAGCATAATGGCCTACTTGCAGCATTTGTTAGATTTAGCTATCAAAAAAAAGATCCCAGACTACTGAAAGTCTTAGGATCTTTTGAATATCATACATTATGCGCTTGCTGATTCGTCGGTTGCATCATTTGCTTCTTCGTTAGAGGCATCATCTTCCTCTTCATCAGAAGGTGCATCCTCTTCTTCTGGTGCTTCTTCCTCGTCACCATTTTCCTCAGCAGCATCATTTTCAACAGCATCTTCTTCTACTGGTTCCGATGTTTCATCAGCTTCTGTGTTATCTACTGCTTCTTCTTGTACACTCTCTAAGCTGCTTACTGGTTGGTTAAAAAACTCCTCAGGATTTACATGCTTTTCTCCTTTTCTAAGTTCGAAATAGACATGCGTTCCACTATCCTGACCAAACAAGTTCTTTCCTGCAGTTCCTAGCTTTTCGCCTTGTTTCACTTCTGCCCCTGCTTTTACACTTACTTCTTCAAGGCTTGCATAGTATGTCTTCACATCATTTTCATGTGATAACACAACAACATTACCTAAAAGCGGATCCTCTTTGACTTCATCAATCGTTCCTGTTAGTGCAGCAACAACCTCGAAAGCTTCTCCCTCTGCAGTTGCAATATCTACACCTGTGCTTTGGTAATAACGGTTATTGTATAGAACCAAAGCATTTTCTTGATCTTTTTCTTCTGCGTTGTAATCATAGAATTTAGTTACGATTTCTGCTTGTTCTTGATCCGTTAATGGCATTTGAATAACTTCTTGCTGTTCTAAAACCGGTTCTGCTTCTTCGTCATTTGGTGTTGGAACATAATTTTCCTGATCTTCTTGCGCATCAGGAATCTGGTTATCCATATTCTGATACCAAACCACCACTGTTAAAAGCAAGGCAGCAACTGTCAAATAGACTGCTGGAAAAAACCATTTCTTCTTGAAAATGCGGCTCCATTTGTTTTTTGAAGCTTTGTTTTCTTCATTCATTGATCATCACCTCAACAACCATTCTGATCAGAAAAAGGTAGATCTATACATCAATACGAAAAAATTTTTAGAAAACATGCATTTTATATTTAGGAGTGGGGATAGTAAGAGGTTGCCCAGGTGTGGATGGCTGAGTTTTGGTTGATTGGGTTGCTGTCGTGGTTGATTGCGCTGTCCTCTTGGTTGATTGCGCTGCTCCTTTGGTTGATGGCGCTGCACCAATGGTCGATTGCGCTGCTCCTCTGGTTGATTGAACAGCACCTTTGGTCGATTGCACTGCTCCTTTGGTCGATTGCGCTGCTCCTCTGGTTGATTGAACAGCACCTTTGGTCGATTGCACTGCCCTCTTGATTGATTGACCAGCACCAATGGTTGATTGCACTGCTCCACTGGTCGATTGCGCTGCTCTCTTGGTTGATTGCACTACTCCACTGGTCGATTGCACTGCTCCACTGGTCGATTGCACTGCTCCTTTGGTTGATTGCGCTGCCCTCTTGGTTGATTGCACTGCTCCTTTGGTTGATTGCGCTGCCCTCTTGGTTGATTGAACAGCACCAATGGTCGATTGCGCTGCTCCTCTGGTTGATTGAACAGCACCTTTGGTCGATTGCACTGCACCTTTGGTCGATTGCGCTGCTCCTCTGGTTGATTGAAAAGCACCTTTGGTCGATTGCACTGCACCTTTGGTTGATGGCACTGCTCTCATATTCAATTAAAACTTCCACCATTAAAGCTTCCCCAACCCGCCCCCCCCTTCCCCGCAAAAGAAAAAAGCCCTCGTGCTATTTTGCAACGAGGGCTGGTGCTGTGTCAGTTACAGTACTAATCTCAACACCTTTATAATAGTGGTTTACAATATCTTTATATGTTTTCCCTTCCTTCGCCATTCCGTTAGCGCCGTACTGACTCATACCGATTCCGTGGCCATAGCCTTTGGTTGTAAAGACAAGGTGATCGTCCTTTTGCTCAATGGTGAAATCACTTGATCGTAACTTTAGTTTTTCTCTCACTTCTCTTCCCGTGAAGGCTTCCCCATTAATGGTAAGCTCTGCAACGCGCTTTCCGTCTGTTCTGGAAATTTCGATTGCCAAAGCCTTATTAGCTGGTAGGTTTGTGGAAAGCGCCTGCCCTACTTGCTCAATGGAATAAGTTTCCTGATCAAGAAACTTCGGTGTTCCTTCATCCCAATGACTTTTCACACTACGCAAATATGGCAGCTCTTCCTTCCAATAATCCTCTGAGTTCTCTGTATACCCATTACTTGTAGAGAAAAATGCTGGTGTTATTGGCTCCTTTTTATAGGTAAGTACCTCTCCTTTTGTGGCATTTACCGCTTCTTTAATTTTATTCATCTTTTCCTTGTATTCATCTCCAAAAATCTCCTTTAGTTCCGCCTCACCCTTATATACCTGGTGCTGGACCGTATCTGTAACATCAGCTTCTTCGGTAATATCGCCATGCAGCTTATAGTTTACGATATAAGTTCTGGCAGCAAGTGCCTGCGCTTTTAATGCTTCCATTTCAAAGTTCGCTGGCATTTCTGAGGCAACTACTCCCGCAACATATGTTTCTAATGGAACACTCTCCACCTTTTCCAAATTCGAACGCATAACCGCTACCGAAAAAGGCGATGATTCTAATACCACTGATTCCTCGGGTTCTTTTTCCTGACTTGTTGCTTCCTTCTCTGCTCCATTTCCAAATGTTAAAACAATGAGAGTAGGAATAAACAAAATGATACTAAGGAGACTGACAAGAATAATAGCTGTCGGCAATGGCCACTTTTTTGGGGAGTTTCCTAAATTATGATTTTTTTTATGTTTTTTTAATAAGGAAAGCGGCTGAACTGTTTTATGCTTAGGAGCTTCAAGTACAGTGGGTGGTTTCATTTTCGCATTAATTCGTTCCTGTACCGTTTTCTTTGTTAATTTAGTTGGTTTTCCAGTTTTAAAAGGCCTTTTTTTCATTACGATCCCCCATCCTGTAAATGTAGGTTTGATTAGCAAATCTAGCAATCCCCTATTAAAACGTATATACAAATCGAGAAAACAATAGAACAGAAGAATGAAAAAACCTACGTATTTTTTTACGTAGGTTCCTGTACTTCTATTAGGTTAACTTCTTTAGCGATAGAGCGCTGGGTCTGTTTGGAGCGGTTTCTTGTTTTCTAGTTCGTTGTTATAAAGGTGACAGGCAACGTAATGATCTTGTTCCACTTCCTGCCAAGTTGGTGTCACCTCTGCACATACGTCCATGGCGAATGGACATCTTGTTCGAAAAACGCATCCGCTTGGTGGATCAATAGGGCTTGGCAGCTCTCCTTCGAGGATAATCCGTTCCCGCCGTTCTTCAATATCTGGATCTGGGATTGGAATGGCGGATAGAAGTGCTTTTGTATAAGGATGCAATGGCTGATCATATAATGCCCCACTGGAGGTGAGCTCGACAAGGTTACCTAAATACATGACACCGATTCTGTCAGAGATCTGCTTTACCATAGAAAGGTCATGGGCAATAAAGAGAAACGTCAAATTCTTTTCCAATTGCAGCTCTTTTAACAGATTTACAACCTGTGCCTGTACCGAAACATCAAGCGCGGAAATCGGCTCATCCGCGATTATAAAATCCGGTTCTAAGGCAAGTGCTCTCGCTATTCCGATACGCTGGCGCTGACCCCCACTAAATTCATGCGGATAACGATTAGCATGGTCCCTGTTTAAGCCCACTTCTTCTAATAATTCGTATACGCGCTCAAGCTGTTCTTTTTTCGACTTAAACAAGCTATGCACTTCCATTGGTTCTGCTATAACTTCACGTACCGTTGACCGTGGATTCAAAGAAGCGTATGGATCCTGAAAAATCATTTGCATCTTTCGGTAAATGCCGAATCTTTCTTTCTCTGTTAAACTGTGGACATCCTTTCCATCATAAATAACGTCCCCTTCTGTTTTATCATAAAGCCCTAAAATGGTACGACCTATGGTAGATTTACCACAGCCAGATTCCCCTACTAATCCAAAGGTCTCCCCACGATTGATATAAAAGGAAACATCGTTAACTGCCTTTAAGACCTTACCTTTCCCTACCGAAAAATGCTTTTTCAAATGGTTGACTTCTAATAGTTTTTCCTTCATAGGTTATGTCTCCTCTGTATCGAGCCAATAACGTCTTGCAGCACAAAGCTCTTTTTCGTATATCGTTCCTGCCAATTCTATAATCTCAATGCCTTTACCTGTTTGTGGAGAGTGAAGCATGTACCCATCTCCGTAATAAATGCCCACATGGTGTAGACGTCCTTTGCCTTCTTCATAAGCGAAAAACAGCAAGTCGCCTTGTCTTAATTCGTCAAAAGGCACTTCTTTTCCTGTCGCAGCTTGATCTGTGGCATCTCGTGCAATTTTATACCCGTTAGCTTTATGAGCAGCATAGGCGAGTCCTGAGCAATCGTAGCCATAAGAGCTCATGCCACCCCAAAAATAATCTAATCCTGTATATCTTTCTACTGCCTTTACAATCTCACTGCCATTTCCCTTTTTTAATCCTTCCTCTGTTGGAAAAATTGAAACATCTTTTGTCTGTAAAAAACGATTCCCATGAGGTGTTTTTACTTCTGTCAGGTCTTCTCCTGCCTTCACTACTGGCAGCAAAGTAAGATAGCTCAGTTCCATCTCCTTATGACCTGCCCCGTTTTGTAGCCATGCCTTATTAGTGGTTACAGCAGCTGATAGCTCCTTTTGCCAGTCTGCTTTGTTTACCTTCTTCAATTGACCTTTGGGTACCCATCCAGGATAACCGCGCGGATCCTTTTTCGAGGGCTGGTCTGGAACGACAACATGTACCCAATTATCTTTTGTCTCGGTTACAAGAACAGGTTGCCCATATAGTAGCTGGGACTGGACTCTATTTTCGGTACATAATGCCAGATTTTGTTCATAGGTAAGGTTTTGAATCCATTCATTTATCTTTGCTGGTGCAGCGGTTCCTGGTTCATCAATAGCTCGCGCAGAATTGGGTGAAGTCCAGACTGTTGCTACCTGTACAGCTGTTACGTACAATGTATCGTCAAATTGATCAAACGATTGTTTAACCATATAATGGCTCCTTTCTGATATTATTTCAAAGCACTTTCTGCTATTACATAGCGTTGGTCAATTTCTGTTATCCCTAGGCCTGGAGCATTGCCAAGATGAATCGTGGCATGATCATAGGTGATGCCTCCTTGAAGAATATCTCCTGTTAGCATTAATGGGGCATCAAAATCGTATCTTGTTATATTAGGCTGACTTGCTGCAAAGTGGGCTGCTGCTGTAATGCCAATTTTGGTTTCAATCATACTTCCTACCATACATTCCACATGGTAAATTGCAGCTAGCTTTGCTATTTTTATAGCCTCGTGGATCCCACCAGCTTTCATGAGCTTAATATTGATGAGATCTGCCGCTCCTGCTTCCAATACCCTTCTTGCATCACGGGCTGTAAACACACTTTCGTCAGCCATGATTAAGGTATCGGTATGACTGGTAACATAGTGCAAACCATCCAAATTGGCCGCTTTAACAGGTTGTTCCACCAATTCAATTGCAAGCCCAAGGTCTTCCATTCGTTGTATAGCCCTTACTGCCTCTTTCGGCTTCCACCCTTGATTTGCATCCAAGCGTATTTTTATATCAGGCCCAATTTGTTCACGGATTGCTTGGATTCTTTGAACATCTGTTTCAATTAGATCCTTCCCTACTTTCACCTTTAAAACGGAAAAGCCATCTTGGACATATTGGCTGGCATCCCGCGCCATTTCTTCTGGGGTATTAACACTAACAGTATAATCCGTCTCAATGCTTTCTTGATAGCCGCCGAGAAAAGCGGATACTGGCATCCCCGCTTGCTGGGCAAGGCAATCGTATACCGCCATGTCAACAGCCGCTTTCGCACTATAGTTGCCAACGAGTCCTTTGGTAAGCATTTCAAACAACCGTTCCCGTTGCATGAGGGAAGCCCCTATCAGAATCGGTTTTAAAACTCCGTTAATAGCAAACTCGACTCCCGCTAGGCTATCTCCTGTGATTACATGAGTCGGGGGAGCCTCTCCCCAGCCTGCTATGCCATTGTCACACGTGATTTTTACCAGTACAGTTTCTGCGACGGTAACGGTTCGTAAAGCTGTTTTAAAAGGTGTATGTAGCGGAATAGCCGCCCGATAGGTTTCGATATTATGAATATTCATCTAGTCTCCTCCGATCCTTTAACAAACGCCTGCTTCGATTGTAAGTGTCTTATCCTTACTGCAAAGCCTCGCTGACACACCAAGTGGCACGGCGATATGTGGGAAACAATGCCCTATTTTAAAGCCTGCTAACACGGGCCTGTTTAGCGATTGAAAATAGTCCTGGAAAACTTCCTGTAACGTGAAGCTTGCATCGAGCGTTGACTCAGTATTCGCAAAGTCTCCTATTACTACCCCAGCTACCTCTTCTAATTTTCCAGCAATTTTTAACTGGTTCAGCATCCCATCAACTTTATACGGTTCCTCGCCAATATCCTCTAGGAGCAGAAGCCTCCCTGCGGTATTCATTTCAAACGAAGTTCCCAGTGTACTCACTAATAAGGAGAGATTTCCGCCTACAAGCTCACCCGTTGCCTCACCTGGTGAAATCACACCCAAAGGTGCTATTTCTTCTGTATAGGTAAAGGATTCAGCTTGAAAAAGCTGGCTAAAGCGAGAAGCTGACAGTTGATCAAAGTCTTCTTTTGCGATGTCAGAGGTGAGCATTGGCCCATGAAAGGTTACTAGATTCGTGCGTTGGCGTATGGCAGTATGTAAATAGGTGATATCACTATAGCCCCAAAAGATTTTAGGATGTTTTTTAATAAGCTCGTAATCAATATCCGAAGCAATGCGCCCTGTTCCATATCCCCCGCGAGCACAAAAGATCGCCTTAATGTCAGGATTTGCAAACATCTCGTGTAGATCTTCCAGGCGCTGTTGATCAGTTCCTGCGAGATAGCCATTTGTCTCTTGTACATGCTTCCCAAACACAGGTTGCAGTCCGAGCTCTTCAAAAAAAGGAATTGCTGCTCTGAGCTTTTCCATATGTATAATGGGACCTGCCGGCGCGATAATTCCAACCTGATCTCCTTTTTGCAGCCTTTCAGGACGAACTACCATAATCCCAACTCCCTTTTCAATAGATAGTTTTCTCGCTTATTTCTATTATGTATAGATAGGATTAGCTCCTTTTCGAATAAGACGTAAAGGAGCTAATCCTTATAAAATAAAATTCTTAATTCTAAGTTACCTATCTTTTCTTGTCAGAAACTTCCGTGTCCAACTCGAACTTGAAACGGGCGCTTCCGCCTTTGTTTGTTAGTAAGGGAGTATAAAGTTTGGCACCATAACGTTCATAGTCAGTAACGGCCACGTCCAGCTCCAGCGCCCAGAGACTAGCGAGACTTCCCTCACCTCCGTACGATAAGTCAACATCAGCTCCAAAGAGTAAAGAGGGTCGGCTAAAATCGGCCTTGCCGGCCAACGCCGACATACCCCTGATGCAGGGGCATGTTTCCTTTATCTCCTACGGCTCAGTCCAGTCCGTACGTCTCTAAACGGGCGCTTCCGCCTTTGTTTGTTTACTCGGTTTTATCTGCCCATTTTAGTTCTACGTAACCAACTGGGTGGCGAACAATGCCTGAGACAGCGTCATTGTACATATAAACTTGGTTATAGTAGTGGATAGGGAAGACCGGCATTTCTTCAGCTAAAAGTTTCTCTGCTTCATACATGTATTCCCAACGTTGTTCCTCATCTGTTTCTGATTTGGCATTAGCAATCAGTTCATTATATTCCTCGTTTGACCAGCCAGTACGGTTCATTGAAGAGTCTGTGATAAAGCTCTCTAAGAAGTTTACTGGATCACCGTAGTCAAAGATGAACGAACTTCTTGAAAGTTGGTGGTTTAATGCTTTCTGATCATCTAAGAATACGCTGGCTTCTGTATTTTCTAACGTTACGTCAATACCAAGGTTTTCAGAGAATGCACTTTGCAATGTCTCTGCAATAGCTTTATGTGCTTCATTTGTGCTGTAGGATAGCGTAACTGCTGGCAGCTCATCATAGCCTTCCTCTTCCATTCCTTCTTCTAACAGCTGTTTTGCTTCTTCTGGATTATATTCAACCAAGTCTCCATTTACGTCACGGAAGTCATTGCCAGAAGGACCTTCAAACCCAGGTGATACAAAAGCAGTTGCTGCTTGTTCTCCATTTTTTGTTACATATTCCACGATATCCTGCTGGTTAACAGCAAGTGCAAAGGCTTTACGGATCTTAGCATTTTGAAACGGCTCTTTCGTCACATTAAAACGATAGAAATACAGTCCAGCTTGATCTTCAATTACGACACTATCATCGTTAATTAGTTGCTCCGCCATTTCGGCTGGAAGCTCGGTAACATCTAGTTCGCCTGCTTCAAACATCTGATACTCCGTATTCGTATCATTTACCATCGCCCAATGTACTTTATCTAGCTTGACAGTGTCTGCATCCCAATACTCTTCATTTTTTACGAAGACCATCTCACTATCATGCTCCCAAGATTCCAAAGCAAATGGTCCGTTTGATACAAAAGAATCCGCTTCAGCAAACCATTCTGGGTTCTCTTCTGCAACCGCGGAATTTACAGGGAAGAATGCTGGATTAGAAATGACGTGAAGAAAATATCCAGTCGGTGATGCCAATGTTACTTCAAAAGTTTTCTCATCTACTGCTTCAATCCCTAAGTCTTCAGCAGAACCTTCTCCACTGTTATACGCTTCTCCACCTTCAATAAAGTACCCTAAAAATGCTGCTGCTGACCCTGTCTCTGGGTTTAACAAACGCTCCCATGCATAGACAAAATCCTCGGCTACAACTGGGTCACCATTTGACCAGTTTGCATCTTCACGCAGGTGGAAGGTATAGGTTTTTCCATCCTCTGAGATGTCCCAATTCTCTGCAATCGCAGCTTGCGGGGTATCATCTTCACCCAAACGTGTTAAGCCTTCCATTAAGTTATTTAATGGGTTCCAGGAAACCGCATCAAACCCGACAGCAGGGTCAAAGGAAGTTGGTTCCACTCCGTTATTCATGTAAAGCACTTTTTCTCCAGACGCTGCGCTTTCTCCATCCCCTATGCTGCCTTCCTCTTCATTCGTTTCTGTACCAGCATCTTCATTTGCTGTACATGCCGCTAACACAAACATGGCGATAGCAGCCATCAGTAAAACAAGTAGTTTCTTTTTCATGCTAATTGCCCCCTTTTGTCTTATTTTTCGGCAGTTGCCAATAACTGTTTTGCTCGTTCATCCTGTAACCAGCAATCTACTTTGTGTGAAGTCGACCTGGCTGTTGTTACGGGATAAACTTTATCACACACCTCCATAGCGAATGGACATCTTGCTGTAAAAGGACATCCCTGTGGAGGTGAGAATAAATCAGGTGGTGTTCCTTCAATTGGTGTAAGCTTTTCGCCTTGTAGATCAAGTCGAGGGACTGAGTTCAAAAGCCCTCTTGTGTATGGATGCTGGGACTCGTAAAAGATTTCTCTTTTGTCACCAACTTCTATTATTTTCCCGGCATACATGACAGCAACGCGGTCGGCTATTTTGGCTACAACGCCAAGGTCATGTGTAATCAAAATAATCGATACACCTGTTGCGTCTTGGATTCTTTCAAAAAGCTCCAGAATTTGCGCTTGTATGGTTACATCAAGTGCAGTTGTCGGCTCATCTGCTATTAGCAGCTCGGGCTCACATATTAAGGCCATCGCGATTACAATACGCTGGCGCATCCCGCCACTAAACTGGTGTGGATATTGCTTTAGCCGTTCTTCAGCATTCGGGATACCAACAAGCTCCATCATGTTCAGTGCCTTTGCCTTTGCTTGGGTTGGCGTAATTTTCCGGTGCTGCTGCAGGCCCTCCATAAGCTGGGTCCCTATCGTTAACGTCGGATTTAAGGCGGTCATAGGATCCTGGAATATCATCGAGATATCCACCCCTCGAATCGCCCGCATTTGCTTTTCTGATAGTCTTGTTATCTCTTTATCTTTAAAGCGGATAGAGCCATTTGATATTTTGCCAGGCGGATCTGGAATAAGCCGCATAATGGCATTTGATGTAACACTTTTGCCGCAGCCAGATTCCCCTACAATCGCTAATGTTTCCCCTTTGTTTAAATGGAAGTCGACGCCTCTTACTGCTTTTACGGTTCCACCATATGTACGGAAGGTTACGTGAAGGTCCTTTACTTCGAGTATTTTTTCCATCTTGTCAGTCACCTACTTCCTCAGTTTTGGATCCAGCGCGTCCTGAAGTCCATCACCTAATACATTAAATGCAAACATGGTAAAGGATATGAAGAATGCTGGGAAAAATAATGTCCACCAATTACCAGAAAGAATAGCACCTAACGAATCATTTGCCATTACACCCCAGCTCGCGAATGGTGCCTGAATTCCAAGTCCAATAAAACTTAGGAAGGCTTCCGCAAAAATAGCGCTCGGAACGGTTAACGTCATTTGCACAATGATTGGCCCCATTGTATTTGGCAACAGATTTTTCCGAATGATCCGTGGCGTTTTCGTACCGAATGACTTAGAAGCGAGGACAAATTCATAGTTTTTAATCTGCAAAATCTGACCTCGCACAATTCGCGCCATTCCAACCCACCCCGTTACCGTTAACGCGATGATGATCGTGGATAAACTTGGACCAAGCACCACAAGTAACAGGATGACCACAAGTAAATATGGTAATCCGTAGAGAACTTCGATAATACGCATCATAATATTATCGGTACGACCACCTTTATATCCAGATAGTCCGCCGTAAATGATACCTATTGATAGATCAATTAGTGCAGCCATCAAACCTACAAACAAGGAGATACGTGCGCCATACCATGTACGGGTAAACACATCCCGACCGGCAT
Organism: Oceanobacillus kapialis; assembly: GCF_044790185.1. Classification (GTDB taxonomy): domain Bacteria; phylum Bacillota; class Bacilli; order Bacillales; family Amphibacillaceae; genus Oceanobacillus_B; species Oceanobacillus_B kapialis. The sequence goes on from NZ_CP085256.1 coordinate 3,189,955, forward strand.
TATCTGTACCAAACCAATGCTCTGCAGATGGCGGCTGCAGTTGGTTCGGCAAATCCTGTTTATTCACCTCGTACGGGGAAATAATCGGACCGAAGATTGCGAAAAAAGTAAGTAAAATAAGGAAAAAGAGACCGGCCATTGCCAGCTTGTTTTTGACAAGTCTGCGCCAGGCATCTTGCCAATAAGATAAGGAGGGGCGAGCAACGGTTTCAGCAGCATGTCTATCCTGCCCTTTCCAGGCAAACCACTCATCTGGTATCTGTTCAGGAGATTGATTCATCTTGTTAGCGTCCATATTATGCGCCTCCCTTTTTATGTATTTTGATGCGGGGATCTAAAATACCGTACACGATGTCTACTAGGAAGAGCATAAAGATTAAAAAGGCGCTGTAAAAAACAGTCGTACCCATAATAACCGGGTAATCCCGTTGATTTATACTTTCCACGAAATAACGTCCCATACCAGGGATGGCAAATATTTTCTCAATAACAAACGTTCCAGTTAGAATTCCGGCAAGCAAAGTTCCCATGATTGTGACAACAGGCATTAAAGCATTTCGCAATGCGTGTTTGACGACAATTTTCCACGGGGAAAGGCCTTTTGCCCGTGCCATTTTGATATAGTCCTGTGTTAATACCTCCAGCATGGTAGAACGTGTCAGCCTGGCAATAATCGCCATCGGTCCTGTAGCCAAGGCGATAATAGGTAAGATCATATGGGCTGGGCTTGACCAAGTAGCAGGAGGGAGTAAATTCCAGTCAACAGCCAGCTTTTGAATTAAGAGGGTTGCAAGCACAAAGTTTGGAATGGAAATACCAAGTACCGCGATACTAATGGCAAGATAGTCGATAATCCCGTTATGTTTCAATGCAGCAAGGATCCCAAGTGTAATCCCTGATATCAGTGCTACAATGATGGTCAGAATTCCGAGCTCAAAGGAGATCGGAAAACCTCGTCCGAGTAATTCATTAACTGTCTGGTTCGGTTGTTTAATAGATGGTCCAAAATCAAATGTAACGATCGATTTTATGTATAAAAAATATTGCACATAATAAGGCTCATCCAGATTATAATGTGCCTCTAAATTTGCTTGTACGGTTTCATTCGTATTTCGTTCACTATTTAGAGGAGAACCCGGGATCGTGACCATAAGGACAAATGTCAGGGTAACAATGACCCAAAGTGTTATGGCCATAATGAGTAGTCGTTTTGCTATGTATTTCAACATCTATGCCTGCCCCCTCTAGGAAAATGTGGTATTCATCGCTAGCTCTGTCATCACAAGCATTGCCTGGTACGCTTCCTTAATATCCTTTGCATGATACTTTACAATGGTGCTTCCAGGCTCTATTTCTGTACCTGGCATCAGATTAGCCCATTCTGCCTGCCCGTAATTTGTAAATTCGATACGAAGCACCGGGTTGTCCGGTGGCGAAAGTGGCTGCACATTTTGCCTTTTTTGTAATGCTATGCCAACCCGTTTGGTTAAAAGCTCTCCTGCCTTTTTTGGTGTTAGACTTTTAACAGAAGAACGGGAAATGGAGGTTTTTACTGCTGTTGTCGTGATTCCTTGAACAAGATCTTCAGCTTCTTTCGCTGCTTGATCATCGCCTGAAACCATAAGCAATGGGACATTATAATAACCGGCTAAATAAGCATTCAATCCCATCTCCCCAATTTCATGGTCATTAATATAAAAATTTCTGACCGCATGGATCATCGCATGACTCATGACACCAAATTGACCTGCCCTTGCATGGTATCCAATAAACATTGCCCCATCAAAAGACTCATCAAGCCCTTGCATCATTGAATATGGCTTCACTTCTCCTGTAATCAGGTAGGCTTCCGGATGAAGTTGATCAATTAAAAGATTATTCATTTTAGAATGGCTATCATTCACCACGATCTCCTTACATCCATGTTGAAAAGCTGCATCTATTACATAATTTGTTTCATCTGTCATGATTTTTCTAGCTCGTTCGTAATTATGTTTTCTGAAATCAACGTATGTATGATCAGGTAACCCCGTAATACCCTCCATATCTACTGATAGATATAACTTCATGAAGTCTGCCCCTTCTTTTTAATTGTTAGTAATTTTCTTTCAATTTTAACATATAATTAATAAAATTAAAAGACAGAATTCTGTTAAAATTGCCGTTAACACAACAGTCTGTAAAATATAAAGCCAAGAGAAGATGCACAAAACAGGAAGAAAGGTTTTATAATAGTGTGAAGTGGATCGAGGGAAGTAATGGGGTAAATACAATAAAATTATTGCTAATGGCAGCTATATATGCTAATAGAGTCTTGGCAGCACAGAAGTCTCTGAAGGGGCTAGAGAAGTCTTTTCCCATATAAAAAAGCAGAAGAATAGAAAACTCCTCTGCTTTTACGTACCATATAAAATTTATTAGTTTAAATCCTATTAAGACAGTTTCGCTACAAATCCTTTATCTTGGAAATCCACCTCTACGACTGGATTAACCGTATTGCCATGTTGATCCACACGATCAATATCTGCACCCAGTTGAGCGAGCTTTCCAGCAAAGTTTACATAGCCACGATCTAAATGCTTCAATTCTGTGATACGTGTATATCCATCTGCACGTAAGCCAGCAAGAATTAACGCAGCAGCAGCACGAAGATCTGTTGCAGCAACTTCTGCGCCTTGTAAGTCACTTGGACCTTCGATGAATACACTTCTTCCTTCAATTTTCATTTTTGCATTCATGCGACGAAACTCTTCTACATGCATAAAGCGGTTTTCAAATACGGTTTCCGTAATGACACTTGTACCTTCTGCGCATAACATGAGGGACATCATCTGGGATTGCATATCCGTAGGGAATCCTGGATGTGGTAATGTTTTAATATCAGTTGCTTTAAGTTGTTTCGGACCAATAACTCGGATTCCGTCACTCTCTTCCTTCACCGTTACATCCATTTCCTCCAGTTTGGAGATAACAGAGCGTAAATGTTCACTTTCGGCATTTTCAATTAGGACATTTCCACCAGTAATCGCTGCTGCTACCATGAATGTACCAGCTTCTACTCTATCAGGAATAATCGTGTGTTCTGTGCCATGGAGTTTTTCTACTCCTTCAATACGAATGGTTTCGGTACCTGCACCGACTATCTTTGCACCCATTTTATTCAAGTAATTAGCAAGGTCCACAATCTCTGGTTCTTTTGCACAGTTTTCAAGAATCGTTTTTCCTTCAGCAAGTGCTGCGGCCATCATAATATTCTCTGTTGCACCGACACTTGGCATATCTAGATATATTTTTGCACCCTTAAGACGCCCATTTACATGAGCTTCCACAAAACCATTTCCTACATGTACTTCTGCTCCCATTGCTTCAAAGCCTTTTAAATGTAGGTCAATTGGACGTGATCCTATCGCACAGCCACCAGGCATTGCCACATTTGCATGACCATAGCGTGCAAGTAATGGGCCAAGAACAAGAACTGATGCCCGCATCTTCCGAACATACTCAAATGGTGCTTCTGTCTTTAATTTCTTGGAAGCATCTACCGTAACGGTATTATTTTCAAAGTGTACGTCAGCATTCATGTTACTTAGGACTTGGTTAATTGTATATACGTCAGCTAACTCCGGGACATCGGAGATAACGCTTTTCCCTTCACTTGCAATAAGGCTTGCTGCTAGAACAGGTAATACGGCGTTCTTAGCACCTTCCACTCTAACGGTGCCGTTCAATTGGTGTCCGCCTCTTACGATGATTTTTTCCATATTTCAAATCTCCTTCAGATCCAATTTCATAATATTAATATTCATTTATTAGGATAGGTGTTCCTATCGTGTAAGTCAGATCTCCTGTTGCATTCTCTGTGACAGCTACTTGTATGTTCAATTTCGAGTTCCCTAAATTAATTTTCTGGGTCCATAGTGGTGTATACCCGTAAAAAATAAATTTATGTGCGGAATTTTTGGTGTTGTCGAATTGCTTGTTTTCGTGTTGAATGTTGAATGTTTTTGTTAAATCTTTGAAAAAATAATCACTATCAATTATAGCATCATCACTCACACTAAGACAAGCGAATGTTTGTGCCTTATTTGTAAAAAATTCATCTTTAATAGTTGTTTTTTTATTTACGTATGATTGCTTTATATCTTGTGTCCATTTCTGACCTTCTAATACAACGATCAGTTCGGCTTTCCCACTATGCACAATTACCTTATAGTATACGTTTAAATCTTTAAAATTACGTCTGTCACGTAACAAATAGTTTTGACTATTTTCTTTTTCCGTTTTTGACTCCTTTAAACCCTCTTTTTTTAATTGGGTTCGGATATTAGCTGCTCTCTCTACGTCTATCTGTTCTCTTATCGTGACGCTCCAGTCTTTCACAGGTAAATTTTCCGTTTCTGCGAATTCTGCTATATCGATAAGCTCATCCTGATAATTAGCCATCGTAGCTGTCTTGGTTACCATTAATAATAAAAATAATAGAATTAGTACTGTTTTCTTCATATAAAAAACCCCCGTATCATACTATAGTATTTATAGTATGTACAGGGGAATCTACTATTATACGGTAGGAGTTTCGACAAAAGCTAGATTACTAGAAAAGATAGAGAAGGTCTCTAGACCATTGGAGAATCTCAAGAAAGAACCTGCTGACACCTGAGCCAATCACAATAGTTAAAAGTAATAATAATACTCTTGCTTCCGCACCTCGTCCTTTTCGAATAAGCGGATCAAAATTAATTGCTTGAACAACTCTCCATGTTAAATAAATAAAAATTAAATGAGATAACATACTAATTATGGCCATCTGACCTATTTCTAATGAAAACATATATACCACCTTATTATGCCTAGTTTAATTCTATTATTCGCTTCATTTCTGCAACTATTTCCGACCATTTCCCGGGAAATACGACATAAGAAGCATATGACCATCTTACAGGACTGTATGACGTTTTTCCAGTGCTAGTGCCAATATAAATGTTTATGTATAAGTAAAAAACCCTCACAACAAATTGTCGAGAGGGGTTTTTATATGCTTATCGACCAACGTCTAAGCGATTCAATGCTCTTTTGAGTGCTAATTCTGCCCGTTGGAAGTCAACGTTGTCCTGCTTTGACTGTAAACGACGTTCTGCTCGAGATTTTGCCTCTTCTGCTCGCGCAATGTTAATATTTGAAGGCTTCTCAGCAGATTGAGCCAGGATGGTTACCTTATCTGGTCGTACTTCCATAAAACCACCGTTAATTGCAAGCCTATCTTCCCCATTATTGCGCTTTAGTCGTACAGCGCTAATGGTTAATGGCGCAACAAGTGGAATATGACCAGGTAGGATTCCAAGCTCACCCGTCTCTGCTTTACAGCTAACCATTTCATAATCTTCTTCCAATACTGGACCATCAGGAGTAACAACACTCACAGTTAGTGTTTTCAATGTAACCCCTCCTTAGAACGGCAATGAAGGCGAGAGTCACCAGTTTGATGGCCACTCACCCTTTCACCTGTCATCTTTTATTCCATACCTTGTGCTTTTTCTACTACTTCTTCAATGCGCCCAACTAAACGGAAAGCATCCTCTGGAAGGTCATCATATTTCCCATCCAATATTTCTTTGAATCCTTTTACCGTTTCAGATACTGGCACATAAGAACCTTTTTGTCCTGTAAACTGTTCCGCAACGTGGAAGTTTTGGGACAAGAAGAATTGAACACGGCGAGCTCGGGCTACCACAAGCTTATCTTCGTCACCTAGTTCATCCATACCAAGAATGGCAATAATATCCTGTAATTCTTTATAACGTTGAAGGGTACGCTGTACTTCACGTGCCACTTCATAGTGTTCATCTCCAACAACTTCCGGATCAAGCGCACGAGAAGTGGATGCAAGTGGATCTACCGCAGGGTAAATACCTTGTTCAGAAAGTTTACGATCAAGGTTTGTTGTTGCATCCAAGTGAGCGAATGTTGTCGCTGGTGCCGGGTCTGTATAGTCATCCGCAGGTACATAAATCGCCTGAATAGATGTAACAGAACCTTTGTCAGTTGACGTAATACGCTCTTGCAGTTGTCCCATCTCTGTCGCAAGTGTTGGCTGATAACCAACGGCTGATGGCATACGTCCAAGAAGGGCGGATACCTCAGAACCAGCTTGAGTGAAACGGTAAATATTATCCACGAAGAATAATACGTCTGCGCCTTGCTCATCACGGAAATATTCAGCCATGGTTAGACCAGTAAGCGCAACACGCATACGCGCTCCAGGTGGCTCGTTCATCTGACCGAATACCATCGCAGTTTTCGCAATAACTCCTGAGTCCTTCATTTCAAAATAAAGGTCGTTCCCTTCACGAGTACGCTCCCCAACACCGGCAAATACAGAAAGTCCACCGTGCTCCTGGGCAATATTATTAATTAACTCCTGAATAAGTACTGTTTTACCTACTCCGGCTCCACCAAACAAGCCGATTTTACCACCTTTAATATAAGGGGCAAGTAAATCTACAACTTTAATTCCTGTTTCCAGAATTTCTGTTTGTGTTGAAAGGTTTTCAAATTTCGGTGCCTCACGGTGAATTGGATCAACCCTAACGTCAGTTGCCAAAGGTTCATCTAAATCGATGTTCTCACCAAGCACATTAAATACACGACCAAGCGTTTCTTCCCCTACAGGAACAGAAATTGGTCTGTTTTGATTCTCTACTGGCATTCCACGCTTTACGCCATCAGTAGATGACATAGCAATGGTGCGGACGCTTTTATCACCGAGATGTAGTGCAACCTCCAATGTTAGGTCGATCGCTTGGATGTCGCCTTCCGCCTCAGTTTTAACTGTTAACGCGTTATAAATAGCTGGAAGCTGACCGTCTTCAAATTTAACGTCAACGACAGGTCCCATTACTTGTGTAACGTGTCCTTTGCTCATCGATTTCCCTCCTATCTTCCTTGAAGAAATCCTGTTTACTGCTCATCGTTTCTATGAGGTCAGGATTTCCTTATTCAATATGTTTGTTGTCTATTCGAGTGCTGCTACGCCACCAATGATTTCTGTGATTTCTTGTGTGATTGCTGCCTGACGTGCACGGTTATAGGATAATGTTAGATCACCAATGAGTTCATCAGCATTATCTGTCGCACTGCGCATAGCTGTCATACGAGCAGCATGTTCACTTGCTTTCCCATCAAGCAGCGCCCCGTAAATGAGGCTTTCTGCATATTGTGGTAAAAGCACATTCAAAATTTGTTCCTGGTTCGGCTCATATTCATACTCGCTAATTGAAGCCGATCCAGCTGTTTCCATGTCCGTAATCGGCAATAACTTAGTCGTAGTTACCTGTTGAGAGATCGCACTTACATAGTGGTTATAAATGATGTTAAGTTCATCAATCTCTCCATCACTAAACATCTGTACCGTTTCAGAGGCAAGTTCTTTAATTTCCGAAAAATTAGGCTGGTCTGCTAGTCCAAGAATGCTTTTAGCTACAGGTATACCTCTTTTTCGACAAAAATCATACCCCATACGGCCAATGGCTATCACCGTATATTCATCTGTAGATTGATGCTTATCTTGGATAGTCTGATATAAATTTCTTAGCACGCTACTGTTATAAGCACCAGCAAGGCCTCTATCCGAGGTAATGACTAGATATCCCGTTTTCTTAACCTCTCGCTTTTGCAGCATAGGATGTGTCGCATCAGGATTATTTGTCGCAATGCTTTTCACTACTTCTTGAATTTTCTCACCATATGGAACAAATGCCTTTGCATTTTGTTCTGCTTTACTCATTTTTGAGGCAGAAACCATTTCCATTGCTTTGGTAATTTGCTTTGTCTTTTTGGTGGAATCAATCCTACCCTTTATATCTCTAAGTGATGCCAAGCTTTTTCACCACCCTTTCACAACAGAGATAGACGCAGGAAGGAGGCAAAGTGTCCAAAACGCTCTCAGCTTCCAAAACCTGCTGTTCATTGCCCTGTTCATTTTTAAATATCCGGCTTATCTATCGACTATTCTGTTGGTAAAAATGTCTTTTTAAACTGTTCAATTGCATTGTTCATATCTTCAGCTTCAGGGAGTTTTCCTGTATCGCGAATGGATGCAAGCAACTCTTTGCTATTTTGATCAAGCCATACATGGAATTCATCTTCAAAGCGTGTAATATCTTCTACAGCAATATCATCCAAGAATCCTTTTGTTAGAGCATAGATGATCATTACCTGTTTTTCTACAACTAAAGGTTTGTGCAATCCTTGCTTTAACACTTCTACCGTTCTTGCTCCACGGTTCAGTTTCGCTTGTGTCGCTTTATCCAAGTCTGAGCCGAATTGAGAGAAAGCCTCTAGTTCACGGAAGGATGCAAGGTCAAGACGAAGGGTACCTGCAACCTTTTTCATTGCTTTAATTTGTGCTGATCCACCTACTCGGGATACGGAAAGTCCTGCGTTGATCGCTGGGCGTACACCGGAGAAGAACAGATCAGATTGTAAGAAAATCTGTCCATCTGTAATGGAAATAACGTTTGTCGGGATATAAGCAGAGATATCTCCTGCTTGTGTTTCTACGAATGGCAATGCTGTTAGAGACCCGCCTCCAAGTGCATCATTAAGCTTTGCTGCACGCTCTAGTAAACGAGAGTGTAAGTAGAATACATCCCCTGGGAATGCTTCACGGCCCGGTGGGCGACGTAGTAGCAAGGATAGTTCTCTATATGCAGAAGCCTGTTTCGAAAGATCATCATAAACGACAAGCACATGCTTTCCGTTATACATGAATTCTTCACCCATGGATACACCCGCATATGGCGCAAGGTATAGCAATGGAGCAGGATCTGACGCACCAGCAGAAACAACGATGGTGTAATCCAATGCACCATAGCGACGGAACGTTTCCACTGTACTTCTTACAGTTGATTCTTTTTGGCCAATAGCTACATAGATACAAATCATATCCTGGTCAGCCTGGTTCAAAATGGTATCAACAGCAACCGTCGTTTTTCCTGTTTGGCGGTCTCCGATAATAAGCTCACGCTGTCCTCTACCAATTGGTACAAGCGCATCGATTGCTTTAATACCTGTTTGTAATGGTTCATCAACTGATTTACGATCCATTACTCCCGGTGCAGCACCTTCGATTGGTCGTGTCTTCGATGTTTCAATAACACCTTTTCCATCGATTGGCTGTCCTAGTGGATTCACCACACGGCCTATTAACTCTTCACCAACTGGTACTTGCATAATACGTCCTGTTCGACGTACTTCATCGCCTTCTTTAATCTCTGTGTATGGCCCCAGAATAACAATACCTACATTGCTTTCCTCAAGGTTTTGTGCCATACCCATTACACCATTTGAAAACTCAAGAAGCTCTCCGGCCATTACGTTATCTAGTCCGTGAGCACGTGCGATACCGTCACCAATCTCAATAACTGTGCCGACATCACTTACTTCAATATCAGAATCGAAATTTTCGATTTGTTGTTTTATCAACTTACTGATTTCCTCAGCTTTAATGCTCATACCATTTCACCCCTGTCCTCATTTGTTTGCAGATACAATATTTCGCTCGAGTCTGTTTAACTTCCCACGGATAGATCCATCATAGATCGTATTGCCGACACGGATTTTAATCCCGCCGATCATCGTTGGATCTACAACATTTTGAAGTTTTAGAGCTGTACGGTTAAACCGCTTAGCAAACGAAAATTCAAGCTCACTGCGTTCCTTATCCGATAATTCCCGAACGGAGTATACTGTAGCTTCTGCTATTCCTTTGGCATCATTTACTAGATGGATAAAATGATCGATAATGGCTGGAATTGCCTCCACCCGTTGCCGTTCCACAAGTAGATTCAGTGTATTTACGATATCCTTATGTAGACCTTGAAAGGGAATTCCCACTACCTTTTTCTTGTCCTCTTTCTTTATACGAGGATGCGTCAGGAATGTATACAGTTCATTATTTTGTTGAAATACTTCTTTTACAGTGAGCATCTCATCTCTAAATTGATCCAAAAGAGCCTTTTCGATACCTAGCTGGTAAAGAGCTTCTGCGTAACGTTTCGCTACTGTTGATTGATTGCTCATAGCTCTTCTCCTGCCTCTTTAATGTAATCATTAATCAGCTTTTCTTGGTCTTGCTCATTAATTTCTTTCTCAATAACCTTGCTAGCAATTAATACGGATAGTGACGCTACTTTATCTTGCAGAGCTTGTAACGCTCTTTCTTTTTCGTTTTGAATATCAGCTTGCGCATCCAGCTTAATTTTTTCAGCTTCAGCACGGGCTGCCGCGATAATACTCTCTTGTTGCGTTGTCCCTGCCGCCTTAGCATCTTCTATAATTTTCTGGGCTTCCTGCTTTGTCTGTTTGAGCTGTTCTGCCGCTTCCTTGGATGCTCTTTCTGCTTCCTGTCTACTTTTTTCAGCAGATTCTATTTCGCCCGCTACGTACTCTTCACGCTTTTGCATCATGTTCATAACAGGGCCCCAAGCAAACTTTTTCACGAAGAATAGTAAGACTAGGAAGAAAAACAATTGTATAAGCATGTCTCCAACTCTAAATCCGCCAACGCTCGCTCCTACTGTCAATACGTCAATATATGAATACACTCATTTCACTCCTTTCACGGTTTTCCATATCTATTCAGGTCGTTCTTTATAGACATACATAAAGCAATGGCGAAGACTCTTGTTACTAATCCTCGCCATTTTGATCCTATGAAGGACGTTAGTTTACATGAAAATAGCCATGAATGCGATAACCGCTGCGATGATTGGAATCGCCTCTACTAGTGCCACACCAATAAACATTGTACCTTGTAATGAACCTTTAAGTTCTGGTTGACGTGCAATCCCCTCAACTGTTTTACTTACGATCATACCGTTACCAAGACCAGCACCTAATGCTGCCAATCCAATTGCTATTGCTGCTGCTAAAGCTGCCATTTAAACTTCCTCCTTTTATAATAAACCTTAGTTTTTATGTTTTTATTAATGGTCACTGCTCACTTTATGAGACATGTAAACCATTGTTAACATCGTAAATACAAATGCCTGAATTGCGCCGATAAATACGCTAAATCCTTGCCAAACAATCATTGGAGCAGCGGCACCTAAGAATCCTAGGAATCCGGAACCTGCTAAACCTACCAGTAATGCAAGCAATACTTCCCCTGCATAAATGTTACCAAACAAACGAAGACCTAACGTCAACGTATTGGTAAACTCTTCAATTATTTTAAAAGGTAACATTAGTGGTACTGGGCTTACATAACCTTTTAGATAATGCTTTGTCCCCTGGATCTTCACACCATAGAAATGCGTCATAACCACAACCATCGCTGATAGCGTTAAAGTTAAACTTGCATCTGCTGTAGGTGATTTCCACCATAGATCGTGACCAACTACCCCTACTGTTGCTACCCCTAGTAAGTTACTTACGAGGATATAGGTGATTAGGGTTAAGCCTAATGGCAAGAACATCTTACCTGTTTTCCAGTCCATGGTGTCATTAACAATTCCTTTTACAAAGTCAACAATCCACTCCATGAAATTTTGTAATCCGGTAGGCTTCATTTGTAATTTACGGCTGGCTAGTACACTTAAAATAAAGACGATTGCTGAGGAAACAGCGATCATGAGAACGTTTGCCAAGTTAAAATCAAGCCATGAGATACCGAACACATCTTCAACTATTGGAGCTGTATGATTCAAATTCATCACCCCTTTACTATCCCATCATTTGAAGCTAAAACGAAATACGCTAGCTCTCCTTATTCTTTCCTTTGTAGGAGATCATTCGCAATGTCAAGTCCAGCCCTAACACGACATAAGAAGAAACGATTCCTACCACTACTGCGATAATATGGAAGTGTTCTTCAAATCGTAAAGCAATTAAAACTGCTAACATGACTGCTGCGAGTCTTGAGAAAGTACCGAGTCCGCCTCTGACTTTATGATTTGCCGCAACAGCATTGGCGAGTGTTGTCGTTTTATGCTGTAGCAACCATAAATTATAGAAGCTAATGATGGCACCTAAAATAAGACCATTAAAAATACGTGGATGGGGCAAAAATCCGGCTCCAAGCACCATTATTGCAAGAAGATAGAGCATCCATTTACGCTGCCGCGTAACCATACTTTCGTAATCAAACATATTTACTCTACTCTCCTAAAAATCCAAAACGATAGAATCGTTGTCACACCAGCGTTCAAGCAAATGGTTTCGGTTTCACAGCATGCTATACTGCTCTATTGAAAAACCTGTCGATCCCCCTTCTATACACGTTAGAAAGGATTTCTATGTACTAGATTAAGAGAATGAAAAATGCTGGAGAAATGCGCGCATGGTGAAGTTTTGGATGTTTTGCAGTGATTGTGAAATTATCACATCCCCCACACTAAGCAAGTGTACAATAGCCCCTATCTATTGTCAATTAGTTATTAGAATGTTTTTTGATTTAACGATTTTTTCCAAATTAGTACCATTTTTTGATAGATTTATGTCTATTCCAGAGGAACTTATTTAAGGAATAAACACAGAGAAAAATTCTCCTGATGCCATGAATGTGGACAATCTATTCAAGCACCTACTCGAAAACCTTACATGCGACAAAAGGTTCCCGTATGGGCTGAATTACCAGTTCGTATGGTAATGTTCCCTTGTTTCGTTTGGATATGCATGCTGTGGAAGTTTCAGGAAGGGGGCACTTCTTTATCCTGAATGCCTTCCTTCCTATTATATATTATTTTCAGCTGCTAATTCGTGACATTTTTGTGAACGACCTGGCGAGTTTTACTTTATCATCAATTCTGTCTGATAGGATTCATAGGTGCCATCCTCCAGTTTGACCGTGATAAGTGCCATATAGTGACCAGCATCCCCTACTTCTCTTTTGCTTAAGGTTCCTTTATTGTCACCAGTGACTGCTTCATCTAATGTTAGAAGCGTCCGTTCAAATAACAGGCTGTCTGGGTCATATAAATCAACTTTTGCACTGACAGCGGATTCCGCCAAATAGAGATGATACGAGTAATCCTTATCGGAAAATGCCTCTAGTGAAAATTCAAATCCCATCGCTTTTGGGTCATTTGCTTTTCTATTTAAAAATAAGTAAGGAAGCTTGTAGCTAGTTCCCCCCTCTTCTAACGTTAGCCATCCTTGGTGGACTCCTTCTTGCAATTGTTCCGATGTTACAGCCAAGCTTACAGGGATTGATCTTTCTTCGCCTGGATCCAGCCTAAATGTTTGAGGGAGGGTCCATTGTAATCCACTTTCCTTTTTTGGAATAACAAAAGTATAATCCTTTGGTTCAGCCGCGCGATTCGTAATGCGGAGTTGCTTTGTTTTTTCTTCTCTGTAGTTCGAAAACTTTCCATAGGATAATGCGGGATCATCAATAATAGTCGTCGCATGGATTGCCTCGTTCGTGTCCATTACCCCTGAGCCCTGCATAATGGGAGCTACTTCTTTATCATCATGTCGCATTTTCCATGCCGTGGTTTTCAGAGCGCCAATGATCTGGTCATTCGTCCAATCAGGTTTTGCTTCTTTGATTAGAGCAATTGCACCTGCCACATGTGGTGCTGCCATACTCGTTCCTTGTAAGGCTTGATAGCCACCAGGTACCGTGCTTACAATATTGGTTCCCGGTGCAAGGACATCCGGCTTAATGTCCCAATTGATTGTAACAGGTCCCCGAGAGCTAAAATCTGCAACCGACATAGGAAGCTTTTTATATGCTGTATCTAGTTGGAGGGTTTGCGATTTTGCTTTTGCTTCCAACCACTTTCCATCTTGTTTAGAAATGGAAGCAACAGGAATGGTTACAGGTTCTTCTGCATTAGCAACAGAGCCTTGAAACGGAGCATCTTCATTATTAACGATAATAGCAGCTACGGCTCCTTCTTTCTCTGCTTGTTTCGCCATATCGTAAAATGGAACCTTTCCCCGATGTAATACCGCAATTTTTCTTGAAAAGTCTTGCCCTTCCACAGCTATTTTATAATAGGTATCCAATTCCCACGGCACCGAACCAACCATGTTATTAATTTGAATTTCTTTATCCTCCCACTTAGCATAAAGATAAGGGTCAAGCTTAGCGGGGCTTGTAGCACCAACTGAAATAGCTTTTGAAGCAGTTGCAGGAGAACCTACTGTCCATTCAGCTGGACCATTATTTCCGTTCGCTATCACAACGGCTACGCCTAATTCCGCTGCACGATTTACTGCAATACTTGTTGGATAATCTGGTCCATTCACATTATTACCTAAGGAAAGGTTCATGACATCAACGCCATCTTTAACGGCCTGTTCCATTGCGGCAATGACCTGAATGGATGTCCCACTCCCCCCAGGGCCTAGCGCTCGATAACCATAGATTTCTGCATCTGGAGCAACGCCTTTTACTTCTCCATCTGCTGCAATAATCCCAGCAACATGTGAACCATGCATGGTTGGAAGACCTTGGCTTGGTTGTGTCTCCATTGGGTCCTCATCAAGGTCTACCACATCATAGCCCTTTACATAGTTGTCCTTTAAATCGGGGTGGGTATAATCCACACCCGTATCGACGACACCTACCTTTACCCCTTTTCCCGTATAGCTCGTATTATTAAATGCTTCCGCAAATACAGCATCTTTTGGTATGGCATCCTTTTGTGTTATGGGAGCATCGGCCACACTGTATTGTTGCACGGCATGGACGGATTTGATAAAAGGAAGGGCATCCATTTTAGCGAGCTTCTCTGGGGAGCCTTGGAGCGCCAGTCCCTTAAAGAGCGTTTCATAGGAAGCAACCACGTCTACAAATGGATGATGTGCTTCGATATATTTTTTATGTATTTCCGGGTCACCAGTGACCTCAATAATGAGCGACTGTTTCGTATCATCTTGCGCATGTAGCGACTGTGGAGAAGATAACATCAGAAGCATTAAACATACTACCCCGAAAACATACCGCATTCCAACCACTCCTTTTCCTATTAGTTTTTGAGAAAAGGATGACATTTATACAGAACAAAAAGCGGGTTATACACTTTCTTCTCTAAATGCATTTAGATAACAAAAAGCCGGGCATTTCGAACTCACTTTGGAATTCGAATTTGCCCGGCTATTACCTTAAAGATATTAGAGATAAAGTAAAACTTCATTTGGTGGGGTTTTCCCTTTCTCCCCCACCAAATGTTAGTTGAACGAATCGGACCTTTACTGGCAGTTTATCCCCCACTTAGAATGCTTGATTGTTTCCCGCATTCTTGAAGTGAGGGTCTTACTGCCAGTTTAGGTGGGATAAAATTTAATGCTTATGCGGAAAACCTTTAGCTTTCCTAGAAGCAATTTATACCTGTCGTCTATAAAGCTTGTCCTTTATTTTGTACCAAATAACCTGTCACCAGCATCGCCAAGACCTGGAACAATATAGCCTTTTTCATCAAGCTTTTCATCTAGGGCACCTAGGTAAATATCCACGTCCGGATGCTCTTCTTTAATAACTTCCACACCTTCTGGGGCTGCTACTAGACACATAAGACGGATATTTTCCGCTCCACGCTTTTTCAAGGAATGAATTGCATCATTGGCAGACCCACCAGTTGCCAACATGGGATCAATTACAATTAGTTCACGTTCATTAATATCGGAAGGCAGTTTAATATAATATTCAACAGGCTGCAATGTTTCAGGGTCACGATATAGTCCAACATGGCCTACTTTAGCAGCAGGGATTAATTTTAACACCCCGTCAACCATTCCCAGTCCGGCGCGCAATATCGGGACTAGGCCAATTTTTTTACCTGAAAGCACCTTCGCTTTTGTTTCCACTACAGGTGTTTCAATTGTCTTATCCTGTAACGGCAAATTACGCGTAATCTCAAAAGCCATAAGCATCGCGACTTCGTCCACCAGTTCACGAAACTCCTTCGTTCCCGTCTCCTTATTTCGTATGTACGTTAGTTTATGCTGGATTAGTGGATGATCCAGTACGAATACGTTACCCATTTTGCCGATCACTCCTTTAGAATTAATACATCCTTCAAATTGTACTGAAAAATAAGCCTGCTTTCAAGTTAAAAAACAAATCCCTAATTAAAAATCACCATAGAAAAAGGATGCCCAAAAAGGACACCCATTATATTATGCATAGAGTGGCAATTTAGATGTAAGCTTTGCGACACGTTCCTTCGCTTCTTCTAGCTTCGCTGTATCCTCATGATTTTTTAAGGTTAGTGAAATAATGGAAGCAATCTCATTCATTTCTTCTTCCCCAAAACCACGTGAGGTTACGGCAGCTGTCCCCACACGAACACCACTCGTTATGAATGGGCTTTCTGTATCAAATGGAATTGTATTTTTATTTGTCGTAATGCCAATGTCATCTAATACCTTTTCGGCAACCTTACCGGTAAGCCCTAATGGCGTAACATCCAATAGGAGAAGATGGTTATCCGTACCACCGGAAACAATGCGTACCCCTTCATTATTTAAGGCTTTGCTTAGCGTTTGGGCATTGTGAATAATTTGCTTCGTGTATGTGTTAAATTCATCGGATAATGCTTCTTTAAACGATACAGCCTTCGCTGCAATAATATGCATAAGTGGACCACCTTGCATTCCAGGGAACACAGATTTGTCTATTTTCTTCGCATACTCTTCCTTACATAGAATCATCCCACCTCTAGGTCCACGTAATGTCTTATGCGTTGTCGTTGTGACAAAATCAGCATAAGGAACTGGGTTTGGATGAAGGCCTGTAGCAACAAGTCCAGCAATGTGTGCCATATCAACCATCAAGTAGGCTCCAACCGCATCGGCTATCTCACGGAACTTCGAGAAATCAATAATACGAGAATAAGCACTCGCTCCTGCAACAATTAATTTCGGTTTTACTTCCATTGCTTTTTCAAGTACTGTCGCATAATCAAGCTGTTCGGTTTCTTTATCAACCCCGTAATCCACAAAGTTGTACAATGTTCCACTAAAATTCACGGAACTTCCATGTGTAAGGTGTCCCCCATGGTTTAGGTTCATGCCAAGCACCGTATCACCAGGCTCCAGTACGGTAAAATAAACAGCCATATTTGCCTGTGCTCCGGAATGTGGTTGAACATTGACATGTTCTGCACCAAATAAAAGTTTTGCTCGATCGCGTGCAAGATTTTCTACGACATCAACATGCTCACAACCGCCATAGTATCTTCTGCCTGGATAGCCTTCTGCATATTTATTAGTTAACACAGAACCCATTGCTTCCATTACTGCTTCAGATACAAAATTCTCAGAGGCAATTAACTCGATTTTCTCTTGTTGACGCGTTTTTTCTGCCCTTATTGCCTCAAAAATTTCCTTGTCTGCTTGTTTTACATGTTCCATACAAAAAGCCCCCTATGTACATTTATTTACAGCTAGTATTAGCTTGTATACGTTCATATTGCGCACGTTGCCCACCGATCAATTTAGGCCTTGTCATCGCAGTGGTTACACGTGCTTTTCCAGCAAAACGCTGTTTAAACCTTAATGGGACAGCAACACGACGTAAATGCATGCCGATCATCGTCTCCCCAATATCCATGCCGGCGTGTGCCTGTATCGCCTCCACCACTACAGGGTTTTGAAAATGCCCAAAAGCATAAGACGCCATCGCACCACCCGCGGTTCGTACCGGTATGACAGAAACTTCTTCCAGATGCAGCTTTTCCATGACATCTCGTTCCATCACGAGCGCTCGATTAAGGTGCTCACAGCATTGAAACACAGGAAGGACCCCTGTTTTATGCTGTAATTCTTGTATCGCCTGAAAAACAATTTCGGCAATTGCCTCACTTCCAGATGTACCAATGCGCTCCCCTGCTATTTCACTTGTCGAGCAGCCAATTACAAAAGGACGGTTAGGTTGCAAATAATCCCCGTCGCTCCATTCCTGAACAATTTCTGAGAGCTCTGCTTTAAGGCTTTCATAGAATTCCGTCATGTTATCCACCTCAATTTGCTTGGTTTCTATCGACGTTTATGCTTCGTTACCTTCATAGGTATCAATTTTTCCGATACGATTTCCGTGGCGCCCACCTTGGAACTCTGTTTCCAGCCATACTTTTGCTACCTCGCGGGCCAGATCTGGTCCTATTACACGCTCCCCAAGCGCTAAAACATTCGAGTCATTGTGTTCTCTCGTTAATCTTGCTGAATAAATATCATGGGTCAAGGCACAACGAATTCCTTTCACCTTATTCGCTGCAATCGACATCCCAATCCCTGTTCCACAAATGAAAATTCCTCGATCAAATTCCCCGTTAGCCACTCGCTCTGCTGCAGGTAAAGCATAATCAGGGTAATCAACGGAGGACTCACAGCTACAGCCAGTATCCTCATACTCAATGCCTTTTTCCTCTAATAAGCTTTTTACTACATTACGAACTGTCATGCCAGCATGATCTGCAGTGATGATTACCTTCATTGTGAATCTCTCCCCTTTATGTTTCATTTTACATAAAATCTTCTGCCTTACTTAACCTTGTTCTTAAGAAGTTGAACATATCCTTCCATCTCATCTAACGTTTTTTGATAAACCTCGACACTACCACCAAATGGATCGGAAATATCATAATTAATTAGCATTGCCTCCAAACTCCTTATTTGCTGAAGGTCATCTTTTAAAAACTTCCTTAACTCTTTATCAAGGCGCAGGTTATCTAATTTATGCTGATTTTGCTGGATGAACAAAGACCGTTTTTCTTCATAGTCTGCATACGCTTTTTTCAGCTCATTCCATACTTTTTTATCTGACTCGGAGACATATTCCTTTAAGGTAAAATACTTATCCTGAAAGCCTGGAAAGGTCATAATCAGTGATTGCTTATGCTGGGTCGTCATTGTCAGCACCACATCCGCCCAATGGAGCAGGCTCTCTGTTACAGGCTGCGTGTTATGTTGAAGATCTATCCCGCGCTTTTTTAATACTTCTACCGTATTTACATTCGCCCGATCTCCAGTACCTGCATAAATTCCAGCCGATTGTACTTCTGCTTCCGGTATATTTTGCTTCACAAGGGCCTCAGCCATTGGACTTCGGCATGTATTCCCCGTACAGACAAATAATATCTTCATAAATGAACCTCCGCTAAAAAATCTCTCTCTTAAATATAGCACAAATGAAGAGTGCATGTCAGTTTCACTAAGAAGAACAAAAGCGCAAGCGCCCGTTTAGAGACGTACGGACTGGACTGAGCCGCAGGAGATAAAGGAAACACAGCGACCGTAGGGAGCTGATGTTGACTTATCGTACGGAGGTGAGGGAAGTCTCGCTAGTCTCTGGGCGCTGGAGCTGGATGTGGCTGTTTCTGTCTAAGAACATTATACAGCAAATTATTATACTTACTTATTTCATAAAAAAAAGCCTAGACAACGTCTAAGCTCTTCGCTTTTAGCCAAATATTATTTTTAACCCAAATGCTATGAGAATGCTGCCACCGAGGATTTCACTATACGCCCCTAGTAACCCACGGACCTTCTTCCCAAGCAGCATACCAATCCATGAGAGCACCATACTCGCTGCCCCAAACATAAATAACACAAGGGCCGTTTTTACACCTGACATTCCGAGTCCTAATCCTACAGAAAAGCTATCAATGCTAATACTAAAAGAAAGGAGGAGCAGCCCTGTGCCAATAGGCTGTATCACCTTTTTCACTTCATGATTAAACGCAGAGAAGAGCATTTGCGCCCCAATCCCCACTAACAATAGCCCACCTAGCAAAATGGTTATTTGCCCAATACCTTCTGATATAAACTTCCCGATTAGAATTCCTATAAATGGCATTAATATGTGAAAAATACCAACAACAATCCCAATTAGGGCAATGCGTTTTAGACGTAGCCGCTGCATTCCAAGGCCCAGGCCTACAGAAAATGCATCCATACCAAGCGCCAAAGCTAGAAATAAAATTGATATAAATTCACCAAGATATCCTGACATTACGATCCTCCTTGAGCATGCTTTTAAACTATATGCATGCCCAAGAAGGATTATGAGGACAACCCTTTAATTACTACTCAATATAATGGCTAGCCGCTTTTTTTAATCGGTTCATAACCGCCTGGCCGATTCCTTCTTCAGAAAATGCTTCACAGATAATAAGATCCACATGTTGGGAATTAAACATCCTTAAAGCATCGTAAAGCGCCGTAGCTACAGATTCGAGGCTAGCACCCAAATCTTTCTTTAAATCTGCCTCGATCCTCGCGATAGTTCCACTTGCTGCCATTACCCCAACGCGCTGCCCTTTTTGACTTTCTTTATAAACCACTTGTTGAAGTTTATCTGCCGAGCCCTTTACCAGCCATAACGGAGCATCAGGAGAGTAATGTCTGTACTTCATGCCGGGAGATCTTGGACGCTCATGTTCATTTGCCAAACCAGGGTCCACCATCACCGTTCCCACGACTTGTTCCAATTGTTCTATCGCAATTCCACCAGGCCTAAGGATAATGGGGATAGGCTGGGTACAATCCAGCACAGTTGACTCCACACCAACACCTGTTGCACCTCCGTCAAGGACTCCAGCAATCCTTCCTTGCAAATCTGCCCATACATGATCTGCTGAGGTCGGGCTTGGTTTACCAGATAAATTTGCGCTCGGTGCTGCAACTGGCACAGCAGCTTGCTTTAATAGCGATAAAGCAGCTGGATGGTCAGGAATCCTTACCCCCACAGAATCAAGACCTGCGGTAACATTATCGGCACATCGCCCATTACTAGGCAGTACAAATGTCAAAGGCCCGGGTGTGAACGCTTCTAACAGCTTATCCACATATGGTGGAACCTCTGACACAAGCTCTTTAAGCTGTTGTGTTGTTGCGACGTGCACAATGAGTGGATTGTCCTGTGGACGCCCCTTTGCTTCAAATATTTTATTTACAGCCAATTCATTTGTTGCATCTGCACCTAACCCATAGACGGTTTCAGTGGGAAACGCTACCGCTTCCCCAGCCTTTAATAACGCAGCAGCAGCCTGAATTGCTTCCTGTTTATCCTGTAGATTATCTATTGCAAACCATCGTTTCGTTTCCATTCATGTCCCTCTTTTCCTGTACCCATTTTAGTAGATTCCCCGATATTTCGCAAAGCACGCATCCTTGCTTCGGAGAATCTCACATGGGTGGGTAGGGGTCTCAACTAAGTGAAATTGCAATTATATATAAAAGAGATTTAACAATGACTTCCATTCATCCACATTACTCATCGTTACCCAGCCTAACATAACACAAAAAGCCTATGGTTATCCACAGGCTTTTCTTTTTATAAGAGAAGTTATCCTCAACTTGGGAGTGGTTATAAACATTTTAACCTACTTATACACAGTTTTCACACAGGTTATCCACTGATTCTGTTGATAACTGAATATTTCATTAAGAAACATGGTATAACCACCAATTTCCTTCTTCTGCTGTATACTTATCCACGAACATCTTTTCTTTCTGTGGATGAAATTGTAATGCTTCTAATAAAATATCCACGACTGGTTGGTGGCTGTGGACATAAACACTTTTTGCTTGTTGCTGCTTTGCAAGGGTAAGAATTGCTTCTAGTAGTACAGGGAGCTTCGATGCATGTTGCTGCGTAATATATAATTGCTTCAACCAATAGATTCCATCCTCAAGCATTTCCAATGAAAAACAGCCCACTACCTCATCATCTATCTGTACCACATAACCTGATCTTACTAAACTTGCTTTATTAACACTTTCATTCTTATCCAAAAAACCCTCTAACTTCTTTATATCCACTTGTTTTGCTGGGATTAGTTTCATATTCAATCACCTCTACTATTTTTAATAGGTTCCGTTATATTACTCTAGTTTATGCTGAAGTGAAATGTTTATGACCAACCAAACCATTCAAATAGAAAAAATTTCACCTCTGCCTCTTCTTCCACCTGCTCTTCCTCTTCAGACTCCTCTGCAGACGCAACACTTGTGCCATTCGAGAAATCTAGAAAACAAAGAGGCGGGAACAAAACACACCACCAATTATCTCCCTTTCCTTCACCAATCGTAATAAGAACTGCTTCATATTCGCCAGCAGGGTAGACATAGTCGCCATATAGCTTCGTAGGGAAAGTTACGTTAGAACCATACTCAACCTCAAAGGAGCTGTTTGAGCCTTCTTCTTTTAAAACATCTTGTACAATACCTTCAATTTCCGGGATGCGAGTTTCAATTAATTGACGTGCTTTCTCAATCTCCGTTATATCTTCCACCCATTCTGTAATAACTTCATTTACTTCGTCACGTACCTTTCTTTTAAGCGCCTGGTCTTCCTCACGATCACTATTTGCTAAAATCCTTAATCTAATGGCATCGTCAGGGATCACCTGATAATCAATCCCTGCCTGTTCCTCTTTAAACTTGCCTATCCCAACCAATGGAAACGTAATAAATAATATAAGAAGTATAAATGCAAACATTACTAGTTTCTTCAACATAAAAACCCCTTCCAACTGTTTGTACTAGCAACAGTATGGTCAGGGGCGAACCATTTTAAACTATTAATCTAAAAAAATAGTTTTAATTATATGTAAGGCGCTGAATTTAGTAAAAAAACAGCCCTATGAAAGGGCTGCTGCTAAAATACGATCCTTGCCATTAATGTCTTTAACGGTTGAGACATGTGAAGAAGGGAATTCTTTTTTAATAATAGTAGTAACTTCTCCAGCTTGTTCGTGGCCAATTTCATAGGCGATACTACCTCCAGGCCGCAATATAGCTCTTGCCTGCTTTGTGATCACCTTATATGCAGCAAGCCCTTCCTCATCTGCAAAAAGAGCTAGCTCTGGATCAAAATTTTTGACAGTGTCCGATAGAGACGCCGCTTCCTTCCTTGCGATGTAAGGAGGGTTGGAAACTAGCACATCTACCTTAACACCTGCGTCTAGCAGTGGTTGCAAGAAATTCCCCTGCAAAAAGCTGACAGCTGCTCCATGCTCTGTCGCATTCCGTTTGGCAATTGCTAACGCCTCAGGAGAAATATCTGTCGCATAAACGGTGGCATGCGGAAGCTCAAGAGCAAGTGTAATTCCAATAATGCCACTTCCTGTCCCTACATCTACAATGGTAACCGGAGCTTCTTTAGGCACATTTTTAATCACATGCTGGACAAGCTCTTCTGTTTCAGGACGGGGAATTAATACATCTCGCGTCACCTTAAAACTTCTATCAAAAAATATTTCCTCTCCAATCAAATGCTGAACAGGGACACCAGTACGTGCATGCTCTTTAATATCACGTTCAAAACGCTCCACTAATGCTTCTGGCACCTTCTCTTGCATATCTGCATAAAATTGCGCCCGATCTTTGCCAAGATAATGCTGTAACAATATTTGCGCCACCCCGGCTTCACGTTGATGTTCTTCTAAAAAAAGAGAAGCCCATTGAAGGACTTCATATTGTTTAAGTGAATTCATACTATTCACCAATTTGCTCTAATTTCTTGGTTTGTTCTTCTACTAATAAGGCATCAATAAACTCATCCAGCTTACCTTGTAAAATCTGGTCCAGTTTTTGAATGGTTAAGCCAATTCGATGGTCTGTTACACGATTTTGTGGAAAGTTGTACGTTCTGATACGTTCAGAACGATCCCCTGTACCCACAGCTGATTTACGGTTCTCATCAATTTCTGCCTGGGCTTCCTGTTGGTATTTATCATAAATACGAGCACGAAGCACCTTCATTGCTTTTTCTTTGTTCTTAATTTGCGACTTTTCATCCTGAATCGACACGACAACTCCTGTTGGAACGTGCGTTAGTCGAACCGCTGACATGGTCGTGTTCACACTTTGCCCACCTGGTCCACTAGATGCAAAGGTATCCACTCGAATATCTTTTTCGTTGATATCTATTTCCACTTCTTCAGCTTCTGGAAGTACAGCAACTGTAGCAGTGGAGGTGTGAATACGTCCACCTGATTCAGTCTCTGGAACACGTTGCACACGATGTGCCCCGTTTTCAAACTTCAATTTAGAGTACGCGCCATTTCCATTAATCATGAAGATAATTTCCTTGTACCCACCAACCCCTGTGGTGCTCGCTTCCATAACTTCCGTTTTCCACCCATACTGCTCTGCATAGCGAGAATACATGCGGTAAAGATCTCCGGCAAACAAGGCTGCTTCATCTCCACCTGCAGCTCCACGGATTTCCATGAACACGTTCTTGTCATCATTCGGGTCTTTTGGCAATAGAAGGATTTTCATTCTTTCTTCTAGTTCTTCCTTAGACTCTTGTAGTTCTGTGATTTCCATTTTCACCATTTCTTGCATATCGCTATCAAGATTATCTTCCATCATTTCTTTCGCATCTTGCAGTTGGGAAGTAATGTCCTTGTATTCGCGGTATGCCTGAACAACGTCCTCAAGGCCAGCTTGTTCCTTAGAATATTCTCTTAGCTTGGCCGTATCATTTATTATTTCCGGATCACTTAACATTTCATTTAATTTATCGTAACGGTTTTCTAATGTTTGTAAACGATCTAACATCCCGGTCACCTCTTTCAGATTAACAGTATAATTATAGTATACTCATGTAGGAAGGTCAAAATAATTGAAGAAAGCGATTGAAATCAAATAATAGCTATTAAAAAAAGCGCCAAGACAGGCGCTTTTATTTCAATTGGTTGGATAAACCGGATAGGATTTGGTTGGTTGGCTTATTAGGCACTTCATGATGATGACGGCAGCGCGGCTCATACGATTCAGATGCACCAACAAGAATAATCGGATCATCATAGGATGCAGGCTTGCCATTAATTAGGCGTTGTGTGCGGCTTGCAGGTGACCCACAAACAGGGCAAATCGCATTTAATTTGGTAACTGATTCACTCAGTGCCATTAACTTAGGCATTGGCCCAAAGGGTTCCCCCCGGAAGTCTGTATCCAAGCCAGCAACAACTACACGGATCCCTAAATTAGCAAGCTCTTCTACTACTTCTACCACATTCTCGTCAAAGAACTGTATTTCATCAATTCCAATAATGTCCACACGCTTGTCCACATATTGCAACATTTCATCAGAGCTTTTTACAGGGCGGGCGATAATGGATGTCCCATTATGAGATACAACAGATTCTTTATCATACCTGTTGTCAATGGCAGGCTTAAACACACGTACACTAAGATTCGCATAAGTCGCACGACGAACTCTTCTAATTAGCTCTTCCGACTTTCCGGAAAACATACTCCCACAGATCACTTCAACCCAACCGCTTTGTTTCATCACGTACATGAGCAACGCGCTCCTTCCCTTTAATAATCCAACATTTATATGTTATGTAAAAGTAAAAAAACAGGCAAATTTATAGACGATTTGCCTGTTTTCCTGCATAAATGCATATCTGTCCTTATCTGACTGACACATTTAGCATTTAACTATTAATTCATATTATATTTTTTCTTGAATCGGTCAACACGTCCGCCGACTTTGTCAGCTTTCTGTTTACCAGTGTAGAAAGGATGAGAATCTGAACTGATCTCAACACGGATTAATGGGTATGTGTTACCATCTTCCCATTCAATTGTTTCTTCTGAGCTTTGTGTAGAACCACTCAAGAATTTGAAATCTGAACTAGTATCAAGAAATACTACTTTTCTGTACCCTGGATGAATATCCTTTTTCATTTCATTTCCACTCCTTTTTGCCCTGAATCCTTGGAAACAGAGTTATTGTAAGAGCCGTCATAGGTGCAATACCTTATCAAAACTCACATAAAAAGATTATAACAGTCACGGTATTTGATTGCAATAGTCAGTACCTAAAAATTATTTCCAACCAAATTTGGCTTACCTTTTTGTTCCTTTACGTTTCATTTCTTCGTCCATTTGTTGAAAAAACTCTTCATTGTTTTTAGATGCCTTCAACCTTCTCATGAAACGCTCAAGAAATTCGTTTGAATCCTGCATCGTTTTGCGAATGGCCCAGATTTTATCTAAGTGCCCTTTATCGACAAGCAATTCTTCTTTTCTTGTACCAGAGCGAAGAATATCGATAGCTGGGAAAATACGACGTTGTGCAAGATTACGATCAAGATGCAGCTCCATATTACCGGTACCTTTAAATTCTTCATAAATCACATCATCCATTCGGGAACCTGTGTCCACTAGTGCTGTTGCAAGAATGGTAAAGCTTCCACCCTCTTCGATGTTACGCGCTGCACCGAAGAAACGTTTTGGACGATGAAAAGCTGCTGGATCAATACCACCAGAAAGCGTACGTCCACTTGGAGGAATAACAAGATTGTATGCTCTAGCAAGTCTCGTAATACTATCCATTAAAACAATAACATCCCGTTTATGCTCTACAAGGCGCATTGCTCGCTCTAGTACAAGCTCTGAGACCTTTATATGACTTTCTGGAACTTCATCGAATGTAGAGCTTACAACATCGACATCAGGGTGTACGGAACGTTCAATGTCCGTTACTTCCTCTGGCCGTTCATCTACTAGTAAAATGATAAGCTTTGCTTCCGGATGGTTTTGGGAAATACTGTTGGCAATTTCCTTCAACAGCATCGTTTTCCCTGCTTTTGGAGGAGCGACAATAAGTCCCCTTTGTCCGAAACCAACTGGCGTCATTAAGTCAATAATGCGAGTTGATAATCGGCTTGTTTCATTTTCCAACTGCATAAGACGATCTGGATACAATGCCGTTAATGCCGGAAAATGAACACGCTCTTTTGCAGTTTCTGGGTCTTCTCCATTTACTGCATCTACATGTAATAACCCATAATAGCGTTCGTTTTCTTTTGGTGGTCGTACTTTACCTGACACTTTATCTCCATTTCGTAAATCGAATCTACGAATTTGCGATGCAGAAATATAAATATCTTCTGCACTTGGAGAATAGTTAATTGGGCGTAAAAAGCCAAAGCCTTCAGATGGAATAATTTCCAATATACCATCCATAAATAAATAGCCATCCTTTTCCGCTTGTGCCTTTAAAATGGAAAAAATTAATTCCTTTTTTGTCAGCTTCGCGTAATAGGATACCTTATATTCTCTCGCCAGGTTATAAATTTCTTTCAGTTTCAATGTTTCCAAATGAGAGATTGTTAATGCTGCCATAAAATCACCACGCCTATTTGTTTTTAAAATATAAATAAAATTAAAAAATTGCTTTTGTACAACACGAAGCTGCTGTACGTATATGTGTTCATAGAGAATTGCAAACTTCTTAGTTGGAAGGTCAGGCTTCGTAGAAATGAAGAAGTTACGGTAGTTGGATCTGAAGATCATATCCTTAATCTGTATTAAGCATATTCCATAATACTCTTTTGCATACTATTATTCAACTCTATTTTTTACGATTTCTTAAATTAATAGAAAAGGAAGCCCCAGGCGGTATGGCTTCCTTTTTCTCATACACTTAAAAACAGTCTACCCTTTTCATAATAAAAATACACCTTATCTTTGATATCGCTTTATTGGTACAAATTAAAAAGCTAAGATAAGGTTGTTCAGGAGAATTGCTTTCCACTAGGAGCATGAGCTACTATCACTCCTGACACCTTATCCATTTAAATACTACATTGTTTATCCTTATTGTCCTTTGAGGCAAGCCTGTTAAGAGTTTTGGAATTGAATAACTTCCTCTTCTGTCATTTCCTCACGCCAAACTTTGGCGCCAAGCTGTGTAAGCTTTTCGGTAAAATGATCATATCCTCTGTCGATATGCTCAAGGCCTGTTATCTCCGTGATGCCGTTCGCCATTAGTCCTGCTATGATAAGCGCTGCACCTGCACGTAAGTCCGAGGCTTTTACTTTCGCACCTTCTAATTGTACAGGTCCAGAGACGATCGCCGAGCCACCTTCCACTTTGATGGAGGCATTCATTCTTCTTAGCTCATCAATATGCTTTAAACGGGCTGAATAAATCGTATCCGTAACCACACCGGTATTGGTTGCTTTTGTCAGCAAAGAAGTAAACGGCTGTTGCAGGTCTGTAGGAAAACCAGGGTAGACCAATGTTTTAATATCCACGCTTTTTAAAGGCTCTTTCGGTGCGATAAGGAGTTGTTCATCACTTTCTTCTACCGTGACGCCCATCTCTCTTAGCTTTGCCAGAAGAGATTCGAGATGCTGGGGAATAACATTGTCGATCACAACCTCTTTCCCTTGGGCTGCAGCTGCAATTGCGTATGTTCCCGCCTCAATACGATCAGGAATAATAGTGTGTTTACAGCCATTTAATTCAGGTACGCCTTCAATACGAATAACGTCCGTCCCTACTCCTTTAATCTTCGCACCCATATTGGTAAGCAATGTCGCTACATCAATAATCTCTGGTTCTTTCGCTGCGTTTTCAATAATTGTTTTTCCTTTGGCCCTTACGGCAGCAAGCATAATATTAATAGTTGCACCAACACTAACAACGTCCAAGTAAATTCTTGCTCCGCGAAGCTCATCTGCACGTAAATAAATAGCACCTTGTTCATTTGTTACTTCTGCACCAAGTGCTTCAAAGCCTTTAATATGCTGATCAATCGGACGTGGACCAAGAAAACAGCCCCCGGGAAGGCCGATTACTGCTTTTTTAAATTTCCCCAGCATCGCTCCCATAAAGTAATAGGAGGCTCTCAGTTTCTTTACTTTGCCATTTGGCAATGGCATTGCAATCATATTTTCAGGATTAATATGCACAGTTTGTCCATCCCAGGAAACCTTTCCACCAATCTCTTCCAACAAATCACCTAATGTGTAAACATCAGAAATTTCCGGTAGTCCTTCAATGGTCACCTCAGAATCAGCAAGAATAGCAGCTGGCAATAACGCTACTGCGCTGTTTTTAGCTCCACTGATTCGTACTTGGCCATTCAATAAATGACCACCCTCAACTAACATTTTCTGCATAATTAAAAAACCCCGCTTTTTGTGACGTTCACCACGTAAGATTCCAGTTATCGAAAACATACAATCGCTCGCCTTAAAGCAATGTATATTTCCTTTCTTTGGGCCAAGAATCTGGCTGCGCCCTAAAGTTAATAAAGTCCCTCTAAAAATGAAAGGATAAACGTCTTTGAACAGAGACAATTAAATAACTGTCTTCACTACAAGAATTGTATTACACATTTTTAGAAGGACCTTAAAGTAACTGGTTATAAAGTTGCACGTTTATAGAATGCGCAAAGATTACCAATTTTATGCAATTATTTTTGATTCCAGTCTGTCAGAAACTTCTCTATCCCCTGATCCGTCAATGGATGCTTTACAAGCTTCTCTAAAACATTGTATGGAATTGTAGCAATATGAGCACCATTCAGCGCAGCATCAATTACATGTAATGGGTGGCGAATGGAGGCAGCAATGATTTCAGAAGTAATGTCATGACGAGCAAAGATTTCCGCAATCGTTGCAATCAAGTTCATGCCATCATGTCCAATATCATCTAGACGGCCAAGAAATGGTGAAACGTATGCTGCTCCAGCTCTAGCTGCCAAAAGTGCTTGGTTTGCATTAAAAATCAACGTGACATTTGTCTTGATATTTAAGTCGCTAAGCGCTTTGACTGCTTTAAGGCCATCCAGTGTCATCGGAATTTTCACTGTTATATTCGGTGCGATTGCCGCAAGTTCCTTGCCTTCTTGAATCATTCCAGCAGCATCCTCGGCAATTACTTCTGCACTCACAGAACCTGAAACTTCTTCTGTAATTTCACCAAGTCGCTCATGAAAAGATACTCCTTCTTTTGCAACAAGGCTTGGGTTTGTTGTTACCCCAGCTAAAATGCCTAGTTCATTAGCAGAACGGATCTCTTCAATATTGGCTGTATCAATAAAAAATTTCATCTCAATCGCCTCCATTCTTCCCATATTAAAATTTCATAAAGGGTACTGATTTACGCTTGGTTTGAAGAACCAAATTCACGCATTTTACCAATAACAGTTTGCTTGATTGCTTCTGTACCAGGCCCTAGGTATTTACGTGGGTCATATAGTTCAGGTTTTTCTTCAAGCACTTTACGTACAGCTTTTGCCTGTGCAACTTGGTTTTCAGTGTTTACATTGATTTTCGCTGTTCCATAAGAAATAGAACGTTGAATATCTTTTGTCGGGATACCAGTTCCACCGTGCAGTACTAACGGAAGCTCAATTGTTTTAGAGATCTCTTCCATTTCAGCAAAGCCTAGGTTTGGTTCACCTTTGTATGGTCCATGAACAGAACCTAATGCTGGTGCAAGGCAATCAATTCCCGTTGCATTAACAAGCTTTAGACATTCTTTTGGATCTGCGTAAATAACGCCTTCTGCAATAACGTCGTCTTCTTGTCCACCAACTGTTCCAAGCTCGGCCTCAACAGATACACCATGAATATGAGCAAGTTCTACTACTTTAGAAGTTACTTCAATATTTTCTTCTAGTGGATCGTGTGAAGCGTCAATCATAACAGATGTGAAACCAGCATGAATTGCTTCCGCACATTTTGAAAAACTTGAACCATGATCAAGATGGATGGCTACAGGAACGGTTGTATTGTAAGCCTCCATTAGTGATTTAACCATTGTTACAACAACTTTAAATCCACCCATATATCTTCCAGCACCTTCAGATACGCCAAGGATTACCGGTGATTTTTCTTCTTCAGCTGCTTGAAGAATTGCTTGTACATATTCCAGGTTATTAATGTTGAACTGTCCAACTGCATAACCTTTGGCTTTTCCTTGTTCAAGCATTTCTTTCATTGATACTAATGGCATTACGATGTCCTCCTCTATAGATGAATAATTTCATCTACATTAAATATGTTTTAACTACAATATAAGAATACCAACAACAGCACGAGTGCGCAACAATAGTGGCTATGAACCCAGGACTTGTCTAGTTAAATTCCGAACATCAACAATATTAAAAGGCTTGCCGAGTACCTGTTTGACATTAGAATATCCACTAATTTCCTCTTCCAGCTGATCGGCTAGACCACTCATTACAATGATTGGCGCCGTAATATTATGTTCTTCCAAGTATTTTAGAATTGCGCCGCCGTCCATTATTGGAAGATTATAATCCAATAAAACAAGATGGTATGTATGCTCTTTTAGTTTGTCTACGGCTTCCTTCCCAGTTTGAGCTGTGTCTATAAGATGCCCTTCTGTCTGAAGGATATCTGTTAAAAGCAATCGTATCCCCGGTTGATCATCGACTATCAGTATCTCGCTCTTAAACACATAACACTACCCCTTTCTTTTAAGATTCCTGTTGTCTCTACTTTATGTATTTCGCTAAAAGCCGTCAATCTCCTTCTTGTTTTAAGAAAATGATGGCGAAGCTCCTAAACCAAGAAACAGATGAAGTGACATTTGCACCGAATTGATTTTTATGTGTTTTTTCAAATAAAAACCGAATAGCCTGAGCTACTCGGTTTTAGTCATAAAGTTTTATTTTGACACGGATTGATTTTCTACAGCTGCTCCAATGAAACCTTTGAAAAGTGATTGCGGTCTTGTTGGGCGTGACGTGAATTCAGGATGGAATTGACATGCTACAAACCAAGAGTGGTCTTCAATCTCAATTGTTTCTACCAATCTTCCGTCAGGGCTTGTCCCAGAGAAAATAAATCCTTTTTCAGCCATTTGGTCACGGAAAGCATTATTGAACTCATAGCGATGACGATGACGTTCTTCAATATAGTCTTCCCCACCGTATGCTGCTTTGGTCTTCGTACCATCTTGCAATTTGCATGGGTACAGGCCGAGTCTTAATGTTCCACCTAGGTCTGCAATATCCTTTTGTTCAGGTAATAGATCAATAATAGGGTATGGCGTTTGTGGATCAATTTCTGCTGAATGCGCCCCTTCTAGGCCAAGTACGTTTCTTGCAAATTCTACCGTTGCAAGCTGCATTCCTAGACAGATACCAAAGAATGGAACATTATTTTCTCTCGCATATCGAATTGCTTCAATTTTCCCTTCGATTCCACGATCTCCAAACCCACCTGGAACAAGAATACCATCCACATTATTCAGGGCTTCCTTCATTTGTTCTTTATCTAGCTTCTCGGAGTTAATCCAATGCACTTTAATATCCGTATCAAAGGCGAAACCGGCATGCTTCAATGCTTCTACCACTGAAATATAAGCATCTGGTAATTCTACGTATTTTCCTACAAGACCAATATCTACCTTTTTAGAAAGGGAACGAACTTTTGAAACAAGCTGTTTCCAATCTCCCATTTCTGCAGACTGGCAATTTAAGCCAAAGTGATCACATGTGATCTGATCAAGCTTTTGTTCCTGTAGGGAAATAGGTACTTGGTATAATGTGTCTGCATCCATCATCTCAATAACAGCTTTTTCATTAATATCGCAGAACAACGCGATTTTCTCTTTCATTTCCTTGCTAATCGCATGCTCTGTTCGCAACACAATGACATCAGGCTGGATCCCCAATGAGCGCAATTCTTTCACACTATGCTGGGTCGGCTTTGTTTTCATCTCGCCAGCAGCTTTAATATATGGGACAAGCGTACAATGTAGATACATCACACTATCCTTGCCAACCTCGTTTTTAATTTGGCGAATTGCCTCTAAGAAAGGAAGGGATTCAATATCCCCTACAGTACCACCAATTTCTGTGATGACCACATCAGCCCCAGTCGCTTCTCCAGCTCGGAATACCTGGTCTTTAATTTCATTGGTAATATGCGGGATAACCTGGACTGTTCCTCCCAAATAATCTCCACGACGTTCTTTACGGATAACACTCGAGTATACTTTCCCTGTCGTAATGTTACTGAATTTGTTTAAGTTAATGTCAATAAACCGCTCATAATGCCCTAAATCTAGATCCGTTTCCGCGCCATCCTCTGTAACAAACACCTCACCATGCTGATAAGGACTCATCGTTCCTGGATCCACATTAATATACGGGTCAAATTTCTGAATCGTTACCTTTAATCCACGGTTTTTAAGTAAACGGCCAAGTGAAGCAGCAGTTATTCCTTTCCCAAGTGATGACACTACACCACCGGTTACAAAAATATAATTAGTCATCCAACTACCTCTTTCTATATGTTTTATTCATCGCCTTTAAGGCATTTATCCAGGAAACGCTCGGTAATCGTATTTTCTCCCTACCCCTTACTGTTCCTCTATTTCAACGAGGTATGCTAGTCCATATTGCTATGTGATTAGACAAAAGGAGATTGGCATAATACGTGTACAAAAAAATAAAAGCGTCTCCCCCACTAGGTAGGGGAAACGCTTTGAAAGTTCATTTAAAGAGCCCAATAAGAATTGTACCCATCTACATTCCAAAAGTCAAGATAGATTTCAGATGATGAGAATTACTTATCGTCATCGTCGTCATCATCGTCATTATCATCATTATCAAAGTCGTCGTCGTTAACATCCTCGTCAAACTCTTTCTCCAGATCTGTGTCAAACTCATCTTCTTCATCATCGTCAAAGTCATCTGCCATTTCCTCGATGTCTTCGTCAACAATATCCAATTCTTCTTCCACAAGATCCAATGATTCTTCTTCTTTCTTTTTCTTCTTTGTTTTCTTTTTCTTTTTCGGTGCTGCGGTAACTTCTTCATCCATTGCTTCTACAGGATACCAGCGTTTCAGACCCCACATATTGGAACCGATCGTAATAAAACGTCCGTCAACATTTAAATCTGTATAAAACTGGGCAATATTAGCCTGTTTCTCTTCATCAGAAAATCCTTTTATTTCCGCAATCTTTTCAAAAACGTCTCTAAAATTCATCGCCTTTTTTTCATCAAACATGATGGCATTTGCCAACTCAATCATGGATAATTTCTTGCTCTCTTCGTGGCTGTAATTCGCCAAGCTCACGGTAACGCACTCCCTTTACTTATATATTCAAGGCTTACTAGAGCCTAATGTATCTTTAACACTTCTTTTCCACATGAAATGATAGTAGAATTCATTATACTATAAATAAGAATAAGGTATAAAGTAAAATGTTATCATGTATGTATCCCATCATGCAGGAAATTTGTTTCCTTCCAAGTCAAAAATACATGGAAGAAAATAGAACCGTACCATTCATTATAAACAAATATACTGCCTTTATGCTATAGAAAAAAAGAAAAAGGCGTGTTTTTCAGCTTTATCCCGATTCGTTCAACTAACATTTGGTGGGGGAGGAAGAGAACCCCCCCACCAAATGAAGTTTCACTTTATTGTCACGCCTTTAGCACATTTCTATTCTATTAAAGATATTTATCCATTTGCTAAGCATGTTACACATTTTTACTTCGTTTTGGCTAGCCACGTGTGCTCTTACATATTTCTCCTGTATTGGCCGCCTACTTCGTAGAGGGCGTTGGTGATTTGGCCGAGGCTGGCTACTTTCACGGTTTCCATTAGTTCTGCAAAAATATTTCCGCCTGAAGCCGCCACTTCCTTCAATTGCTCTAAAGCCTGCTCTGTTTGGTCTTTATGTTCTTGTTGAAAACGGCGCAGTTCTGCAATTTGATGTTCTTTTTCCTCTTTGGAAGCTCGTGCCAGCTCCATGGAATCGATTTGATCTTCAGATGGTGGGTTAGGGTTTAAATAGGTGTTTACCCCAATAATAGGCAACTCTCCTGAATGCTTTTTCCCTTCATAGTACAGCGATTCCTCCTGTATTTTCCCTCTCTGATATTGCCTTTCCATTGCGCCGAGCACCCCTCCACGGTCATTCATTTTATCAAACTCCTGAAGGACCGCTTCTTCTACTAGATCTGTTAATTCGTCGATAATAAAAGAACCCTGTAAGGCATTTTCATTTTTAGCTAACCCATATTCTTTACTAATGATCAATTGAATCGCCATAGCTCTGCGCACCGATTCTTCTGTTGGCGTTGTAATTGCCTCATCATACGCATTGGTGTGGAGAGAATTCGTATTATCCTGAATCGCAAGCAATGCTTGTAGGGTTGTTCGGATGTCATTAAAGTCAATTTCTTGTGCATGTAGAGAACGACCCGATGTTTGGATATGATATTTAAGCTTCTGACTACGTTCATTCGCACCATATTTATCACGCATCGTAATCGCCCAAATCCGCCTTGCTACCCTGCCAATTACGGAATACTCGGGATCAAGGCCATTTGAGAAAAAGAAGGAGAGATTTGGTGCAAATTTATTGATATCCATTCCCCTGCTCAAATAGTATTCCACATACGTAAACCCATTTGCCAATGTAAAAGCAAGCTGTGTAATCGGGTTGGCACCCGCTTCTGCAATATGATAACCAGAAATGGAAACAGAATAATAGTTTCGCACCTTATTATCAATAAAGTATTGTTGGATGTCCCCCATCATTCTTAATGCAAACTCTGTGGAAAAGATACAGGTATTCTGGCCCTGATCTTCCTTCAAAATATCTGCTTGCACAGTCCCACGTACAACTGCAATAGTCTCTTGTTTTATCTCTTCATATTCTGCTTCCGATGGTTCTCTGTCTTGGTCTTGTTTAAATTTTTCCACCTGTTGGTCAATAGCCGTATTAAAATACATCGCTAAAATAATCGGTGCTGGACCGTTGATTGTCATAGAAACAGAGGCTAACGGACTTGATAAATCAAATCCGGCGTACAGCTTTTTCATGTCATCAAGGGTACAAATGTTGACCCCACTTTCCCCGACCTTCCCATAAATATCCGGCCTGTGCGCAGGGTCTTCGCCATATAATGTAACCGAATCAAATGCGGTTGAAAGTCGTTTCGCGTCTTCATTTTTGGATAAATAGTGAAAGCGCCTATTTGTACGCTCCGGGGTTCCTTCTCCTGCAAATTGCCTTGTTGGATCTTCGCCCTTCCGTTTAAATGGAAAGACTCCTGCTGTAAATGGAAACGCTCCAGGGACATTTTCTCTCATTAACCAATACAGTCGCTCACCCCAGTCCTGGAATTTTGGAAAAGCTACCTTTGGTATGTGCAAGCCAGAAAGCGATTCTGTCACAATATCCATTTCAATCTCTTTATCTCGCACTTTAAAAGACATTTTATCCTGGCTGTACGCCTTTTTCCTGTCTTCCCAAGAGTCAAGCAATTGCTGGGATCGATTATCCAGCAGCCCCTCGTAATGTTCGATCAATTGCTGTAGGTTTGTTTTCGTATCCTCATCTTCTACCATTTCAACTGCTGCTTGCAGCTGGTACAGCTTTCTGGCAACATCCGCTTGCTTTTCAGCAGTTTGATGATAATGCCGCACATGTGTGGCAATCTCGCGTAAATAATGCCTGCGTTCATTTGTAATAATCATGTTCTGCTTTTCCGCTATGACATGGCGTTTAAAGTCAGCTTCGTCTCCCCAGTTATATGTTTCATTGATTTTATCGATGAGTGAAGCAAACAGAGCATTTGTGCCTGCATCATTAAATTGACTGGCGATCGTGCCGAAGATCGGGAACTTCGTTTTATCTTCATGGAACAGCATATGACTTCGTTCATACTGCTTCCGCACCTGATTTAATGCATCCTCTGATCCTTTTTGTTCAAACTTGTTAATGACAATAAAATCGGCATAATCAATCATGTCGATCTTCTCAAGCTGGGTAGGTGCTCCAAATTCGGCTGTCATGACGTACATGGAAAGGTCTGTCACATCGGTTATTGCCGCATCTCCCTGCCCGATTCCGCTTGTTTCTACAATAATAAAGTCGTAGCCAGAAGCACGCACCACATCAAGCACATCCTGAATGGCCTTTGACAACTCACTGTGAGAATCACGTGTGGCTAGTGAACGCATATAAACCCTTTCGGTGAAGATAGCATTCATACGAATCCGGTCACCAAGCAAGGCGCCTCCTGTTTTCCTTTTCGTCGGGTCAATGGAGATAATGGCAATTTTTTTATCGGGAATGCCGTGAATAAATCGGCGAATCAGTTCATCTGTTAAGGAGCTTTTTCCCGCCCCGCCTGTCCCCGTAATCCCTAAAACCGGAATACTCTTTATTCTTTTTTCTTGTAGTGACTGTAAAACAGCTTGCTTTTCATCGGCATCGACTTCCTGGTTTTCCATATATGTTATAAATCTGGCAATCGCTTGCCGCTCTCCATTTACCAGCGCTTCCTGATCCTTTACTGTATTAATAGGCGGGAGATAATCACACTCCTTCAACATCAGGTTGATCATCCCTTGCAGCCCTAATTCACGGCCATCCTCAGGAGAAAAAATTCGTGCAACACCGTATGCATGCAGCTCCTTGATCTCTCTTGGAATTATAACACCACCACCTCCGCCATATACCTTGATATGGGAAGCACCGAGCTCTTTTAATAAGTCGACCATGTACTTAAAATACTCCACATGCCCACCTTGGTAAGAGGAAATCGCGATTCCCTGGACGTCCTCTTGAATCGCAGCATGTACCACATCTTCTACCGACCGATTATGACCGAGGTGAATTACTTCAGCACCGCTCGCCTGCAAAATTCGCCGCATGATATTAATCGAAGCATCATGGCCATCAAAAAGACTGGATGCGGTTACAAAACGAACAGGGTTAACTGGCTTATAAATGCTTTGATCCATACTATTACCTCACCTTCTTTTGCTCCCTACGAGAGAGAGCGTAAAATTAATTGGGTTTGTCGCTCAATATACTCATCTACCGTAAATTCACGGTGAAGCATCCAGCGACGAAAACTCCACATTTGTCCCTGAATGAAGATGTTATTTGCCAAAAGCATAGCATCTTTTGACGTAACGCTCTCCGGTAAACATGTCACTATGACTTTTTCTAGCATTTGCACCATTTCTCTTTCTTTTTGCAATACATACTCCTTTGAGTTTTTCTTTAGTGATTTCACTTCCTGGTACATAATGACGATTTCTTCTTGCATTTCATCCATTAAACGAAAGTACGCATCAATTACAGATACAAGCTTTTCAAGCGGAGAACCCTTCACATGAATAACCGCTGTTAGTCTGTTTTGTACCTGATCATAGATGGCGTCACATACTAGAAACAAAACATCTTCCTTTGTTCGGATATATTCATACAACGTGCCAATGCTAAACCCTGATTCTTTGGCAATTTCCCGGGTAGTTGTGCGGTGGAACCCTTTTTCTTTAAACAAATTAAGGGCACCTTGAATCATTTGCTTACGCCTTTTTTCCACCAGCTCTTTATCCTTCACCGCTGAAAAAACCTGTTCCTCTGTCACCTGAATCCCCCCTTTATCACCATCTCCGTCACAACTAGTCTTTGGTCAACATTCTACCGATAACGAGCCGTTGTATTTCATTCGTTCCCTCATAAATTTGTGTAATCTTAGCGTCGCGCATATACCTCTCAACTGGATAATCCTTGGTATAACCATAGCCCCCAAATACTTGGACAGCCTCTACTGTGATACGCATTGCCGCATCCCCTGCAAATAACTTCGACATTGCAGACGCTTTGCCGTATGGCAGCCCTTGAGATTCTAGCCAGGCTGCCTGATAGGTTAATAGTCTGGAAGCCTCCACTTCTGTGGCCATATCTGCCAATTTAAACGAAATACCTTGGTTTGTAGCAATAGGCTTGCCAAACTGCTCCCTTTCCTTGGCATAGGCGACTGCTGCGTCAAGTGCTCCTTGGGCAATTCCAAGTGCTTGTGCAGCAATCCCGTTTCTTCCGCCATCCAACGTTGTCATGGCGATCTTAAAACCTTCCCCTTCTTTTCCAAGCATGTTTCCCTTTGGTATACGGCAATTTTCAAATATAAGCTCCGTTGTCGGCGAGGAACGAATCCCAAGCTTTTTCTCCTTTTTCCCAAAGGTGAATCCATCGGTGCCCTTTTCTACGATAAAGGCGCTAATTCCCTTATGCCTTGCATCAGCATCTGTTTTGGCAAACACAATATAAATATCCGCCACGCCACCGTTCGTAATCCAAACTTTGCTACCGTTTAAAACGTACGCTTCGCCATCTTCCTTCGCGGACGTTTTCATAGAAACAACATCACTGCCAGCACCAGGCTCAGACAACGCGTAAGCACCTAATGCCTCCCCTGTAGCAAGCCGCATAAGAAAAGTCTTTTTCTGTTCTTCATTTCCGTATGTGTAAATTGGCCAGCTTGCCAGCGAAAGATGGGCAGATAGCGTCACACCAGTAGAAGCACAGACGCGTGATAATTCTTCAACTGCAATACAATAGCTGACATAATCTGAGCCAATCCCGCCATATTCTTCCGGCCATGGTATCCCTGTAAGTCCGAGTTCTGCCATCTTATCAAAAATTCCCCTGTCAAAACGCTCTTCTTCATCTCGTTCCGCTGCAGTAGGCTCGACTTCCTTTTCCGCAAAGCTTCGAACCATTTTGCGTAGCATTTCTTGTTCTTCGGTTAGTTGAAAATTCATCGCCAATTCCCCCATTATTTTTTCAGCAATTCTTTAGCAATCACCATATGTTGAATTTCATTGGTTCCTTCGTATATTTCCGTCACTTTTGCATCCCGAAAAAGCCG
The DNA here is from genome assembly GCF_044790185.1 of Oceanobacillus kapialis. GTDB lineage: Bacteria > Bacillota > Bacilli > Bacillales > Amphibacillaceae > Oceanobacillus_B > Oceanobacillus_B kapialis. The sequence goes on from NZ_CP085256.1 coordinate 3,229,395, forward strand.
TTCAGCTGGGTAATCTTCCGTGTAGCCATAGCCGCCTAAAACTTGAACAGCTTCAATCGCATTGTTAACAGCCGTTTTCGATGCAAACATTTTTGCGATCGATACTTCTTTGGAGCAAGAAACTCCCTCTTGTACGAGAGAAGCTGCTTGAAAGGTTAGGAGTTTTGCAGCTTCAGCAGCTGTAGCCATATCCGCAAGCTTAAAGGCAATCCCTTGATTTGCTGCGATTGGCTTTTGAAATTGCTGTCTCTCTTTCGCATATTCAGTTGCCAGATCCACCGCTGCCTCTGCAATTCCAAGTGCCTGCGCAGCAATACCAATCCGGCCAACATGCAGGTTCTTCATCGCAATTTTATAGCCATCTCCTTCTTTGCCAAGCAACTGCTCTTTTAAGATACGGCAATTATCAAATGTGAGAGGTACTGTGCTCGACCCGTTTAACCCCATTTTTCGTTCTTCCTTGCCAATCTCCAGCCCAGGAGTGTTTCGTTCCAGGATGAAAGCACTCAAGCCTTTCGAGCCTTCCCCAGTTCTTGCAAATGTTATAAACGTATCTGCATGGCCACCATTTGTAATAAACACCTTTGATCCGTTTAAAATGTAATGATCACTATCCTTTTCAGCCCGCGTTTTTAAACTGGATGCATCCGAACCTGCACCTGGCTCTGTTAAAGCAAAGGCCCCTAAGTATTCTCCACTGGCTAATTTCGGTAAGTAATATTGCTTCTGCTCATCATTTCCAAAATAGACGATCGGATTCGTTCCAACTGATGTATGAACAGAGAGAATCACACCCAAGGAAGCGCTTACTTTTGAAAGCTCATGAATCGTGCTCACATATGATATAAAGTCCATGCCGCCCCCACCATATTGTTCTGGAATTGGAATTCCCATTAATCCAAGCTCTGACATCTCCCCAATCAGTTCTTTTGGAAAACGATGCTCTTTTTCCATACGATCTACTTCAGGTGCCACACGCTCTTTCGCGAAATCGCGCACCATTTTCTGTAGCATGTTCTGTTCTTCCGTAAATTGTAAATTCATCTTTATCCCACCTGCCTATCCTGTTGTTTCATCATAGTTATAAAAGCCGCGACCCGATTTTTTCCCTAACCAGCCTGCCTGCACATACTGCTTCAATAGAGGACATGGTCTGTATTTGCTATCCGCGAAGCCTTCGTGCAGTACTTCCATGATATAAAGACATGTATCCAGGCCGATAAAGTCTGCAAGCGTCAACGGTCCCATGGGATGATTCATCCCAAGCTTCATTGAGGTATCAATATCCTCTACAGTGGCAACCCCTTCATACACCGCAAATATTGCTTCATTAATCATCGGCATTAAAATGCGATTGGAGACAAACCCCGGAAAGTCTTTTGCTGATACTGGGACTTTCCCAAGCCTTTGCGTAAGATCTTCAATAGCTTGAAAGGTTTCATCGCTTGTTTGCAAGCCCCGAATGATTTCTACGAGCTTCATCACGGGAACCGGATTCATAAAATGCATGCCAATAACCTGATCGGGACGCTTCGTCACTGCTGCAATTTCGGTGATTGCTAAGGAAGATGTATTTGTGGCTAAAATGGCGTGCTGTGGCACGATCCCGTCTAACTCACGGAAGACAGTCTTTTTCACTTCCATTTTTTCCACGACCGCTTCAATAACAAGATCACAATCTCCAGCGTCCTGTAATCCAGTTGATGGGGTTAGACGATTTTGTGTTGCCTTTTTTTCTTCTTCGGTTATCCGTCCCTTTTCCACTGATCGGCTAAGGAGCTTATCAATAGATCGCAGTCCTTTTTGCACCGCTTCTTCCTTTTGATCGTTTAGTAAAACTTCTAAACCTGCTTGCGCACAGACCTGTGCAATTCCTGCCCCCATCTGCCCAGCACCTACAACGAGCACTTTTTTGATCATGTCATCCCTCCTCAGTTGATTCACGAAAATTAAGAAAAATATTTAGAGCAAAAATCATAGGGCCTTAGCTTTCTATTAAACATAGACCCTATGTGATAGTTCTTTACTGTTTAGGCACTTCTATGAGCACAGCGTCTCCTTGCCCACCACCACTACAAATAGCAGCTACTCCTATACCGCCACCACGGCGTTTTAGTTCATGAATTAAGGTTAAAATAATACGTGCCCCGCTTGCGCCAATTGGATGCCCTAGCGCAACTGCACCGCCATTTACATTAACTTTCTCAGAGTCGATCTCAGCAATCTTCCCACTTGCCAAGGATACCGCGGCAAACGCCTCATTTATTTCAAATAAATCAATATCATCTGTTTTATAACCCGTTTTTTCTAACAGCTTGTTAATGACAAGACCTGGTGTTTCCGGAAAATCCTTTGCTTGGACCGCAACCTCTGCATGGCCAAGTACATAAGCCATTGGTGTTTTACCCATTTCAGCTGCTTTCTCATCAGACATCACCACAAAAGCACATGCCCCGTCGTTTACACCAGGAGCATTTCCCGCCGTAATAGTACCATCTTTGTCGAAAGCTGGTCGTAAGCCTGCTAACTTCTCAACCGTCGTGTCTCTTCTTGGGGCTTCGTCTGTGTCCACAACGATTGGCTCCCCCTTTCGCTGTGGCACCTCCACCCCTACAATTTCATCGGCGAACTTGCCGTTGTCCATTGCTTCCACAGCACGCTGATGACTGCGGTAGGACCACTCGTCCTGTGCTTCGCGGGTTAATTCATGCTTCGTTGCTGTAGAGTTTCCGTAATTCCCCATATGGACCCCTTCAAAAGAGCAAGATAGACCATCATGGATCATCATATCTTTCACTTGCTTATCGCCCATCCGATTTCCCCAACGAGCATCGGGAAGGAAATACGGCGCATTGCTCATGCTTTCCATTCCACCAGCTACGATCACTTCTTCATCACCTAGGCGGATTAATTGATCGGCAAGGGTTACACTGCGAAGCCCTGAAGCACACACCTTGTTTATGGTTTCCGTTTTTACTTCCCACGGGATTCCCGCTTCTCTTGCGGCCTGGCGTGATGGTATTTGTCCTTGACCACCTTGAAGGACAGTCCCCATAATGACTTCGTCAATCTCGGAACCTTCCATTCCTGCTCTTTCCAAAGCTGCTTTTATGGCTTTTCCGCCTAATTGGGATGCTGTAAAGCCTTTAAGGGCGCCACCAAATTTTCCAAATGGCGTTCTTGCACCAGATACAATAACGGATTTTCTCATGTTTATAACCACCTTTTTTTATATTTCATAACGAGTCGCATATGTTACCTTCCATTAATATCACGTTGTGAAGGATTGATTGAACGCTCGCTCAGCCTTTGTGCCTAACTAAAGGAGGGAGATCCCCCTCCTTCCTTTGTTCATTCTATCACAATTTCTATCTCTTACTACGCTGTCTTGCTCTCAGTCTCAGCAAATACAGACAATGCCAGTATTTCGGCTACGTCCATCGTGCTGATATCTTCTTCAACATCCTTCGCTTTTGTTCCATCACTTAACATCGTCAGGCAGTATGGGCAGGCACTTGAGATCATGGTTGGTTGCACGGCCATTGCCTGTTCGGTTCGTGCGACATTAATGCGGTTTCCAGTTGTTTCTTCAGTCCACATCAATCCGCCACCAGCTCCACAGCACATCCCATTTTCTTTTGTACGCTTCATCTCTACCAATTCAAGGCCAGGGATTGATTTTAGTATCTCCCTCGGTGGATCATAGACCCCGTTATATCTTCCAAGGTAACAGGAATCATGGTAGGTAAGCCTTTGGTTTATTTTACCTCTTGGTAATAGCTTTCCTTCCATTACTAAGTCATAAAGCATTTGCGTGTGATGGTACACCTCTGCTTCAAATCCGAAATCAGGGTATTCATTTTTAAAAATATTGTATGCGTGTGGATCAATGGTTACGATTTTGGTAACCCCATTTTTCTCAAACTCTTTTATGTTTTTCTCCGCAATTTCCTGGAATAAAAATTCATTCCCAATACGTCTTGCCGTATCTCCCGAATTTGCCTCTTTATTCCCAAGGATTGCAAACCGAATTCCCGCCTGGTTCATCAGTTTCGCAAAGGCAATAGCAATCTTCTGGCTTCGGCTATCATAGGCACCCATAGAGCTCACCCAAAACAGATAGTCAAATTCCTGTTCTTCCTTTTTCAACTCTTTAATCGTTGGAATGTAAGCTGACTCATCAAGTTCACGCCACTTGATGCGGTCTTTTTTCGACAGCCCCCAAGGGTTACCTTGACGTTCAATATTCATGACAGCACGCTGTACATCCTGATCCATTTTTCCTTCTGTCATCACCAGATAGCGTCGCAAATCTATGATTGTACCGACATGTTCGTTATTTACCGGACAAGCATCCTCACAATTACGGCATGTTGTGCAGCCGGCAAGCTCTTCCTCTGTAATAACATCTCCAATTAAACTGGCATGCTGCACAGTAGCCGCTGCCTCTTCATTCGAAGTCGCTTGATTCCCCTGTGTCCCTGCAAATGCATAGGTTGGCACCCAAGGAGATTTTCCTGTAATGGCAGCACCTTTTTCTGTTAGGTGGTTTCGTAGCTTGATCATAATATCCATCGGGGAAAGCATTTTCCCTGTACCAGAAGCCGGGCATACATCCGTACAGCGCCCACACTCCACACATGCATAAAAATCGAGCATTTGATGCTGTTCAAAATCTTCTACTTTCCCAACACCAAAGGAAATCTCTTCTTCACTTTCCTCTGCATCCTCGTCAATATCAAAGTCTATTTTCTTCAACTTACCTGGTACTCTCTTACTTATAAAAACATTAATTGGTGCAGCGATTAAATGCGCATGCTTGGATTGTGGTACATATACAAGGAATGCCAGTAACGTAATGGTATGGATCCACCATGCAATGAAAAATACGACCATAGCTGCCGTTGGTGAGAGCCAACTAAACGCCCCAGCTATTAAACTAGCAATTGGCTCCGTCCACGTCATCTCATGACCATGCCAAACTAAGGCCATTCCGTTTCCTACAAGGACCGAAACCATTAACGTTCCAATGAAAATAAGTACTAGCCCTGCTTTAAACCCCCGCTTTAATCGAACAAGCTTTTCCATATAGCGACGGTAAAACGCCCACACTACCGCCACTAAAATCATCAAAGTAACTAGCTCCTGGAAAAATACAAAACCAGGATAAAAAATTCCAAACGGTAAGTGATTACCTGGGGAGACTCCCCTTACAATAAAGTCAATGGCCCCAAACTGCACCAGAATAAAGCCGTAAAACATCATCACGTGGATGATTCCTGACTTTTTGTCCTTTAATAGCTTCGATTGCCCAAATACAATCTTTCCGATCCTACGAAATCGCTCTTTGAATTCCCTATCAAATTCTGATTTCTTCCCCAACCGGATATACGCTACCCTTGTCGCTACTACCTTAGCGAATAAATATAGTCCATATACCGTGATGGCTGCAAAGGCTATTCCATTTATCAGCAAAAACGTCTCCATTATCCGCTCCCCCTCTGTCTTTTCTTGGCATGTCTCCTATCCCCAAATAGTGTTAGCGATTTCATTTTTGTGAATAGTTTAAATAAATAGCTTATACATCTACTTTAAACGATGAATGATCATTCAGTCAACTTGTATTTGGGAAAATATTTGCTATACTGAACTACCGCTTTTATGCTCGTTCTCCAGTAAGGTGCAAACACACATAACTACCAACTAATAAGATAGAAATATAAAAAAAGAGCTGAGGTTCTTGTCCTCAACTCTCTTTCACTTTACATCTTCTCCGGCGCTGTTACTGCAATTAACTTCAATGCATTCTGTAAAACAGTTTTCACTGCTTCCATCAAGGCAATTCGTGCGTGTGTCAGTTCTTTATTTGATTCGTCCAGAACCTTTTCGGCATTGTAGAAGCTGTGTAGCAATGTTGCAAGGTCGTACACATATTGCGTGACTTTGTGCGGTGTTTGCTTATCTGCAGCATCAGCTACTGTTTGCGGGAATTCACCTAGTTTTTTAAGTAAGTCAACTTCCTTCTCTGCTGTAAGCAAGCTTGCATCATAGCCAGCTTCCAAGTTGAATCCTTTTCCTTCTGCCTGTTTCAACATCGTGCAAATCCGTGCATGAGCATATTGCACATAGAATACTGGGTTGTCATTGGATTGAGAACGTGCCAAATCCATGTCGAAATCAAGCTGAGAATCATTGGAACGCGTTACAAAATAGTACCGAACCGCGTCTACTCCAACTTCTTCCATTAACTCTCTAAGCGCAACAGCTTTCCCTGTCCGCTTACTCATGCGCAGCTTTTCGCCGTTTTCAAACAGGTTTACCATTTGAATGATTTTCACATCAAATTTTTCCACTGGGTATCCCAATGCTTGAATAGCAGCACGCATTCTCGGGATGTACCCATGGTGGTCCGCACCCCATACGTTAATAATTTTGTTGAATCCGCGATCCAATTTATTTTTATGGTACGCAATATCTGGTGTCAGATACGTATAGCTGCCATCCTGTTTCTTTAGTACACGGTCTTTATCATCACCGAAATCTGTTGTGCGGAACCATGTTGCACCGTCTTGTTCATACACATAGTTTCCGTTTTTCAACACATCAAGTGCTTCGGTAATTTTATTATCCTGATACAGGGAACGTTCAGAGAACCAGTTATCAAAATGCACCCGAAATTCAGCTAAGTCTTCTTCAATTTTACCAAGCTCGTATTTAAGGCCATATTCTTTAAAAAATGCCAAGCGCTCTGCTTTATCCTTCTCTGCCCAGCTGTCACCATGCTCCTGTGCCAGCTTTTCACCAATTTTAATAATATCTTCACCGTGGTAGCCATCTTCCGGCATGGCTACATCCTGACCAAGCGCCTGGAAATAACGGGCATCAACGGATAATGCCAGGTTATCAATTTGATTCCCTGCATCATTAATATAATATTCACGCTCTACCTGATAGCCCGCTGCATCCAACACATTACAAAGTACATCACCAAAAGCCGCTCCACGAGCGTGACCTAAGTGAAGATCCCCTGTAGGGTTAACGGAGACGAATTCTACCTGAACCTTTTCACCCTGGCCGGCATTCGTGCGTCCGTATGCAGACTGATCTTTTAAGATGGTTGGAATAATTTCTCCAAGAAAATCATTTTTCATAAAAAAGTTAATGAACCCAGGTCCAGCAATTTCCACTTTTTCAATGGAAGCTTTGGTATTGTCGAGATTAGCAGTAATGTCCTCTGCAATTTGTCTCGGTGCTTTTTTTGCTATTCTAGCAAGCTGCATGGCAATGTTTGTCGCAAAGTCACCATGTGCTTTGTCTTTTGGTTTTTCGAGAATGATGGAAGGGAGCTCTTCTTCCTTCGCTAACTCAGCTTGTATAACAGCTGCCGCAATTGCTTGTTTTAATGTTTCTTCCGTTTGGGCCAACACGTTCATTTGGCACCCTCCTCTGTAAATGTAAGTTTGATCTCATGGCTGCGTTCATCCTGGCCATTTAATTTCACGGTATAATTTATGATTAAACGCCCTTCAGAATGTTCTGAGGGTGCCTGATAGCTAATCGTTTGGGTAGATGTCTCCATATGCATGCTGCCATAAGGGTGCTTCAGCATATTTTCCGTTATCTGGCCCTGTTGGAATTGCTGGTTCATCGTCACATTGCCAGTTCGCTTTATGCTTACTTTATCTGGCTGTATGGTGATCAGGCTTTTTGTCGAAGAGCCATCCTCCCCTTGCTCCACATAGCGTAATACATCCAGCTTCCCTTTTTGAAAAAATTCGCCTGAATGCTTCATGTGACTCTCTTCCTGGCTCCCATTGTCTAGAATAGAAGTGGAGAGCTCAATCATGACATTTCTTCCTTGTTGTGTCATTATATCTCCTCAATCGTAAAAAATCATATAATGACCTATTATAGCGTTAATCACAGGGAAAATGCCAGAACTACCTTTAAAATTCCTGAAATTGCATTGTACTCGTTCTTATAAGAGTATTGCAGGATGGTACGTTGGTTGATTAGGGGGTTCGCTTGGTTGATTAGGGGGTTCGCTTGGTTGATTGAACTAACCGCGTAGTTGATTGGGGGGGCGCTTGGTTGATTGCTCTGTCCTCGTGGTTGATTGGTACGCTCGCTTGGTTGATTGCTCTGCCCTCTTGGTTGATTGCTCTGTCCCCTTGGTTGATTGCTCTGCTCTCGTGGTTGATTTGTACGCTCGCTTGGTTGATTGTACTCCTCTCGTGATTGATTACAACGCCCACACGGTTGATTGCTCTGCCCTCTTGGTTGATTGCTCTGCTCTCGTGGTTGATTGATACGCTCGCTTGGTTGATTACAACGCCCACACGGTTGATTGCTCTGCCCGCTTGGTTGATTGCACGCCTCCCGTGGTTGATTGCTCTGTCCTCGTGGTTGATTGGTACGCCCGCTTGGTTGATTGAACCGCCCGCCCAGTCAACTGCACACATCCCAATAGCAACCTAACCAACTCTCCTTACCCTATTAAAAAAGCCTCCACCAAAGGCAGAGACTTTCTCTTTATTTCACCCAACCGAGCAGCATTTCACGGACGAATTTGCTTGCTGCGATGGCAGTTTGTTCCGAGTGATCATAGGCTGGTGCGACCTCCACTAAATCTGCACCAATAACCTCCACATCTGATTCGGCAATTAATTGAATTGCTTTTAACAGCTCTTTTGACGTAATACCCCCGGCTTCAGCGGTACCTGTTCCTGGAGCGAAAGCTGGATCAAGTACATCAATATCAATCGTGACATAAACTTTTCTACCAGCTAGCTGTGGCAATGCTTTTTCTAATGGGTCTGCCACATCAAACTTGGCCATATGCATGCCACTCTCCTTTACAAACTGGAATTCCTCACGCATCCCAGAGCGAATGCCAAAGGAATACACATTTTCGGCACCAAGCAGGCCACAAATTTTTCTTACTGGGGTGGAATGGGATAGTGCTTCTCCTTCGTATTCTTCACGAAGGTCGGCATGGGCATCAATATGGATTAAAGCCATATCAGAATGTACCTCATACATCGCCTGAATAACTGGCCATGTGACGAGATGTTCCCCGCCTAGACCGAGTGGAAACTTCCCATCCGTCGCAAGCTTTGATACAAAACCACGAATTTCGTCTAAACTTCGCTGAGGATTGCCAAATGGTAATGGAATATCGCCTGCGTCAAAGTAGGCAACCTCCTCTAAGTGCTTGTCCATATAAGGACTATATTCCTCAAGCCCAATAGATGCTTCGCGAATACGGCCAGGGCCAAATCGGGAACCAGGTCGAAAACTCACTGTCCAATCCATTGGCATGCCGTAAATAACAGCCTGGGCCTTCTCATAGTCATTGTCTGACATAATAAACACTTTTCCTGAATATGCCTCATCAAATCGCATAAGGTACTTTAACCTCCTCTATTTCAATAGATCTGATACAAACCTCGGCAGTGCAAAGGAAGCCGTATGCAGTTCTGGCGTATAGTATTTCGTTTCAATTTCATGGAAACGTTCTGGCTTCACTTTCAACGGATCATGGATTTTACTTCCCATTGTAAACGTCCAAAGACCACTTGGGTATGTCGGAATGTTCGCCGTATACACTTTCGTCACAGGGAAGATTTTTTTCACGTCTCCGTACACCTGATGAATTAAATCTGCCTTAAACCATGGGTTATCTGTCTGCGCAACGAAAATACCGTCATCCTTTAAAGCGTCCTTAATCCCACTATAGAATCCTTCTGTAAACAGGTTCACCGCAGGTCCTACTGGCTCTGTGGAATCCACCATAATGACATCAAATTCATTCTTGCTGTTGGCAATATACAAAAAGCCGTCATCGACTTTCACTTCCACTCGCGGATCATCCAATGTTCCAGCAATAGAAGGCAGAAACTTCTTGGAGTACTCGATGACCTGCCCGTCAATTTCAACAAGGACCGCTTTTTCAACAGATGGGTGTTTCAGCACTTCACGAATAACCCCTCCGTCTCCTCCACCAACCACCAGTACATGCTTTGGATTCGGGTGGGTAAATAACGGAACGTGTGCAACCATTTCATGGTATACGAACTCGTCTCGTTCTGTTGTCATTACCATATCATCTAGGACAAGCATATTGCCCCATTCTTCTGTTTCTATGATTTGCAGCTCCTGGAAGTCTGTTTTCACAGTAGCTAGGGTTTGTTTAATTTTTGCTGTAATACCAAAATTGGCTGTTTGGTTTTCTGTAAACCACATGCTCATTTTTCTTCACTCCTTCATCTATCAAGACAATAAAATTATAGAGTTTTTCGGCAAAAAGACAAGCTTTTTCTTACATTTTGTTTAGATCTTTTTATCTTTTCCCATACTGATAAAAATGCACACATATTGGAGACCGCAAATCATGGGAAAAGGACTAAAGAAATTTAAGTCTAGACTTCTATTAAAAATAACAATGTGGCTGATAGCCGTTATCTTGCTTGGGATTGGAGCCGTCTATCTAATTAGTTTCCTGCTTGGCCCTCCAGAGCTTGCAATAGACCAGAATACCGTTCTTTATGATAGCGAAGAAGAAGTAATTGGAGAAGAACGAGGAACCCAAAACCGTCAATGGGTTGATCTGGACGAGATGTCTGAAGAGGTTGTTGCTGCCACCCTTCTAACCGAAGACCAAAATTTTTATGACCATCATGGTTTTGATATAAAACGAATTTTTGGTGCTATCATCAAAGATATCCAAACATGGTCCCTTAAGGAAGGTGCCAGTACCTTAACCCAACAGTATGCGAGAAATCTTTATCTAACACATGAAAAGAGCCTAACTCGTAAGCTGAAGGAAGCCTTTTATACAGTACGACTTGAAATGTTTTACACAAAAGAAGAAATCCTTGAGGGCTATTTAAATACCATATACTACGGTCACGGTGCCTACGGGATTGAAGTTGCGAGTAATTACTTTTATAATAAATCAGCTTCTGACCTCACCCTGGCTGAAGCAACAATGCTGGCAGGCATACCAAAAGGGCCTACTTATTATTCGCCTTTAAACGATGAAGATAGGGCTCAAGATCGTCAAAAACAAATATTAGCTAACCTGCTTGATAAAGGGATAATTGATCAAAAGGCGTATGAATCCGCCTTACGTCAAAAGTTAATTTATGCGAAACATACCCCTGACCAACAAGAAAAAAAAGCCCCTCATTTTCAGGACACTGTTATTCAGGAGGCTGGGAAGCTTTTAGAAATTGAGCAAGAAGAAGTGCGAGCAGGCGGCTATTCGATTTATACAACACTAAACACCACACAACAAAAGCTTCTTGAACAGCAAGTGAAAGAAACGGTGCAATCAGAAAGCGATATTGAGATAGGTGCCTTAGCAGTAGACCCTGAAAACGGGGCAATTACAGCCATGATTGGTGGTAGGGATTATACGGAAAGTGTATTCAATCGTGCAACCTCTGCAATGCGAATGCCAGGCTCATCCTTTAAACCTTTCTTATATTATGCTGCACTGGAAAACGGGTATACACCGAATACCATGCTGATGAGCAAACCAACAAGCTTTGAGTTAGCAGACGGTAATGTCTATCAGCCAAGTAATTTCAATGGCTATTACGCAAATGAACAGATCACCCTTGCCCAAGCTATTGCACTTAGTGACAATGTCTATGCCGTTAAAACAAATATGTATTTAGGACCAGAGCGGCTGGTAGATTCAGCAAGAGCTTTTGGCATCACAAGCAAGCTTCCTGCTGTCCCATCCCTTGCGCTTGGCACAGCAACCGTGAATGTGAAGGAAATGGTTACGGGCTATGGCATATTGGCAAATGGCGGTCAGGAGCTTAAAGAGCATACAATTGAAAAAATAGTCGATCGGCATGGAAAAACCGTTTATGAAAAGAAGGAAATAAAAGGGAAACAAATACTCGACCCACAAAAGACCTTTGTATTAACCCAAATGCTAACTGGGATGTTTGACCGCGAACTAGATGGTTATATGTCGGTGACAGGGTCGTCTGTATCTGATCAACTTTCAAGAATATATGCTGGGAAATCCGGAACGACCGATTCAGATAGCTGGATGATCGGTTACAGTCCCTCTCTTGTTACTGGAGTATGGGCGGGCTATGATGATAACCGGCCAATGGAGAAGGTTGCGGAGTCCTCTTATACCAAGCAAATATGGGCAGGCTTTATGGAAGCTGCTCACGCGGATCATCCTGTGGAAAATTTCAATGCGCCAAGCGGTGTTGTTGGCATTCCCATCGATCCCGAAACAGGCTTGAGAGCAACACCATATTGCGAATCAAGTCGTGTGATGTATTTCGAGAAAGGGACAGAGCCAGAAGCATATTGCACAGACCACCTCCACCAGGAAGAAGAGAACGAGGATAAAAGCATGGTGGAAGAGTTATTTGATTTGTTCCGGTAGAGGTTGTTATTTCTTCTCTTTATTAATATCCTTTACTGTTTTCACCATCGCGAAAAAGATTATGATAACAAGTATGATTGGAAAAATAATAAAACTATACAACTTTAAGCCCTCCTTAAGAAATAGTTCAAATATTTCTAATTAAATAATAACAAGGGTAACTTAATAAGTGTAGAGTTAATTTCAATACAAAAAGAAGCTGATTCCTCCCATCCGTTTGGAATCAGCTTCTTTTCGTCCTAGTAATACATGAGTAAGCCCATGTATACATATTTTACAAATTTCGGAACAAAAGTACAAGTTGTACTACAATTGTTTAAAATATGTCACAAGTTTGTCACTTTTCATTACTCAGGGAGAGCAGCTTTCAATTCGTCGGTAGAATTGGCCCACATTTCCGCATCAAAATCCGTCAGAAAATCCTTTAGCAACTTTTTAGATTCTTCGTCCATATGATCTAAAATAATTTTCCCTTTTAAGGATTTTTCCATATGGGTTACATGCTCTGGCATTGATTTATATGCTCGCTTAATAGGACGATCAACTCTAACCTCACTGCCAGCTACTCCTGCATAATAGGTTCCATTCTCATTGCGCTCCACATTCACCCAAACAATCCAGTAAAGCAATCCATTTGGTACTTCTTCTTTGTTTGGTAAAAACTTAACGCGTCGCTCAATGTCGCTACGTCCATGCATAGCACCCATATCCACGTACGCCTTTTTCTCATTTGGGTCCACAATGACTGGGGACATATTCTCCAAACTGATAGATCCAGCACCATAACCGCCATGTCCGTCAGTTGAGTCATCCTTTACGATTGTAAAAGCATTCGTTTTCTTCTTGTTTGAAGATTTATCAGAACTCATTTGAGAATCCTCCTTCATCACTTATCAACCCCATTTTAGCATAGCAACAGTCTTGTTTCATCTTAACCGTTTTATGCACTTACAGCTTTAATGAATGATATGGCTTCCTGAATCTCATCATCTGTGTATTTTTGCTTCGGCTTTACCGTATGAACCTTTTCGATATTTTCCTCCAATGGTAAATCATCGAAATAAAGCATTGTCGCCACTAGCTCTAAAAAGCGAGAACTCTTCCCTTTAAGCATCGCTACTTTCTCATCCAACTCCGGCATTTCCATCGCAAACTGGTCCAGAAAAGCTTGCCCATCGTCTGTAATGGAATAGCGATATTGGTAATAATTACTTTTATCTTCCTTCTCTTCTTGAATAAAATGCAAATTACATAGCTCTTCTACTCGTAATGTCAATTCCTCTGAGTAAGGACCATAAAAATGAAAATGAAATTTTTCCTCAAATGGCAGCTTTGACTTCTGTAAAATATAAATCATTTTCTGAAGCTTTTTACGACCCGTTACTTCATTTGCAACAGAAAAAAACTGCACCAATTTAGCGTGATTCGTTAACATCGATTAACTCTCCTTGCCCGTATAAAATTTCCTTAATCCGTGTCTTCCTGTCTCCTGTCGGCAGGCTTTCTAGTAGATCCTTTGGGAAATACAATTTGTGGTCCGTCCGTTTTTTCCCAGAAATAGATTCCACAATATCTGAATGCCGTGATAGTTCCTTCAATTCCCCATTTGGCATAAGCAAATGGATTGGCAACCGTTCCTCTTCTTCGCCAGGTCGATAAAAATCGTATGGTAAATCAGATGATGAATCCACAACGAGATAATATTCCGGGTCCATCCCCGCATCAGAAAATAACCGATATAGTTCCATCCATTCTGCCATTTGCTGATTCGGATTAAATTCAATGTATTTAAATAGCCGTCTATTCACAAACCGCTCGCAAAGATCGCGTAATATCTCGTCTTCTTCTTCCTGCCATAGCTGGAAATAATACGAAACAATACCCTCATCTAGCTTTAAGTACTCATCCAATTTAACATCGCCTGTAAAAAAGGAAGTGAAATGGGTTGGCTTCAGTTTAAACTCATAATCTTCCGTTTCATAAAGATGTTTTGCCCGGTGCAGAATTTTCGTTAAAATTACTTCAGCACTTCTCGTAACAGGGTGGAAATAGACCTGCCAATACATCTGGTAACGACTCATAATGTAATCTTCCACCGCGTGCATCCCCGTCGCTTTAATCACAACTTGATCCTCGATTGGTCGCATTACACGTAAAATCCGTTCCATATCAAAATGCCCATAGCTTACACCCGTGAAATAGGCATCACGTTGCAAATAATCCATTCTGTCGGCATCAATCTGACTTGAAATAAGACTTACGACAAGCTTGTTCTGATATGTTTTAGCAATGACATCTGCCACTTTCTGGGCAAACCCCTCTTCCACCTGCTCCAAAATCTGGTTAACCTTCGTCTCGCCAAGAATAATCTTTTGGGTATATTCCTCATGATCCAGTTTAAATACCTTTTCAAAGGAATGTGAAAATGGCCCGTGCCCTAGGTCGTGCAGTAAGGCCGCACAAAGGCATAGCAGTCGTTCTTCATTATTCCAGTGCTTTCTTCCTTGGAAATTATAAATAATTCTCCGCACAATTTCATAAACCCCTAGGGAATGATTAAAGCGACTATGCTCTGCACCATGGAAAGTATAATTTGTTGTACCAAGCTGTTTAATTCTGCGCAACCTCTGGAACTCAGGTGCTGCGATTAAATCCCAAATCACGCGGTCTTTTACGTGCACGTATCGATGTACAGGGTCTTTAAATACTTTTTCCTCTAGTAATTGTTCATCTTTATATGCCATTCATTTTCCAACCCGTTTCTGTTCATTCTTATAATAGTATTATTATATAATAGATAAGCATGATAAAAAAGAGAAGTTTACATGAATCTTGTAACAGCCTTGTGACCGAAAAGGAGAAACTATGAAAAATTGGAAAGACATTATTCGACATCGAACATTTCGCTATATGGACCACTCAACGAAATCTACTTTTCATGGAAAAGCATACACTGCAATGACCTCGTTTGCTGTAGACGACGCCCTTGCCTTATCTGTTAGTGATGAGCAGTCACCACCTGTTGTCCGCTTATGGGTGCATGACGAGACAATCGTACTCGGAATTCCCGACGGCAAACTGCCCTATATAGAGGAAGGCGTTTCCTTTCTTCAGCATTCCGGGAAAAACGTTGTTATTAGAAATTCAGGTGGACTGGCAGTAGCCTTAGACAAAGGGGTATTGAACATCTCGCTAATTCTTCCAGGGGTTAAGCACATTTCTATCCATGATTGCTACGAAGCAATGGTGAGTTTTGTACAATATATGTTACGCGACGTAACAGATGCCATTGAAGCCTATGAAATTGGAGATTCCTACTGCCCAGGCGATTATGATTTAAGTATAAATGGAAGAAAATTTGCTGGTATCTCCCAGCGCCGTGTAAAGGATGGTGCAGCCATCCAAATTTACTTAGACGTGGAAGGGAATAGCAGGGAACGCGCACAACTTATCCAGCAATTTTATGAAGTTGGTAAGAAGGATGAGGAGACTGCTTTCACCTATCCAAATGTCGATCCAAACGTGATGGGCTCCCTCTCAGAATTAGTTGGCGTCGATTTAACAGTTGAGGATATGAAGCAACGTGTATCAGCCGCATTAACCGATTTTACAGAGGAAGTAGTGAGCGCTAACTTCTCGGAAGAAGAACTTGCCCATTACGAAAAAAGACTAAAACAAATGGAAAAACGAAATGAAAAAATTCAATAATTACGTTATAAGTCTGCCTTTAGCTGGCAGGCTTTTTTTTAATTTAACGCTTGTATTTCCAGATATAACTAAATTTATACTCCTTATGTTACAATTACAAAAGATTACGAAAACTTCATTCCTAAAAGGAGGAAGTAACGATGACCACCATATCTTTCTTGGTGCCAATTGTATTGTTAGCAACACAACTGATTAATTTTTGGCTAAAGCATAAATACAATATTTCTGAAGAAAGCCAACCTTTCAACCACAAACAAAAAATCGTAAATCGCGTATACATCTTTCTTTTTGTTATCGTCATTATTCTTCTATTCCTCTATTCTTCTATGCAAGTAGCATTTTTAGCAGCAGCGGGCATTGCCACACTTTATGCGGGGTATGAAGCATTATTTGATTATATGCATGCTCAGGAGGAGAGGCAATATATTTTTCATTTTGTACGCATGGTAGGCTATGCCATGATCTTTTTTGGCATTCTTTATATCACCCAAAACATTACTCCTATTGAGGAAATCGTACAAGATGAAGGGCAGTTCGATGCAGGAAAGATCGAACACTTAAAAATTGAAAACTCTACTTGGAACGGAAAAAGGGAGAATGAACGCATGATTACAATTGAAGATCCTCAATTGATCAATCGTTTGTTTAATACGCTATTCAAGCTGGAGGTTCGGGAAAGGCTTGAATGGAAGGGAAATCTGGATGAGAATTATACGTTACATACCCCATCTCAACCTATTTATTACTTTGATATTAGTGATAAATGGATTGAGGTCGACTTCACAACTTGTGAAATCGTCGGGGAAAATCGTATTTACGAGATCCTTGAAGACAAGGACGTAGACTGGGAGAATGCAGCAAATTATTGAACGCTTTCCGGCCAAATTTTTTTAAAAACATGTTTCCTTTATCTCCTACGGATCGCTCCAATTGGTTTCGGTGGGGCGAGTAATCGCAGCCCCAAAAGGTCTTCGGTGGGGCGAGGATTTACCGCAGTCCCAGCCCGTACGTCTCTATTCCACAGTAAACAAATTTTACAATTTCCTATGCAAACAAAAAAGCAGAACAAGTTCGAAACACATCTCGAACCTGTTCTGCTTTAGTTTTCAGTCTATTACTCAGCCTGTGCAGCTGTTATTAATGCAAGCTTATAAACATCTTCTGCACTGCACCCACGAGAAAGGTCGTTCACAGGTTTGTTTAACCCTTGAAGGATTGGTCCAACTGCTTCCATACCACCGATACGCTGTGCAATTTTGTAGCCAATGTTTCCTGCTTCCAAGCTTGGGAATACAAATACATTTGCATCACCTTGAATGTCTGCATTTGGTGCTTTTTTGCTTGCAACACTTGGGACAAACGCAGCATCAAATTGGAATTCCCCATCGATAACAAGTGATGGGTTTTTCTCTTTCGCTACTTGTAATGCTTCGACAACTTTTTCCGTTTCCGGAGATTTCGCAGATCCTTTAGTTGAAAAGCTTAGCATCGCCACACGTGGGTCAACATCGAATAATTTTGCAGTTTCTGCACTTTCTACTGCAATTTCAGCTAGGTCCTGGCTGTCAGGCGTAATGTTAATGGCACAATCTGCAAATACATATTTTTCTTCATCGCGAACCATAACAAACACACCGGAAGTTTTTTTGATACCTTCCTTGGTTTTAATAATTTGCAGTGCTGGTCTTACTGTGTCTGCTGTAGAATGAGCAGCCCCACTAACAAGTCCATCTGCTTGGTTCATGTAAACAAGCATTGTGCCGAAATAGTTTTCATCAAGCAAGATTTTTTGAGCATCTTCTTTTGTTGCTTTTCCTTTACGTCTTTCCACAAACGTATCCACCATTAGATCAAACTCCGCGAAGTCACGTGGATCGATAATGGTTGATGTAGATACGTCCACCCCAGCTTCTTCTGCTTTTTGTTTCACGACTGCTTTTTCACCAATAAGAATTGGTTTTAATACACCGGCAGCGCCCAACTGGCTAGCTGCGGTTAAAATTCGCTCATCCGTTCCTTCTGGGAAAACGATGCTTCTGTTTTTGGAAACAACTCTTTCTTTTAATTGATCAAATAAATTCATGGTCCCTAACCTCCTGATTGCTTGTACTTACATAATTCTAGATGATTTATAGTGTAAATCAAAGTATTTGCTCCAATAATGAGAGCTTTTTTGACAGACCTATGACAATATATCAAATTTCAAGTGAATTCGTCATCCCTTACCTAACCTGTGTCATGAATATCATTCCCTAATTATGCTATAGTAAAAACATACACATAATAATTATAAATGAAGGAGAGATAAAGATGGTTGAAGCAGTAGAAACCATGGATGGCTGGTATAGCTTGCACGACTTGCGCACCATTGACTGGAATGCTTGGAAGCTAGCTACAGAAGAAGAGCGCAAAGAAGCAATTGACAGCCTTCACACATTACTTACTAAATGGGAAGCTGTAGAGGAAGCGAAGGAAGGCAGCCAAGTTCTTTATAAAGTCCTTGGACAAAAAGCTGACCTCATGTTTATGTTCCTTCGCCCTACAGTGGACGAGCTTTCTGATATGGAAACTGAGTTGAGCAAATCCAAATTTGGGGAATTTTTATTACCTGCTCATTCCTATGTTTCCGTTGTAGAACTTTCTAAGTATCGGGAGTCTAAAGATGGCGTCGACCCAGAAACATTACCTGAGACACAAGCACGTCTTAAGCCAATCCTCCCTAAATGGGAATACATTTGCTTTTATCCAATGGATAGAAGACGCCAAGGGGATGAAAACTGGTATACATTAGAAAAAAATGTTCGCGCAAAAATGCTTTATGAACATAGTAAGACAGGGCGTAAATACGCAGGCAAAGTAAAGCAAATCATTACGGGTTCCATTGGTTTAGACGACTGGGAATGGGGCGTAACCCTCTTTGCACATGAGCCACTTCAATTTAAGAAAATAGTTTATGAAATGCGCTTCGATGAAGTAAGCTCGAAGTACGGAGAGTTTGGAGAATTCTTTGTAGGAAACCACCTTCCGAAAGAACACCTTCAAAACTACCTTTCTTTATAACGTGAAACTCCATTTGGTGTGGGAATCCCTTACTACCCACCAAAAGTTAGTTGAACGAAGCAGACCTGTAATGCAGTTGATCCCCACTTAAAATACTTGATTGCTTCCCGTTTTCTTGAAGTTGGGGGTCTTACTGCCAGTTAAAGCGGGGTAAATAATTTAATCTAGGGCTGTCTAAAAGTCGAAATGACTTGAAGGCAGCTCTTTCTTTTATTCTATTTTTTCTTTGCATATCTGCCTACTCCCCCACATACCTATTAATAGTGAGCTTTGCATCCAGACTTCGCAGAAATGAGGAATGCCTATCGCATAAATTCCCTATCCACTTTATAGATGTTCAGATCGGAAGAATTTCAGGTACTAAATAATTTCTTCCGACCACCACAAATGCAGAGCAAGATAGGTGAGGCATGCTTTGAGAATAGAAGTAATTATAGGAGGGATTTAAATGAGTGAGAACCAAGAAAATCAACAATCTCAGGAAGGGGTTCAATATCCAAGTTACCCGTATTATTATTATCCAACAGCTTCCCCAGCTTACTATCCTGTCTACAACGCGCGTCAGCAATATCCCCAGCAAGCGCAGCAAACACAACAACAGCAAACATCCTTAGGCCAGGAACAAGGAATGCTTCCCATCCAAGAATCATATATTGAGAATATTTTACGCTTAAACCGCGGGAAGCAGGCAACTGTCTACATGACGTTTGAAGGAAACAGCCAGTGGAATGCGAAAGTTTTCAGAGGGATTATTGAAGCTGCCGGAAGAGATCATATTATTTTAAGTGACCCGCAAACAGGAAAACGATACTTATTACTTATGGTCTATCTTGATTATGTAACGTTTGATGAAGAAATAAACTATTCTTACCCATACGGAAACAATCCATCGTTGGCTTCTTTCCCACCAAGATAAGTTGCAGGAAAGAACGAGCCCTTAATAACCGCCTATATATGAACAAAAGCGCAAGCGCCCGTTTAGAGACGTACGGACTGGACTGAGCCGTAGGAGATAAAGGAAACACGGCGATCGTAGGGAGCTGATGTTGACTTATCGTACGGAGGTGAAGGAAGTCGCGCTAGTCTCTGGGCGCTGGAGCTGGACGTGGCTGTTGCTGTCTAAGAACATTATACAGTAAATTTTTATGCTTTCTTATTTATTAAAAAAGGATGACTGGGGAGCTCTCCCCAAGGTCATCCTTTTTTCCACTATACAAGGTCCCTGGTAAGGAGGAGTCCCAATGCGCCATCCATTTGAAAAGATTATTCGTATCGAACTACTCACCATTGTGCTTGCCTTGATTATTGGCCTGATATCCATAATTCAAGGTTATCTCTTACTTGCCACATGCAGCATTTATCTGATCGCCATTAGCTTTACTTGTACAGCATTACTCGATTGGAAAACAAATCAGACGGCACAGGGCGCCAAGCATGCAGCAAGGGCCTTACTCTTATTCCTACTAGCAACCTACTTGCTTATCGGGTTATAGATTTTTCACAATGGCCGTACCAATAAGTACCCAGCCTATTAGAAAAGCTACTCCACCAAGTGGGGTAATCATCGCAAAGGTTTTAATGGAAGTAACAGAATAAATATAGAGACTACCAGAAAACAACACGATACCTGCAAAAAACATGCCCCCTGCCCAAACAAGTCCCCCACTTGTAAACTTGGCCATGAATAACCCTGTCACAAGCAGCGCCATCGTATGGAACATTTGATAGGTGACAGCCTTTTCCCATGTTGCAATTGCTTTTTCTGAAATTCTTCCTTCAAGTCCATGTGCGCCAAACGCTCCAAGAGCCACTGCCAAAAATCCGTTAACGACACCTAACAGTAAAAATAACTTCATCCTTCAGCCTCCCTACTTTAAAAGTCGAAGATAGAGTCTCCGTTTCCATCCTCTTCTTCAAGTGTATTTTGTTGCTTCCTTGTTTTATTTTCCCGTGTTTCCTGAGGATCTTGTCCCATCATTGCTTTCATTTCCGCTACGGAAAAATCCTCTACCTGTGCTACCTTTGGCGAGGATTCTACCAGAGGTTCCTCCGCATCATCTAAGAAAAGATCGCAAAGCAAACGGACATTCTGTACATGTTTCTGTACGACGTTATCCTCGTATTTATTTGCCTTCGCCTGCTCTAATTCCTTCATCATTTTCTGTAAAATGGTTTCATTTGTAACCGCCATTATCATAGCTCCTTCATCTGCTTCCTTCGTGGTTTCATTATAACATGTGCAGAGTCAGTGAGAGAAACAAAGCAAAGGATGCCTGCTCACAGGCCTGAGAGCTGATTAGTTGTGTATTTATTCACACAAACCAAAAAACCTTGGATATTACCAAGGCTTCAACAAGACAATACTTAACTACTTATAATCTCTCTTTGTTCTGCCGCATAGCGCTCATACAGCCATTGCAAAAACTGCTCTTCTTGTTCCTCAAGTTGTCTGCCCAAACTATTCTTGGTACTTTCACACATTTGCAAAAAGCTCTCCATTCCGCTACGTTCCCCCCAAGCGATGACACTATTGTCCCTGAGGTTATTGTAACCCGATTTCCTAGTAATGGCAATACTGAAAATGATAATATGCTGAATTTACAGATAAATACCTATTTAGACATTTTCCTTTCGTTTTATTGTGACAATGTTTTATCTTCACAACAAATAAGGCACGTATACTATACCGATGATGAACACCCAAACAATATCTACAAAATGCCAGTAGTAAGAAAAAATTAATAGTTTTTCTGTGAAAAGGGAGCGCGGGATTTGTCGGAAATACTGAACAAATAGTATCGCCATCCAACCAATCCCGAATAGAACATGGGCTGCATGAAGGCCAACTAAGACATAATAGGAAGACATGAACACATTCGCACTCATTCCGTGCCCTTCCATAACAAAGGTGGTAAATTCATACACCTCAAAGCATAGAAAAATGATGGCAAATAGCATGGTGACCCCTAACCCTGTCAGGAGAAGGGTGTCTTTCCCTTTTTTTAATGCCCGTTCTCCTAGCCATAACGTACCACTACTAGACAATAAGAAAATGGAAGAAAGAATGACAATCCTTGCTTCAAAAATCTCTGATGGATATGGCCTGCTAGATGCGGGGGTGAATATAAGATACGTCGCAAACAGTACCGCAAACATTATCGCTTCTACACCAAGGTAAATGAAAAATCCCATCTTTTTATCCTGAAATAAATATTGCTCCTCACGATTCATCCTTGCTCCCCCTTCCATAGTGCTCCTCTCGCTCATCCTTTAAAGCACGGATCACCATCAATGCAAACAACAACACAGCGGACAGGATAGCGAGCCAGTACCAAGCAAACGTCATTCCTAAAGAAAGGAAGAATAAACTCATCGCCATAAGAAAAGGTAAAATGGATTTCACTTCTAAAGGTGCCGCCCGAACATTGTCCGTCACAGGCATCTCTTTACCTGCTTTTTTTGCAAACCAGAAAGCATCTATTTCTTTGACAACCGGCATTGGATCAAATGTATGCTCAGGTGCAGGCGAAGCAACACTCCATTCCAATGTGCGTCCATCCCACGGATCATTCCCTACTTTCCTGTCCTCTTTATACGTTTTGTAAACATTCCATAAAGCAAACAGCATGCTGATTCCCATTAAGAAAGCACCAATCGTGCTTATAAAGTTGAGACCCCCTATGCCGTCTGACTCCGCATAGGTATAAACCCTGCGCGGCATCCCTTCCAAGCCCGTGATGTGCATCGGAAAGAAGGTTAAATGAAAGCCAATTAAAAAGGTCCAAAAATGCCACCTGCCAAGCTTCTCATCCAATACATATCCTGTAATTTTCGGATACCAGTAATATAAACCGGCAAAAATACCTAATATAGTGGAGGCAATAATGACATAATGGAAATGGGCTACAACGAAATGGGTGTCATGAAATTGAAAATCTGCCGCCGATACAGAAAGCATTACGCCAGTTACGCCACCCATTACAAAGGATGGAATAAAACCTAACGAAAATAGCATCGGGGTAGTAAACCGAATGACCCCTAGTCGCATTGTAAATAACCAGTTGAATACTTTTATTCCGGTAGGAACGGCTATCAACATCGTTGTAATCGCAAAGAATGTATTAGCCATTGGTCCCAGCCCTACTGTAAACATATGGTGGGCCCATACCATAAAGCCTAAGAAGCCGATTAATGCGACAGAAATCACCATAATAGGATATCCGAAAACCCTTTTGCGTGAAAAGGTAGAAATAACATCCGAAAAGATACCAAATGCCGGGAGCGCCAGAATGTATACCTCCGGATGGCCAAATATCCAAAACAGATGCTGCCAATAAACGGGATCTCCGTCTGTTCCAGAGAAGAATCCTGCCCCAAACAATCGATCAAACATCAACAGATAAAGGGCAATCGCCAGAACCGTAAATGCGATTAAAATTAGAAAAGAAGTAATTAGGGAAGTCCACGTAAACAGCGGCATTCTTGTCATCTTCATTCCGGGAGCACGATGACGCACAATAGTAACAATTAAGTTCAACGCCGTGAAAATTGTTCCCAAACCAGAAACCTGTAAACCAAACACATAAAAGTCACTCCCTGGCCCTGGTGTGAACTGTTCTGTGGATAATGGCGCATAGCCTGTCCAACCGATTTCCGGGGTCATATTTAAAAAGAAGGCCATGTTAAAAAACAATGACCCTGAGAAAAACAGCCAAAACCCCAATGCATTTAAGAAAGGAAAAGCGAGATCTCGTGCGCCTATCTGTAAAGGAACCACTGTATTCATTAATCCTAACAAAAGAGGCATTGCTACAAAGAAAATCATCATGGTGCCGTGTGTTGTAAATACTTCATTATATTTTTCGCCTTGAAACACCCAAAAGTCATTATTTGGAATAGCCAGCTGTGTGCGGATAAATAATGCATCAATTCCCGCCCGGAAAAAATAAATAATCCCAAACAATATATAAAGAATTCCGATTTTACGATGATTCGTCGTTATAAGGTACTCCCAGATTAGCCCCAAGCGCCTTTTCTTTAAAACAAGAAATAGGACAGTCCCACCTAGTATTAAAGTAAAGATCCATGCTGCAAGCACATCAGAAGGTATCATGATGGCTTCCCCAAATAAAGTAAATCTCACTCGTACCACCCCTGTATTGCAATTTACCTTTCATTTAAATAATTCTCATATTCTTCTTGGGAAACAACCTCTGCCACAAATCTCATGCTGGTATGTCCCACGCCGCAATATTCCGCACATTTTCCGTCATATGTACCAATTCGCGGATTCTGGATTTCATATACTAATTCTCTATCTGGCATAACATCGACCTTACCACCAAGCTTTGGCACCCAGAAAGAATGAATAATATCCTCTGAATGTAGATGAAGTTGAATGGTCTCACCTTCAGGAATAACTAACCGATTTTGCTCTGTTTTTCCATTTGCATGCTCAAATGTCCATTCATATTGCCTTGCCGTAACCTGAATTGGCACTCCTTCATTTTCCGATTCAGAAGATAAAACGGCAGACTGGTCGTACGTTATCATAATAGTAGGAACAGCTAATATCGCCAAAAGAAGCAATGGCCCAACCACCCAGGCTGTTTCTAGCCATTTATTTCCCTTTACATCTGGTGGAATGTTATCCTTTCTTTCATCCGTATACCGATATTTAAACACAAATCGAATAAATAGAATCGAAACAATTAATACAACGACCAGCATGAGGGCTAAACTGTAGAGAATTAAAAATGCTTGGTCATCCGCAGTGTCACTTTGCGAATCTAATACTGCAATATTACAGCCCGTTAATAGAAGGAATAAGGGCAAAACGAAGAGCTTTTTCATAGGTACCCACCCTTTTTACTACAAATCCTCAAACGCTAACCCTTTCCCTATTAAACTTTCGGCTAAACACTTCATAATT
This sequence comes from Oceanobacillus kapialis, assembly GCF_044790185.1. Taxonomy (GTDB): domain Bacteria; phylum Bacillota; class Bacilli; order Bacillales; family Amphibacillaceae; genus Oceanobacillus_B; species Oceanobacillus_B kapialis. The sequence continues at coordinate 3,254,516 of NZ_CP085256.1, forward strand.
AGAACAACAGTGCAAGCACCTGTTTTTTGAATGTTTCTGCCAAAGAAAGTGGCAAAGGGAAACTTCATTTATTAGTGGTCCCTCCCACCCCAAACAGATGTTAATTGAACGAATCGGGCCTTTATTGCAGTTGAATCCATCGTGGATAGGCTACACTAAGTTGGACAGATAAAATGAGGGCTTGTAAACTTAAACCATAACTTAAGGGAGCGTGGCCACAATGACACGTCAACGTCGAACTTTTACAACCGAATTTAAACTGCAATTAGTGAAGCTTTATGAAAATGGTAAATCGCGTGCAGATATTGCGAGAGAGTATGATATCACGCCTTCTGCGTTAGATCGCTGGATTAAAAATCATCAAGAAACAGGTTCATTTGCCGCCAAGGATAATCGTTCAGAAGAAGAGAATGAACTCGCACGGTTACGTAAGGAAAATCAACGTCTCACGATGGAAAATGATATTTTAAAGCAAGCAGCGCTGATCATGGGACGAAAATAGATGTGATTCGAAATAACGCTCACATCTATTCGGTATCAGCAATGTGTGACGTCCTCCAGATTCCCAAAAGTACGTATTACTATCATGCCAATTTGAATGGCCGACGTGTGCTAAAAACGGAAGATAAAGAGATTTCTCAGGAGATCTCTCGAATTTTCAAAGAAAGCCGAAACAATTATGGTACGCGCAAAATTAAGAAAGAATTAAGTAGATTACCAGAGCCAAAACACGTATCACGGCGTAGGATTGGCCGTTTAATGACTGAGCTTGGACTTGTATCAAACTATACGGTAGCACAGTATAAACCACATAAATCATCATGTAATGAATCATTGACAAAAAACGAATTACAGCGTCAATTTGAACAAGACAAGCCGTTGGCTGTCATTGTGAGTGATTTAACTTACGTCCGTGTTGGAACAAAATGGCATTACGTATGCTTATTTGTCGATCTTTTTAACCGTGAAATCATTGGCCGTAGTGCTGGTGCTAATAAGAATGCAGAACTTGTCTATCAAGCTTTATCGAGCATTAAAGGTAACTTGAACGACGTTCAAATGTTCCATACAGATCGTGGTAAAGAGTTTGATAATAAGCTTATTTCTGAAGCACTTGAAACATTTGGCATCCAAAGATCACTGAGCATGAAAGGGTGCCCTTATGATAATGCCGTGGCTGAAGCAATGTTTAAGGTGTTCAAAACAGAATTCGCTAACAGTGCTCATTTCTCTTCTCTTGAACAGCTAGCTATTGAACTTGAGGATTATGTTCATTGGTTTAATAACATTCGAATTCACGGAACTTTAGACTATTTAACACCAATGGAACATAAACAACTGCCCCTATAATTTTTGTCCAGTTTAGTGTTGACATACCATCGTCTTACCGCCTGTTAAGGTGAGATAAAAACGAGGTTGGGACATAACTAAATCATCTAAGTCTAAATACGAATAATAAGCTCTGGCACCGCTTCGGCAGAACACTCCGCTTTCCACGGGTACGGCCTCAGCCTCCTCGTGGGAAGGGCACCACTGCGGGGCCTTCAGACTCGTACTGTTCCCGTCGGAGTCTCCGTATTCTGCCTACGCTAAAATGAGAAAACCCGAACTAGGCAAACCTTTATTAATAGGTTTGCAAGATAGTTCGGGATTTCATGTGTTAAGAGAACTTCTGTCTCAGCGTCGTTTAATGAGATATTCTATTCTACTTTTGAAAGTTTTACAATTCGGAGTTTTGGTCAAGCTTTGCTTCTAATTCTGTAATTCTGGCACGAAGCTCATTAATGTCTTCCTTTGTTGCTAAACCAAAGTCTTTTGCCATCTTTTGTGTTTGTTCATACTGTCTGGCGTTCCACTCATCTTTTTTCATTTCGCCCTTGTCCATGTACGTTTGCATGACAGATCTCGCTTCATCCTGGGATAATTCATTCTTATCCACAAGTGATCTTAGCTTCTGGTCAAGCTTTTCCTTACTAGTCACTGCTGCTCCAAGCCCTAGTAGAAACCCTTTTTTTAATACTTCATTCACTCGCAACACCCCCTTACTTTTCAGAACGTATAAACCGATAATGGATAATCAAGGTTAGCCCTGCACCAATAAAGCTAGCAACAGAGCCCCAAAGCAGGAGGACAGCCGCGGTAGAATCTAGTCCCAATCCTAGCAAACTGACTCCCCCGGTGATCCCTCCAAACGTAAATAACATCATTTCAAGCACAAGAAGAAAATGGTGTTTCCATCTCATTTGTTGCTTCTTCTTGTCCCATTGCCTATCCTTTTCCCCATTTTCCAGCCAATTTAACATTGCATTTGGAAAAGATAAGAAAGGCTGAATCGTATCCATTGCATACTGCTTATAAACAGATTCAATTAGACTTTTACCACCAAACCACTTTTTAACTTTTCGATTTACCCATTTTTCCAGATCAACATCAGGGTATATTGCCAGTAATATTCCGAGCACAATGGACATTGCTCTTCCCAGATAAGCGTATTCTGCTGAAAGTTGAATGGGCTGGTCTTTTATAAAAATACGGATGTCTTCTTTTAGCTGTTCCATTGTATGTGCATCAAGGGTTTTAAATGACCCATTTTTATACATTGACACCATATGCTTTATCATTTTCTTTAACTTTTCCTTGTTTGCTTGCGGCAAGAGAAAATCCATCTCATCAAGTGTATTAATTACCCGATCATAATCATCAATGATGACATTTTGAATGATATGCTTAAAATAATGAATGTCCTGCTTGCGCACCGTTCCTACCATACCAAAGTCGATAATCGCTAAGGTGCCGTCCTTTTGTAATAGAATATTACCTGCATGAGGGTCAGCATGGAAATTCCCTTCTTGAAGGTATTGATCCACACAAAACTCAAATACCCGCTTAGCTGTCTGTTCTACTGCAATATGGTGCTCATTCATAAAGGAAATATCTGTTACCTTTGCTCCATCCACCCAATCCATCACAAGTACTTTCCTTGTACAAAGATGATTGTAATAGTTAGGAATATGAATGTACGAGTAGTTTTTAAACCGGTTCTGAAAATAGAGCGCATTTTCCAGTTCCTGTTTAAAATCAAGCTCTTGATCCATCACTGTAATTAATTCTGTGTATAAAGATTTCAAGTCTGCTTTTCTCCCAAAAGAGGTGAATACGGAAATAATCCAGAAGACAATACGGAGTGCGATAAAATCCATATGAAATATTTTTTCAATTTGATAACGTTGAACCTTAATCGCTACTTTTTTTCCATTTTCCCTTAATCTGGCAACATAGACTTCACCAATTGAAGCAGATGCAATGGATTCTTCATCGATTTCGTCTACTACATCACCTATCTCTTTCCCCCATTCTTCCTCAAGTAAGGTTTTCGCATAGGAATAAGGCATAGGAGGCACTCTATCGACGAGACCACTCAGCTCATTTATAAACGCCTGTGGCATAAAGTCAGTTCTCGTACTGAGGAACTGGCCGACTTTAATGAGAACTCCCCCTAATTGAACAGCCCGCTTTCGATATTCTTTGGCCTGTTTCATTAACAGCCTGTCCCATTTCTGCCTAGTCCGCTCATCCCAGATACTATGTATAAAATGAAAGGAATAGATTTGCACGAGAAATTTACAAGCCATCCATACTAGCACACTACAACGATAAAAAAGATTATAATTTCTTCTGTTTTTCAACGTTAACACCTCGATTATCCTTACCCGTAAATCACCTAACGCAAAACAGGTTTTAGACACGATCGAAAAAGGAAATAAATGATTATCATTTAGCAACTTACTTTCCGGCATAGGGGTGGTATAAAAAAACATAATCATGCATAAATATTTGTCGAAAATCACGAAGTAGCTTATAATACAAAAGGATGTTTTTCGTGTAAATGTTTGTCTATATTTTTCTCCATATTTAATCGTATATGGCATTCTATTTGAACATAAAATGATCGTAATACTAAACGATTTACATGATGCATTTTAGCAGTTTTACTCAATAAAATTATGTTTCCTAGGTGGTATGTATATGAGAAAGGATCATTATAAAACAAGTGATCATATTAAATTTATTATTCCTTCCTTAATCGGGGTATTCTTATTCATGTTCCCTCTTTCTACAGATGAGGGAATCACCATTCCAATTGCACTTTTAGCAGGAATGGTTCAAGAAGCTCTTGCCGGTCGGCTTTCCGCTATCATGATGGTTATTATTGTGTTGACAGCCGTATTTACGCTCTTGGCTAAAATTGTTGGGAAAGAAGCATTACAAAAAACACCCTTCTTTCAACAGCTTTTTTATGTAAGTCTTTTCTGGACGATTACTCGTGTGGTTGCAGCCATTTTTGCTGTAATGGTCTTTTTCGAACTAGGACCTGAATTCGTTTATGGCGCAAACACAGGAAAAATGCTTCTTGGTGACTTGCTTCACGTTCTATTTGCGGTCTTCTTGTTTGCCGGGTTATTTCTTCCACTGTTAATGAACTTTGGCTTACTTGAATTTATCGGTACGTTTATGACCAAGATTATGCGACCATTATTCCGTTTACCAGGAAGAGCCTCCATTGACTCACTCGCTTCATGGATTGGTGATGGAACAATCGGTATCCTGCTGACAAGTAAACAATATGATGAAGGGAATTACACAAAACGTGAGGCTGCCGTTATTGGTACGACCTTTTCCGTTGTGTCGATCACCTTTTCTCTTGTCATTATTAAACAAGTAGGACTTCAACATATGTTCGTCCCTTTTTATTTAACTGTACTACTTGCCGGGTTTGTAGCTGCCTTAATTATGCCACGAATTCCACCACTCTCCAGGAAAGCCGATAGTTACATCCATTCTTCTGGTGATGGAAATAATGAAGATATTCCAGAGGGCTATAATGTGATTACCTACGGCTATAAAAAAGCAATTGATAGAAGTCGAAAGGAAACCAGCTTTTATCGATTCATGAAAGAAGGCGGACAAAATATACTTGATATGTGGATGGGTGTCGCTCCTGTTGTAATGGCATTTGGTTTAATTGCCTTAATTATTGCAGAAAATACTCCTGTCTTCCAATGGCTCGGAGTTCCATTTATTCCACTATTAGAATGGATGCAAGTACCATCTGCCGCAGCAGCGTCGGAAACGATACTGATTGGTTTTGCTGACATGTTCTTACCAGCAATACTTGCCTCCTCCATCGAAGAGGAAATTACCAGATTTATTATCGCCACATTATCTGTAACCCAGTTAATTTATATGTCCGAAGTCGGGGGATTATTATTAGGGTCAAGGGTACCAGTGTCGTTTAAAGACCTTGTCGTGATTTTCCTATTACGTACAATTATCACACTGCCTGTCATTGTATTAGTGGCACACCTTATTTTCTAAGGTAATCAACAGCAAAACAGACGGCCTAACTATTTAGGCCGTCTGTTTTTATATAAAAAAGGGGGTATGTTATATATACGTTTTAGAGATGGATTTGTTTCACTCATTTGCCTACTAAATGGCATCTTTCACAAACATTAAGGAACTCTGTGGGTACCTTCTTCCCTTCTAAGAAGAGGTTTCTGTTTTAATACGCCGTTTCAAAATGGAAGCTTTTCCTTCTATGACAGGCTGCCATACTCCAAGTACTGGTCTGCTTGATAGTAGAAATACAAGGCCAAGAGATAATGCCGCTAACCCAAGAAAATCATAGAGTCCATTTACCTGAAAGACGTCTGCCTGTCTGAAATACTGGATGAAAAACCCGTGTAACAAGTATACATAAAGGGTTCGTGCACCTAATTTTGTCCAGTTATACTGTGCTTTTGGAATCCAAGCTAGCACGCTTACTACCATCACAGCTGCTGTCAGGTAAACGAGCAAGCGAGCAAGACCACCAAATTCGGCCATTCCTAGATCACCATATGACTTCGATGCAAGAAGCCAACCTGAATTAAACTCTGGCATTATATAAATTCCCGCAAATACAGCAGTCATGACGACAAGCGAAGCAATTTTAACACTTTTATGTTTCACAAGCATTATCTGCTTTTCGGTTAGGAAATAACCAATTAAAAAGAACGGGAAGAATACAAACGTTCTTGAAAGGCTAAATGTATGACCAATCTCCCCAAAGTAGCCAATAATCAAACCAATTTGCACAGCAATCGCAATACTTAATAAAGCAGGCATTTTCTTGAACCAATATAGGAGAAGATGCCAACTGAATAGACTAAACAAGAACCATAGAGCCCAGTGAGGACTAAATAAATCTGTCTGCCATCCTGATTTTCCAATAAGAAAATAATAGCCGGAATACAATACCTGAAAAATAAGATATGGTACGATCAGCTTTTTGACTAAGTTTATAATATAACGGAAGTTACCTGCACCTTTTGCAAAGAAACCAGCCATTAGGATAAAGGCAGGCATATGAAAGGTGTATATCCACATATATAACGTGCTTATTTCTCTTGATCCATCCACGAACGGTTGGATCATATGACCAAATACTACGAAGAAGATTAACACTACCTTCGCATTATCAAAAAAAGCATTTCTTTCCATAGTTCTCATCCTTTTATTGTAAAAATGAAGGTGCATATACTACTTTACCTCTTTTTCAAAAAAATTATATAGGTTAACTGATGTTTTTATGTAGATGTTAAAGGAGTGTAAATGATTTGCAAAAAAGCATTCAAAATGTAAAGATCTTGGTTTAATTTGGGAGCTTGTTGTTTGATCGTCTGTGCTGGTGCGCTAGTTCTCTGGGGGGCGGCGCGACTTTACAGTGTTGCTGCGCGTCCTCTCACGGGGGTGGCGCGACTTCCCTGTGTTGCTGAGCGTCCTCTCACGGGGGCGGCGCGATTTCACATTTGTGAGAAGCTACTTTAAAAAACCCCCAACAATGGAGGTTTTTCAAATTTTACTATTCCCTAAGTAGCGGTTTTCTTTTTGGTTGTAACTTTCACTTTTTTTGTAGGTTGCTTTGGTTTTGGCTTCTCTTGTTTTGCGCGGTCTAGTGATGCCTGCAGAGCGTCCATAAGGTTCGTTGCACCATCCCTAGCAGGCTGCTTACCTTCCCCTGTAACAATTGGAGTAGTTGTTTCCTCGTTGTTTTTCTTCTGTTCGATGAGTTCTAACAATGCTGTTCTGTAGTCATCTGTATATTTTTCTGGTTCAAAGGTGGTGGTTAGTTGCTCAATTAGCATTTTCGCGGTATCCACTTCTTTTTCTGAACTTGCTGCCGCTTCCGGAACATTTGGCACGTCCGCTACATTTCTTACTTCATCTGGATAGTGTATCGTTTCTGCGACCAGCGTATTTTGATATACCCGTATGACGGCAAGTTGTTCCTTAGAACGAATGATCATTTTAGCTATCCCAATCTTACCTGTATCTACCAAAGCACTCCTCAAAAGACTGTATGCTTTGGATCCCCCTTCATTTGGCGATAAATAATAGCTTTTCTCAAAATAAATCGGATCAATTTCTTCCAGTTTGACGAAATCCACAATTTCCACTGCCTTGTCTTCCTGCTCTTTTTGCAGTGCTGAAAGATCTTCTTCATCCAAGACGACAAATTTATTCTTTGCATACTCATAAGCCTTTACGATTTCCTCTTGCTCGATTGGCTTGTCACATACCGGACAAACTTTTTCATATTTAATCGGTGTTTGACACTCTTTGTGCAGCTGTCGAAGTTTGACATCCTTGTTCTCTGTTGCAGCATGCATCTTAACCGGAATATTTACCAGACCAAAGCTGATTGTACCCTTCCACATTGTGTGCATCCGAATTCCTCCTTTTAGAAGTATTAAAAATTGGCTGTATGTTGTTTGACAACAACAGCCACGTCCAGCTACAACGCCCTGAGACTAGCCGAGACATCCCTCCGCTGTTCGTAGACCCGGTGGATCCGGGTGATGTCGCCGTTGCCCCAGGCCGGGGGGTTCTTAGTCGACCTTTCTTTAAACGAGCGTCCCAGGCTTCTTTTCTTAGTTTGTCAGATGTTCCAGACTTTTATCCAAACTGTATGTTTTTTAAAAGAGAATCCATGCTAAGAGGAAGGTATTTTTTAAAAGGGGTTGGGGTAATGAAGGTGATGAAGCCGATAGCGAGTTCAGAAATTCCTACAGGAGAAGATTGGTTATATGAAGTAAAGTATGATGGATTTCGCTGTGTCTTGCACTGGGAGAAGGACACCATCCGACTAACAAGCAAAAATGCGAAAAACTTGTCAGACAGTTTCCCCGAGGTTGTTGAATTCTGTCTGCAGCAAAGTCCATCTGTCGCCAATTTTCTTCCTCTTACACTAGATGGAGAGCTTGTCGTATTAAATACAGCCTACCAAGCAAATTTTGCTTTGCTTCAACATCGTGGGAGGTTAAAGGATTCTACCAAAATTAAGCAGGCTGCAAAACGGCGTCCAGCAAGCTTTCTCGCTTTTGATGTACTAACCCTGCAAGGTCAACCTACACAAAAGGATCCACTACTTAAACGAAAAGAAATGCTAAAGGCTGTTTTCAAGCAGATCTTGAGTGACAACATTCTCTCCCATATTCCAGCACATTCTGACCATCAAAAACTATGGAATATACTTTTTACCCATAAAGGGGAAGGAATCATTGCCAAAAGGAAAAACAGTGCCTATCAAGCCGGGAAAGCACATCGAGACTGGTACAAAATTAAAAACTGGCGTCATCTTCATGGGTTCCTTACTTCCTATGATCCACACAATAACTATTTTGCCGTAAGCATTTATGAAAAGGAACACGTAATAGAGATCGGAAAATGTGCACATGGGCTTTCTGCATCAGACTTCCAAACCTTAAAGGAAGTTTTCCTTGCAAATGGGGAGAAAAGCGGGACACAATACCACCTTCCTCCTGCAATTTGTGCAGAAATCAATAGCTTGGATCTATATAAAAATGAACTTCGGGAGCCCGCATTCGCCTCCCTTCTTCCCGAGGAGCAACCTGCTAATATGACAAGAAATAGATTGGCATTAGATATGGCGATGCTTCCTAAAACGGTTGATCTGACAAATATAGAAAAAATATTTTGGCCAAAACCTAGCTATACAAAGGGAGATTTACTAATCTATGCACGGGAAATTTCCCCATATATGCTCCCTTTTTTCCAGGAGCGTGCTTTAACTATCATTCGCTCACCAGCCGGCGTTGAGGAAGACTTTTTCTTTCAGAAGCATTTGCCAGACTATGCTCCCGACTTTATAGAAAGAATTCCAGCTAGTGACGATGAATTTCTTTTACCCTGTGAAGATTTAAACTCTCTCATGTGGTACGCAAATCACGGCACTGTTGAATTCCATGTACCTTTTCAAAAACGAGATACTGAATTCCCTGCTGAGATTGTCTTTGACTTGGACCCGCCAGATCGACAAAGCTTTCCTTTGGCTATTGAAGCAGCCAGCTTACTGAAGGAATTGCTTGATGAACTCCAGCTGATTTCTTATGTAAAAACATCCGGAAACAAAGGTCTGCAAATTTATATTCCGCTTCCAGAGAGAAGCATGACCTATGAACAAACAGCACTGTTTACGCAAGCAATGGCATGGACAATTGAAAAAGCTCAACCAACACGCTTTACTACCGAAAGAATGAAGAAAAACCGTGGGGACCGCCTCTACATTGACTATGTACAGCACGGAAAGGATAAAACGATTATCGCACCATACTCGCCTCGTAAAACACCCGAAGGTACTGTCGCAACACCGCTTTTTTGGGAAGAAGTCAAAGAAGGGTTATCGCCAGAACAATTTACGATTAAAAACGTTCCAGACAGAGTGAAAGAGCTTGGATGTCCCTTTGCTGACTATCACCAGTCCAAGCAAAAACAACCGGTCATAAACATTCTTACATTAATAACATGACCTTTTCCAAAAGAAAAATGCGGCTCTTCGAGAGCCGCATTTTTATACTACATCATTCTACAATGAAGTGTTTTCTTCAATTGCTGTTTTATCATTATACGTTTTTAAGTTAAGGTTTTTCATAATCCGTGAGGTAATGGTACCAGAAACCATTGCACCATTTACATTAAGTGCTGTACGGCCCATGTCAATCAAGGCTTCTACCGAAATTAACAGTCCAGCAAGAGCAACAGGCATGTTCATGGAAGAAAGTACAATTAAAGCTGCAAAGGTTGCGCCACCACCGACTCCAGCGATACCAAAGGAACTAATCCCAATGATTAGAACGAGCTGTAGAATAAACATCGGGTCTAGTGGATCAATACCTACAGTTGGTGCAATCATGACAGCAAGCATAGCCGGATATACCCCAGCACAGCCATTTTGCCCCATTGTGGCCCCAAATGATGCAGACATGTTTGCTACCCCTTGGTTTACACCAAGTGAATTACGTTGTGCCTGAATATTCAATGGAATCGTACCTGCACTTGAACGAGATGTGAAGGCAAATCCTAATACTGGAATCGCTTTTCGCAAATAAACCATTGGGTTTAATCCAAACACACCAACTAGTACAAGATGAATGATAAACATCACAAACAATGCAACATAAGATGCAATTACAAATTTACCTAACTCTACAATACCAGCAAAGTCTGTACTTGCCACTGTATTGGCCATTAAAGCAAGAATACCGAATGGAGTCAGACGTAAAATCAACGTTACAATACGCATAACAACCGCGTAAAATGAGTTTACAATTTTGGTGAACATTTCAGCTTGTTCCGGATTCTTTCTTCTAACTCCAAGCACAGCAATCCCAACGATAAGCGAGAAAATTACCACTGCAATGACAGAAGTAGATCGTTCTCCGGTCATATCAAGGAAAATATTAGAAGGAATGAAATTAAGAATTTTATCCGGTGTAGACTGTGCTTCCACTTCGCCAAGTCTATCTTCCAGCATAGATCCTCTTTCGTCCTCTGCCTGACCTGCTTCGATTTGCTCTGCGCTAAGATCAAATACCGTTGCAGTTAAAATTCCGACTAGTGCCGCAACCATCGTTAAAGAAATTAATGTTCCAATAATCCAGGCAGACATCTTACCAAGCTCTGCCGTTTTTTCTAAATTAATAATGGATTGAATGATTGATACCATTACAAGCGGCACAACAATCATCATAAGTAGGCGAACATACCCGCTACCTACAATACCGTACCAAGACGTTGTTTCTGTTAGCACCTCAGATCCAGCGCCATAAATTAATTGCAATACAGCTCCAAGCACTATTCCCAGTCCCAAACCGGTAAATACACGTTTTGTGAAGGAGAAATGCTTTTTCTGCATCCAAATAAGTAACCCAATAATTGCTAATAAGACGACAATGTTTAAAACAATATAAAAAATATCCATTGTTTGACCTCCCTTTTTCTTCTTAATTTAGTGTCTGCATCCTAGTTTAAGATTATCCCCAACCACAAGATGAGGGTAATTAGGTTTCTACCTAAACCAGTCTATGCAAATTGGCCACCTATCGTACGTTATAATATATATAATTCCGATAAAATTAGTATGACTTTAATAAGATACAATGCTTCCCTACAAAGTGTCAAGGAATTAATTCCGAGTTTAACGAAAGGTTTCCGACGTAAGAAAAAACACTGCGCAAGATGCACAGTGTTATCCTAATGTGGGTTCTAATTCAACAGCTACATTTCCCTTTATAGCACGGGAGATCATGCAGCTTTCTTCTGCTTTGTTAACAAGTTTCTTTAGCTTTTCAAGCTCTCTATCCGTAGCTGTCGGGTCCAAGAATACAGTTGGTTTATGTACAATTTTTTTGTACGTGATAACACCGTTGGACACATCCACGTGCCCTTCCGATTCCAACTCCATATGCTTCAGCGGAAGATCCGACCGTTCGATCATAGCAGCGAGCGTTATAAGATAGCAGGTGGCTGCTGCACCTAAGAGCATCTCATCAGGATTCGTACCAATACCCGGCCCATCCATTTCCTTCGGGATAGAAATTTTTGTTTTTAAATTACCTGCCTCGATAGTTCCTTCACTATTCCTTCCTCCAGGCCAATCCGCTTTTAATTGAAAAAGATGTGTTGCCATATGATCACCTCAACCCCCATACTACCAAACCATTATAAAGACGGGTGAATAATATGCTTAGATAAAGCGAAATAGAATCTCTCCACCTATGACACCAATTAATACAATAGCCCAAGCAGGTATTTTCCAAAATTGCATGAGTGCAAATAAAACGGCAGCCAAGGCAAAATGCGCACTACTTATAATGGCACTCGTGAACACAGGATCGTACAAGGCTGCAAGTAAAATACCAACAACACTAGCATTCACACCGACTAATATCCCTTGAAAAGCCGTCTTTTTTCTTAGCTCACTCAGGAAGGGTAAGGCGCCTATTATCAGTAAAAAGGATGGTAAGAAGATTGCAATGGTAGCAACAAGTGCACCAAGGACTCCTTCCATCATGGTGCCAACATAAGAAGAAAACGTAAATAACGGCCCTGGTACAGCCTGTGCCATTCCATATCCCGCAAGAAATTCACTGCTTGTTAGGAACCCAGTCGGAACAATCTCCTGTTCCAATAACGGCAATACGACATGCCCACCACCAAATACAATAGAACCAACACGGAAAAACGTATCAGCAATTTGAATGTATGTATTGGATACCGCTTGGGCTAGAAGTGGAAGGCCAGCGAGTAGACAAGCTAAAATCAATAACGAAAAGATACCTTGCTTCTTTGTGATGGAGACAGAAAAAGTGGTAAGCGAAGGCTGTTGTCCTTTCCTAAACCATACATAACCGATTAAAGCTGCAACTAAAATAATGCCAATCTGTACCCAAGCTGATGGGAAAAGTAACATAACAAGTGCAGCAGCAAGGGCTATTGCCATTCTTGGCCTGTCTGGAGCCAGCTTTTTCCCGAGCCCTAGTACGGCGTGAGCAACCACAGCTACCGCTACGACCTTTAAACTTGCGATCCAAGTCGTTTCTCCCAACTGGAAATTTTGATAAAATAGCGCAAATAACACAAGAATAATAACGGAGGGAAGTGTGAAACCTAGCCATGAGATGAGGCCACCTAACAATCCACCACGCATCATTCCAATTGCAATCCCGACCTGACTACTTGCAGGACCAGGCAGGAATTGACATAAGGCGATAATATCGGCATATAGTTTCTCATTTAACCATTTTCGTCTATCTATGTATTCTTCTTTAAAATATGCTAAATGTGCTACAGGTCCTCCAAATGACGTAAGACCAAGCTTTAGTGATGATTGCAATATTTCCAATAGTCTGTTTTGTTTTGACATATAGACCTCCTAAAAATAGCGGTTAGATGATTTAAATTTATCATAAATACGTATTATATGACATGGAATTTACACAACCTTTACATAAGAGGTTTGTTGGCATAAGAATGGTGGTAATGTTATACTAAAAAATAGGGAAAGCAACATAATGTGCCTTCCTCTATAAAGAAGGATGGAAAGAATGGAAAAGACGTTAGAGACCACTTTAGCCAGCACGACTGGCAAACTGCTTCGTGATAATTTCGGTAAAGGACCTGGTTCGATCTATGTTAGTATCGGCAAACCGTATATCACGATGTATTTAAAAGATTTCTTAGCACCAATGGAGCAAGTTTTATTAGAGCAAGGACATCCATTGCGTGTGCAGGAAACAAGGGATGCCTTAATGAAGAAACTCATCCCTGAGATTAAAGGCATTATTGCGGCAGAAACAAATGAGCAAGTGAATCAGGTCTATTACGATTGGTCATTAGAAAAAAAGACCGGTATAATCTTTGCAGAATTTACACCTAGTGGATCAGAAGATGTAAATATACTTGAGAACTACCCTGAAAAAGACAGTGTAAACGAGGAGATTATCAGATTCACCGAAAAGGCACAGAAATCGCCTGAGAATCTTCACTCCTACAAACTTAATGCACGCACAATTGTCTCAAAACGGGAAAAAATCTTTGTACAAATTGAGCAAGAGCTCATACGTACTGGTTTCGAGGAGCAGCTTCGCTTAGCAAAAAGAAAGCTTGAAAAAAGCTTAATTGATATACCACATCTAGAAGATTTACTCGGATTACAAATAGATGACGTCTTTGTAGATTGGGACTTCTCCCATGATGCAGGCTATGTCGTATTAGTATTAAATACAACAATTAAATAATGGTGGGAATGTCTGGACAATAGAGCCAAGATATAAGCCGAAAAGGGATGCTTCCTTTTCGGCTTTTTTATTACCGATAGAGAGAAGCAAACTTTTAAGTAGATTCGCTGCTAATAGAATTTTAATATCCCCAAATTTAAGAAAAACTACTCTAACAAGGGAGTTTTTCACACTTTTAACCAGAAGAGAGATATATAAATATTCATCGGCGTCTGACTGAAAGTCTTACCTTTTTATAAAGGACTAATCAGGAGGGATACAATGTTCAAAGTGATGGTAATAGGAAGAAATCGAATTCGCGCATACCTCGCAGAGAACGACAAACTCATTACATTTTCAAATTACAAGGCTGCCGAGAGTTATATGGAAAAGGTTTTAAAATCTGATACCTTGCCAGACCAGTATTATTTGCAAATTGAGAAAGTCAGTTAATACAGTTTAATCGTTTATACATCGAATAAAAGAAAAGAGCAATCATCTTATAAAGATGATTGCTCTCGCCACTAGTTAGGCGTATTGTCCTTCACTTTCTTCACCGTACGTCCGGAAACAAACCAACCTACCAACGCAATTCCAACTAGAACGGTATAGAAGATTGCTTTCCATAATGTAGAGTGTGGAAAATCATGTGGTATCCATGCAATATCTTCATGGGCGAGTACAATAAGTGCTAACTTTACACCAACCCATCCAACAATAACAAACGCAGCGATTTCCAGACCTGGGCGTTTGTTAAGTAAATCAACAAAAATGTTGGCAGCAAAACGCATGATGATAAGCCCAATCATTCCACCTGCAAATATAACTAGAAATTGCCCACTATCTAAGCTTCCTATTGTGCCAAGGTTTGTTGGTGGAAGTGCTACCGCCAAGGCCACAGCTGCCAAAATAGAATCGACTGCGAATGCTAAGTCAGCAAATTCCACTTTAAGAACGGTCATCCAGAAGCCACTGCCTTTGGCCTTTTCGGATTCTTCTTGTTCTTGCACCTCTCGTACTGGTTTCAGCTTGTCATACAAATGTTTGATTGACATAAACAATAGGTATATCGCACCCGCAGCTTGTACCTGCCAAACATCAACCAGAAATGAAATAACGAATAGTGAACCGAATCTGAGGATGAATGCTCCTGCTAAACCATAGAATAAAGCCTTTTTGCGCTGTTCTTCTGGAAGATGTTTCACCATAATCGCAAGTACCAATGCATTATCAGCAGCCAACAAGCCTTCCAAGCCAATTAGAACAACAAGTACCCATAAATACTCCAATAATAAATCTACTGGCATGTTTTTTCTCTCCTTTTTTATGATCCTCCTAACAGGCAGACCACAAAAAGACCTTTACCTGTTAGTGGTAAAGGTCTCGCAAACAACGTCCGTTGCCAAAATAAGCCGGAGAATATACTTCTCGTAATGACGACTTAAATTGTACAGCTACTCCCCTTTAGGAATATTACTTTCTTTATTAAACCGTTTTATGGCTCAAAAGTCAATATAAAGTGAAACTTCATTTGGTGGGTCCCTCTCTCCCCACCTACCTGTAAGTTGAACGAATCGGACCTTTACTGGCAGTTAGCAGGATAAAGCGTACCCTACCATGTAGTTATTTTTATTTACCATAGGTTGCCCCTTGTATAAGTGCTTTATTCCGATTAAACCTCTATTTAATTTAAAATGGCAGCAATTTTTTGGTCCATGGTTTCCTTCAAAACAGCTAATTTGCGCTTACTTTCTTCCTTGGAATCCGTGCAGACACCATAATAGCATTTAATTTTTGGTTCTGTTCCGGATGGTCTGAGTGTTACCCAACTATCATTCGGCAGAATAAATTTAAGCATATTCTCTTTCGGAAGCTCAATTGTTTCCGTCTTTTCTTCTGATTCGCCAAGGATTTTCCGTTCACTCGTTAAGTAATCTTCTACTTTTTCTACTCGATAGGTTGCGATACTTTCTAACGGCTCACTACGAAAGGCTTCCATAATAGAAGCAATTTTCTCTGTGCCTGCTTTTCCTTTCAACGTTAAAGAAGACATGCCTTCAAGAAAATACCCGTGTTGTTCATAAAGACCCTCCAAGGCTTCCAGCAATGTTTTCCCTCGCTGTTTCCAATAATGAGCCATTTCACTAGCCATCACTGCCGCCTGTACAGCATCTTTATCACGACATATGCTGCTAATTAAATATCCATAGCTTTCTTCATAGCCAAAAATAAAGGTTTCACCTGTTGCATCAAATTCATGGATTTTTTCCCCAATGTATTTAAAACCAGTCAGCGTATTGATGGTTTTTACATGATAGGCATCTGCAATGGCTCTACCAAGCTCTGATGTAACAACTGTTTTGAGCATACGGCCACTCTTTAAAACAGCTTGACTACTATGGGATAAAAGATAATCAAGAAGAAGGGCTCCTAGCTGATTACCTGTCAAGACTTGGTATTCCCCTGCACTGTTCTTGGCAGCCACCCCTAAGCGGTCTCCATCTGGATCTGTTCCAAGAAGAATATCTGCATCCACTTCATTACCATGTTCGATCGCCATTGTAAATGCTTGATGTTCCTCAGGATTTGGTGAATCAACTGTGGAGAATTCCGGGTCAGGGACAGCCTGTTTTTCCACGACATGCAATTGATTAAAATGTAACTGGCCTAATCCATTTACGACAAGGTCATTAGCTGCACCATGCAATGGGGTAAAGACAATACCTAAATCTTTTTCTTTCTCTTGTTCTTCCATGCTCAATTTTGAAATGAGCTTTAACTGTTCTAGATAAGCGTTATCCACTTCCTTGCCAATCCAGTCTAACAGTTCTTCTTTCTCCACTTCCTCTTTCTCCATAAACGGTACACTTAATTCATCTTCCGTTTTTTGGATTTCCTCAATAATTTGCGCCGCTTGCGATGGTGTAATTTGCCCACCATCCTCATTGTAAACTTTAAAACCGTTATACTCAGGTGGATTGTGACTTGCGGTTATCATTACCCCTGCCACTGTGCCAAAATAGCGTACAGCATACGATAGCAATGGCGTTGGTCTCAACGATTCAAACACATGGGTCTTGATCCCATATGCACCAAGAACTTTGGCTGTTTCCACAGCGAATTCCTGTGACATATAGCGTGAATCATAGGCAACTACAACACCGCGATCTTTCACATTTACGGTGTTTTCTAATAGATAATTAGCAAGGCCGTTGACAGCTTTTCGCACCGTATATATATTCATTCGATTTGTCCCAGGTCCGAGAACACCTCTCATACCACCTGTTCCAAATGTTAATTCTTTGTAGAAGGCGTCTTCCAGTGCTGCCGGGTCGTCTTGCATCGTCGTTAACTTTTGACGCAAGGAAGGATCCAGCTCCTGAAAAGATTGCCACTTTTGAAAACTTTTTTCCCAATTATACATCCACTTATCCCCCAACATATGTATAGATGTTCAAATTCTAGCACACTTTTTACAATTATTCTATCAAATAAAATAGGCTGTTTAACCTAGTAAATTAAAGGTTAAAATAATACCTATATACGACTTCCTATTTTACCGAGAAAACTGTAAACTGAAAGATATATTAGATTGAGAGAGTAGGGTTAAATTTGGTAAATAAACGTTGGTTTCAGGTTCTAGTATTTTTCATATTAGTATTTCTATTAATACTCCTAATTTCGGTTACAAATTTTATTTTTGACCCTGTCATTAAATACCTGGGGGCTGTGGCGCTGCCCATTATCGGTGCAGGTATTCTTTATTATTTAACAAAGCCTTTAATGCATTTATTTGAACGTTTTCGCATTAATCGTATTGTATCGATCTTTCTTGTATTTTTTGTGATCCTATTACTTGGTTACCTCGTCTGGATCTACATAGCGCCAATAGCCCAAAATCAGTTTAAGAATTTGGCTGAAAATATCCCGGCTATGGTGAACTGGGCCCAAGATATGATTTCTTATTGGCAATCTAATCAAACGATTATTCCAACTGAAATTGATAATGCCATTAGCAACTTTACAAATAACTTGCAATCCCATATTGAAAATGTGTTGAACTACTTATTTGGCTTTATTGGGCAGTTAATTTCTGTCATTGCAGCCTTAGTACTTGTACCATTTTTCCTTTTCTTTATGTTAAAGGATGGGGATCGGCTCGTACCATTTGTTACGCAAATTTTCTCTAGAAAAAAAGCGAGTAACCTTCGCAGCCTGCTTGGCAAAATAGACGATACACTAACAGCTTTTATCCAAGGTCAGTTAATTGTAAGCTTTGCGGTTGGTGTGCTCTTGTTTATCGGCTATCTCATAATCGGATTAAAATATTCTCTAACACTGGCACTATTCGCTATGGTAATGAACGTTATTCCATTTATTGGTCCTTTTATTGCAGTTGTTCCTGCTCTAATTGTAGGTGCCTTTCAGGACCCACTTATGATTGTTTGGGTGTCTATTGTGATGATCGTTGCGCAGCAGATTGAGAGTAATTTCATTTCTCCAAATGTTATGGGCCGAGCATTAGATTTACATCCATTGACTGTTATTACGGTAATTCTTGCGGCAGGCAGTATAGCAGGATTTGTCGGCATCCTGTTTGCAGTTCCATTTTACGCAGTCATCAAAACGGTAATTGTGCATTTTTACAAAACCTATCAGGATTCAAAAGATTCAAAGGAAGACTCCCTTATCTAGTGTTATCTCCAAGAAAAATCGACTTTTTAAAATAGTTTCTTGTTATCGCGGAGGATGATCAGCTACACTTGTAAGAGAGGTGATTCCAAATGGACAAAAGAGCCATGCAAGCTAAATTAGATGAATTGAAGTCAGACTATGTCCGTATACAAGGTGACATGGATAAATTGGAATATGTACGCGGACGTGTCTCTTCTGCCGAGGAACAACTAATCCGCTTAGAAAAGGAAATTGCACAGTTACGTAAACAACTTGAAGAATAAAAAAGAGTGGGCGCCTATTTACTTGGCGCCCACTCTTTTTGTATGATTAGTTCCCATTATTGTTGCGTTTTGTTTCTAGTTTTGCTTGTATTTTAGCTTTCTCTTTGTTCGGTGGTGTTAAGCTTACAATTGTGTCCCCTACAGTAGGAACAGTTCGCATTTCTTCTGAATAAAATTTAAGCTGTCCAGATGGCTTGATGAGATATAAGAACACAGTAGATGGATCTTTATCCGCCACATACTGTTTATAATTATATTGTGCCGTTAATGTTGTTTGACGGAAAATATAACGATTGTTCAGTTTATCATTTAAATCATCCATTGAGAATTGCTTATCAAAGAGAATTCTTCCCCCTACTTTAGAGACAATCTCAGCATTGGTATTTTTCCCTTCAACAAATGGACTCACTTTAAAGACATTGGTCCTGCCATACTCCGGCATAAATGTCGTACAAATGAGTGAATTATAAGCACGATCATCGGTTGCAGCAAGCAAATATTCGTAAGGTATCGTATCAAGATTATACTCTGTCTGCTCTGATAGCATGTTGCCATGATAGAAATTAAGACCTGCTTCTCTAACTTGGCGTAATCTTTCCCAGGAAGAGTCGACAATGATAACTGGTAGTCCCGCCTTTTGGAGAGATTTCCCCAGTTCCATCGTGAATTTGTTCGCACCAACAATTAACGTACCAGGCTTTCCTTCCATAGAAAGGTTTAATTTCTTTGCAAGCCAGCCGATGGAAAATCCGTGGGCCAAAACGGTAAAGAATACTAGCCCAAAGGTGAGGGTCGTTAATATCCCTGCGTCTTCATAACCAGCTTCCTGCAATACCTCCGCAAAGTAACCAGACACCGTAAGTGCTACAATTCCTCTCGGTGCAATCCAACCTACAAGTGCTTTCTCATTAAAGGATAATTTCGTGCCAATCGTTGAAAGAAAGATCGACAGAGGTCTCACAATAAACATCATTAAAATGACGTAACCAATAATATTTGGACTAAAAATTTGCAGCAATGTTTCCAGCTGCAGGGATGCTGTCAACATAATAAATATTGTGGAGATCAGTAAGATAGATATATTCTCCTTAAAGTGACGCATATCCGAAATAGAACTTATCCCCATATTCGCTAGAGTAATCCCCATTGCTGTAACGGAAAGTAACCCTGTCTCATGCATGATCTCATCTGCTCCTGTGAAGCATAGGATGACAACAATCACGACTGCAGGTGATTTAAGGAACTCGGGAATATGCCCTGTTTCAAACATCCAGCCTATTCCTCGTCCGCATGCCCAACCAAATAAAATAGCAAACAAGGAAGCTGCGAAGAACAAGAATAACTTTGTGCCATCAGGGTCATCGGCTGTAATAAATGAGATAATCTCAAAGGCGAATACTGCCAAGAGCGCTCCGATCGGATCAACAATGATCCCTTCCCACTTAAGTATCTTGGCAGGACGAGGGTTAAGTTTGGATTGACGCAGTAGCGGCATAATAACTGTGGGGCCTGTGACGATAAATAGCCCTCCAATTACAAAGGCCACTGCCCAGGAAAGTCCTGCCACATAATGTGCTGTCAGCGATCCTAAAATCCAGGCAATAAATGCACCAACAGTAGAAATTCGAAAAACTGGTTTACCTAAACCGCGCAGTTCTTTAAAACTAAGATTTAAACTACCTTCAAATAGTATAATTGCAACTGCAACAGATATAATGGGACTATATAAAGAGCCGAAGTCCTCCTCAGGATTAAGTACACCAAGGATTGGTCCTGCTAGAAGACCAGTGATGGACATCACTACAATAGCCGGCATCCGATAACGCCAGGCTATCCACTGTGATCCAATTCCAAGAAGTCCTATCAGCATAACTTCAAATAATAGTGACGGAACCATGTCATACCCCCTATTGGATAGCATTGAAAAAAGCTTAGTTGCTTATCCCCAATACTTTATATTCTACATTAATAAGGTCATTTTATAGGTCAATTAGGAGAAAGTAAACAATTTTAATCGTAAAAATGCACCTTACTTTTTTGTACGCGCCTTCATCCCCAAAGTAACTGCAATGCCCAATACTGGTGTCTTCCTGCCACCAAGTGAGGGAAAGTCAACATTGACATACCGATTCTCCTCTTGTTACGATTAAATTTGTTTTGTTAAAAGAAGCAATCTTTCACCATCCGATAAAGAAAAACAATTCATTCGTATGAAACAATTTCTCTTGTCAGATAATACAGAATATAGATTAAATTTTTTTGAAAAACGGCGTTACATTTTGCACTATCAAGAAATGCAAGATTCATCCCACCTTAACTGGCAGTAAGACCCTCACTTCAAAAAAGTGTGAAGTAATCAAGCATTCTAAGTGGGGATTAACTGCCAGTAAAGGTCCGATTCGTTCAACTAACATTTGGTGGGGGAAGAAGGGAAACACCCACCAAATGAAGTTTCACTTTATTATTCCCCGAGGAGCTAGTACGATGAAAAAAGGTAATTTTGTTATTGGATTTATGCTATTTGCTTTATTCTTTGGTGCAGGGAACCTAATCTATCCACCCATACTCGGGATGGAATCAGGCACCTCTTATTTCGCTGCTATCAGTGGATTTGTTATTACAGGCGTTGGGCTTCCACTCCTTGCCGTTACCGCTATATCGTTTGTTAAAAATGATGCAAGAGAACTTGCAGACAGAGTGCATCCCTTATTTGGATTGTTATTTACATCCGTCGTTTATTTAGCTATTGGGCCATTCTTCGGCATTCCTCGGGCAGCGACTGTAGGCTATGAAATGTCATTAGAACCATTTCAATCAGGAGAGCTCCCGTTATTTCTTTTTACTACGATATTTTTTATTCTTGTCTTTTTATTTAGTTTAAATCCATCAAAAGTGGTAGATCAGATCGGAAAGTACTTGACACCTCTATTATTGTTAGTGATTACTGCACTCATATTGGGCGGTTTCTTATTATTAAAAACACCATTAGGTAGTCCTAATCCTAACTATAGGGCTAACCCATTTTTTAATGGTTTTGTAGAAGGGTATCTCACAATGGATGCTATCGCCGCTCTTGCCTTTGGTATTATAGTTGTGAACGCCTATCGAGAAAGAGGGGTCCATACCAATAAAGCAATTGTAAAAGAAACGTTAAAATCAGGCCTTATTACAGGGGTTGGCTTAGTTGCAGTATACGGTTCAATTGGCTGGATAGGTGCTAGAATGGCTTCCTATGGTCCTTTTGAAAATGGCGGTGATCTCTTATCTTTTGCTGCTGATACCATTTTGGGGACATATGGGGTTATTTTGCTCGGGATTATAGTCACCCTTGCTTGTTTTACCACCTCTGTCGGACTAGTGGTAGCATGTGGTCAATTTTTTGCCAAGGTTACTATGCTTTCCTACAAGTGGGTAATCTTCATTGTCACCATGGCTAGTTATATAATTGCCAATCAGGGGTTAAACACGATTCTAGATTTTTCGGTGCCAGTTCTAGTGTTCATTTATCCAATTGCAATTGTATTGATCCTTTTAACGTTTTTAAATAAAGCATTTCAAGGATCTCGCTATGTATACCGTTTTGCTATCTTATTCACAGCACTTGTCAGCCTCTATGACGGCTTAAGCGAGTTCGGTTTTTCTTTAAATCGGATTACGCCATATGTAGAAAAACTACCTTTTTTTGAAATTGGCTTAGGCTGGGTTGTCCCGGCAATAATTGGTTTCTTGATTGGGCTTTTATATAGAGCGATTAAAGAACCAAACAACTAATGCTGGTGTTACGTTTTCAGCTTAGTAAGATTTAATTTTGCTAAGCTGGAAGCTAGGGCAATATCTATTAGAATATGATAGGATAGTAAACAAAGGAGGAACATTATGATTGCAAAAGAAGATGAAATACTACAGTCCTACTTTGGCTACTCGACTTTTCGCCCCGGCCAAAAGGAAACCATCCAACAAATCCTGCAGCAAAATAACACCCTCGCAGTAATGCCTACAGGTGGCGGCAAGTCCCTTTGCTATCAAGTTCCCGGCATGGTACTTGATGGAACAGCCCTTATTATTTCCCCATTAATTTCATTAATGAAGGATCAGGTAGATGCATTGCAGTCATTAGGGATCCCGGCTACATATATTAATAGCTCACTCACCTCTGAAGAATTAAAACAGCGCATGCAAGACATTGAGGCAAGGCGATACAAATTTGTCTATGTTGCCCCAGAACGTTTTGAGTCAGCCTTTTTTATCAATGTAGTAAGACGAATTCCTTTGTCCCTCATTGCATTTGATGAGGCACATTGTATTTCGCAATGGGGGCACGACTTTCGACCAAGCTACCGATCGATTATCCCTAATCTCAGAAAGCTTCATTCAATACCTGTCCTAATTGCTTTAACAGCAACTGCAACAGGAGAAGTGATTCAGGATATTCAAGAGCTGTTGCAAATGGATCATGTTATCAACACAGGGTTTGAACGTAGTAATTTAAACTTTCATGTTATAAAAGGAAAGGACAAAGCCACCTATATTCGTTCCTTTATAAAGAAGCATGAAAAGGAGTCCGGAATTATTTATGCGGCGACTCGAAAGCAGACTGACGCTCTTTATGAACAATTGGACAAGCGCGGTATTGCCGTATCAAAGTATCATGCTGGTCTTAGTGAGACAGAGCGAAAACGAGCACAAGCTGCTTTTATTCATGATGAAACAACTGTCATGATTGCCACGAATGCCTTTGGGATGGGGATCGATAAATCGAATGTCCGCTATGTTATTCACTATGCGATGCCTATGAATATCGAATCCTACTACCAAGAGGCCGGAAGAGCTGGGCGGGATGGGGAAATGAGTGAATGTGTTCTTCTCTTTTCCCCCCAGGATATTCAGCTGCAAAAATTTCTAATAGAACAATCCCAAATGGAAGAAGCGGCAAAGCAAGGGGAATACAGAAAGCTCCAAGCAATGATTAATTACTGCCACACCCATAGTTGCTTGCCAACCTTTATATTAGACTACTTTTCTGACAATCCATCACAGGAAGGTTGCGGTCGGTGTAGTAATTGCATGGAGCGTCAGGAGAAAAGTGATATTACAGAAGAAGCACAGAAAATCCTCTCTTGTGTGAAACGTATGGGAGAACGATTTGGTGTAGGGATGACCGCTAAAGTGCTTAAAGGTTCAAAGGATAAAAAGATAAGTCAATTCCAGCTTACATCCATTTCAACCTATGGCATTCTCTCTGCCTATACAGAGAAAGAATTGACGGAATGGATTCACTTCTTGATTGCTGAGCAGTTACTAGCGACAGAGGAAGGGAAATATCCTGTTTTAAAGCTTAACCAGAAATCTGTTGAAGTTTTAAAAGGAAGACGAAAAGTTTGGATGTTTACAGCACCGATCCCTGAATCGGAAACTACTGATTATCACGAGGACCTATTTTCAGCTCTACGTTCACGTCGTAAAGAAATTGCTGATGAAAAGAATGTACCACCATATGTGCTATTTTCTGACGCAACCTTAAAAGAACTGAGCCGTTATTTCCCTGTCACAAAAGAGGACATGCTAACCATTAAAGGGATTGGGGAAAAGAAATATGGCCAATATGGGGAAGCCTTTCTTCATGTTATTCAAAAGTGGCGCCAGGAGCATCCTGCTGTAACGGAAAGAGTGCGAATCTCTGACACCCCTAGATCCAAACCACGGAAACAAACAGAAGATGGCCCTAGCCACCTTGCTAGCTATAAAATGTTCCAATCAGGCAAGTCTATAAAAGATATTGCCGTTATACGGGAGCTTACAAAGCAAACTGTAGAAAGCCATTTATTTAAAGCGTATAAAGATGGTCACCCGCTCTTATGGAAAATATTTTTCAATGAGGATGAAGAAGCATCAATTCTTGCCGCACACGAAGAATTAGAAGAGCCAAAATTAAAAGAGATGAAAGAAGCGCTCGGTGACAACTTTGATTATACGATGATTAAAGCAGCACTTGTAAAAAATGGTAGGTTGTAAGATAAAGTGAAACTTCATTTGGTCGGGGTTTCCCTTCCTCCCCCGTCAAATGTTAGTTGAACGAATTGGACCATGCAAAGGGCGATCACTCGAGTTGTTCAAGTGATCGCTCTTTTTTATCATTAAACAATTATTTTACATTTAACGCCCACGTGCCATTGCGGAATACAGCTTCTGTTGAGCCATCAGCAAGCACCCCGTCGATGTCCAGGTTTTCAGATCCTATCATAAAGTCAACATGTGTAAGGCTATCGTTTACCCCATGCTTATCCAGTTGCTCTTCATCCATTGCAGAACCACCTTCAAGGTTTGTTGGGTATGCTTTACCTAACGCAATATGACAAGATGCATTTTCATCAAATAATGTGTTATAGAAAATTAAACCTGACTGTGAAACAGGTGACTCATGTGGTACTAAAGCAATCTCCCCTAGACGCGTTGCTCCTTCATCTGTTTCAAGTAGATGTTTCAGTGTGTCTTCCCCTTGTTCTGCCTTAAAGTCGACAACCTTCCCATCTTTAAAGGTTAAACTGAAGTTATTTATTAAGCTACCACCATAGTTTAATGGCTTGGTGCTTGCTACTGTTCCATTAACACCATATTTATGTGGCATGGAGAATACTTCTTCTGTAGGCATATTCGGATTAAATGTTGTACCACCTTCTGTTTGGGCAGATCCACCTTTCCAAATATGACCTTCAGGAAGCTCGATTTCCAACTCTGTATCAGGTGCTTTAAATACCAGCTTTTTATAATTCTTTTCATTTAGAATTTCACGAGCTGTTCGTAGCGTCTCATTGTGGGCATCCCAAGCTGCGATGGGATCTTCCTGATCTACTCTTACAATTTTCACAATGGCATCCCAAAGGCTTTCGATAGCTTCTTCCTTTGTCTTATCAGGGAAAATCTTTTGAGCCCAATCACCTGTTGGGATAGAGATAATTGACCAAGCAATTCTATCGTTCATCGTATATTTACGGAAATTTTTCATTGCTTGTGCAGCTGCTTTATTTGCTTTAGCAACTCTGGTAGGGTCAATATCTTTCAATAAATCCGGGTTTGTAGAGCGAATATTCAATACAGCTGCTCCGTCTTCAGCAAAGCTGTCATGTAACTGCACCTTCCAATCCGGATAGGATGCAATCACTTCATCTGGTGCATTTTCATATTTTAACAATGTCAACTCATCATCTACCCAATTAATATGTACATCCTTCGCACCCATTTCATACGCTTTTCTCACTACGATTTTAGTGAAATCTGCTCCTTCTAATGGTGCGTTGATCATTAATGCTTGATTTTTTTGTAAATTAACCCCTTTACGAAGTGCAAGCTCCGCATATTTTTCTTTAGTTTGTTGACTAACCATGCTTATACCTCCAATAATAAATTTCCTATATTGTTATTATTTCATAAATCGAAGAAAATTACCAAGATAACTTTTCAAATAGTGCGACTATATTCCCTCGATTTCTGTCTCTATTTACGCTTAGAGAGAGTTGTGGTATGATAAATAGAAAGTAGTTACTTTTTGTAATTAATGTAGGAGTATTCATTTAAAGAGCATATCGTCGTAGAGTGAGGTGATGATCATGGAGAAATTATGTCCACGTTTTGAAAAAGCAATGGGACTTCTCAGCACACGCTGGGTTGGTTTAATACTATCAGATTTGCTCGGCGGGACGAAGCGTTTCTCGGAGATGGAATCTGACTTACCTATTAGCGGGCGATTACTCTCTGATCGATTAAAAATGCTCGAAAAAGAAGGAATCGTGGAACGAAATATATACTCAGAGTTTCCGGTGAGAATCGAGTACTCTCTTTCTGATAAAGGAAGAGCACTTAAACCGGTGATTGAAGAGATTCAATGCTGGGCTGACAACCATGTTACCGTTGAAGAATTAAATACAGATTCGACTATATAAAGTGAAACTTCATTTTGTGGGGGGTTCCCTTCCTCCCCACAAAATGTTAGTGGAACGAATCGGACCTTTACTGGCCGTTGATCCCCACTTAGAATCCTTGATTACTTCCCGGATCCTTGAAGTAGGGGTCTTACTGCCAATTAAGGCGGGATAAAATTTCAAAAAGCCGAGCTGATGCTCGGCTTTTGTTTTGTCTACTATACGTCTTATTTATTTTTCTCTGCGCTTTGGTCTCTGCCCCAATATTCAATACCTTCTTGATCTTCAAGTGTATCTCTGTAAAAGACAGGATCCTTTCCAGCTTTACGTTGCTTTAAATAGTCTTGTAACAAACGGTTAGCTATCTTAAAGAGCCTTGTAATAGCATACATGTTAATTAATGCCATCACGGCCATTGCCAGGTCGGCCATAGACCATACTAGTCCGAATGCAGCAACCGAACCAAACACTACCATTGCAAGTACAGCAAATCGGTAGAAGAACAAGACTGTACGACTATTTTTAATATAGGCAATGTTGCTTTCACCATAATAATAGTTACCTAAAATAGAACTGTAGGCAAAGAGCAGAATTGCGATGGCAATGAATGTACTTGCCCAATCACCTATATGAAATGCAAACGCATCCTGTGTCAACTGAATTCCATCAAGATCCCCATTTCCTTCATAATTGCCTGCTGTAATAAGCACAAATCCTGTGGCACTACAAATAAGAATTGTATCAAAGAATACACCAAAAGCTTGAATAAGCCCTTGTTTTACCGGGTGTGTTACCTCTGCGGTTGCAGCGGCATTCGGAACACTACCCATCCCAGCTTCATTGGAAAACAACCCTCGTTTGATCCCCATCATAATAGCTGCACCAAATCCACCCCCTGCTATTTCACGAATTCCAAAAGCGTTCGCAAAAATAAGGGAAATCATATCTGGAATAGCTGTAAAATTAATGACAAGAATATAGATCGCAACAAAAATATAGAGAATCGCCATAACAGGTACAATAATTTGCGCTACATTCGCGATACTTTTAATACCGCCAAAAATAACAATCGCGGTAAAGACGAATAAAACAGCAGCGAGTATCCATTTATTCAACTGATACTCTTCCGCAAAAGCCAAACTAATTGTGTTTGCCTGTACGGAGTTAAAGATAAGACCATAAGTAATGGTAATAATAATGGCAAAAGCAACGGCCAGCTTACGGTTCTTTAAACCTTTTTCAATGTAATATGCTGGCCCCCCGCGATATTGGTTCTTTTCCGGTACTTTATATACTTGAGCTAAGGTACTTTCCACAAATCCTGAGGCTGCTCCTAGTAATGCAATGATCCACATCCAGAATACCGCTCCTGGGCCACCTGCTGCGATAGCTGTGGCAACCCCTGCCATATTACCTGTCCCCACACGTGAAGCAGCACTAATAGCAAAAGCCTGGAAAGCTGATGTCCCTCTCTTACCAGAAGCACTTATCGTTCGCTTGTCAAAAAGCACACGAATCATTTCAGGAAAATAACGAAATTGCACAAAACCTGTTCGAATCGTGAACCATAAACCAAGTCCAATTAAAACAATAATTAATATGTAGCTCCAAAGGACATCGTTTACATCACTTATAATATTTTCAAAAAATGTCATATTATTACCCTCCTTGTTATATTGGTTGTTAGAATATATACCCTTTTTTTGGCTATACGAACCTATCAACAACGAAATGGAAAAGAAGCCTTTTTATGAAGGCTTCTCCTCATTATCGAGTCCATGGGAAGCTTGTACCAAAGTCCTCTGCTAGCTCCTTTGATTGTTTCCTTCTCTCTTTACGATGGGCAGCACGAAGCGCTCCATTGTCATGAAGCTTTTTTTCATGATCCGTAACAGGATAAACCTGTGGCACAGGAATCGGACGACCTTCTTCATCAATTGCCACAAAGGTTAGAAACGCAGTTGTACATACTTTACGATTCCCTGTGAGCAGGTCCTCTGTTACAGCCTTCACAAATACTTCCATTGATGTATTATGCGTCCACGTAACAAAGGCCTCCACACAAATCGAATCTCCTTCTTTAACAGGATGAAGGAAATCGACTGAATCCGTAGATGCGGTCACTACAGGCTTTCTAGAATGCCGAACTGCAGCGATCGCAGCCACGTCATCAATATGGGCCATTAATTTTCCTCCAAATAGCGTGCCGTGTGTGTTCGTATCTGGTGGTAACACATGTGATGTCTTTACAGTTAGTGATTCAGAGCATGGTTTCTTCTCCACAGCACTGCCTCCTTTTCCGTTCTTTGTTAAGATTTGTATTTTCACTTGATATATCGTACCACAAGCTATCGGATAAAGGGAAACTTCATTTGGTGGGGTT
The DNA here is from genome assembly GCF_044790185.1 of Oceanobacillus kapialis. Lineage (GTDB taxonomy): Bacteria > Bacillota > Bacilli > Bacillales > Amphibacillaceae > Oceanobacillus_B > Oceanobacillus_B kapialis. The sequence goes on from NZ_CP085256.1 coordinate 3,283,893, forward strand.
TACTTCTCTCCCCAACCAAATGTTAGTTGAACGAATTGGAGCTTTACTGACAGTTGACCTCTCGGGTCTTACTGCCAATAAAGGCTTAATATGAAATAATTTCAGAGGCGCTTCCCTTAGTATTTTACAAAACTGGTGATAATAACCGGGAAATTGATTCTTTAAAGCGAATACCGATGGAGCGTTGGTCATACAGCTTTTTCGTCATTTGCGTCGACAATTTGATATCATTATTAAACGCCTGTACTAACCTTGCTGTCACATCCTTATCATACAAGAAGGCATTTACCTCGAAATTCAGACGGAAACTACGTACATCAATATTCGCAGTACCTACTGATGCTATTTTTCCATCCACTATAATAGTTTTCGCATGCAAAAAGCCATTCTGGTATATAAAAATCTCTGCCCCCGCATTGAGTAAATCGCCAATATAAGAGAGCGTTGCCCAGTACACAAAGGGGTGGTCCGGCTTATTTGGTATCATAATTCTTACCTTGACGCCTGATAGAGTGGCGATTCTCAACGTATCTCTCAAGCTTTCATCAGGGATGAAATAAGGGGTTTGGATGTAGACATACTCTTTCGCTGACATAATCATCTTAATATACCCGTTTTTAATTTGCTCCCACTCAGAATCCGGGCCACTCGATACGATCTGGATCCCTACATCACCCTTGTGCTTGCTCCTGTAATAACGCTCATCATAAAGGATGTGGTTTCTTGACGCTTGATTCCAATCTAAGATAAAGCGTGTTTGCATATTCTTTACAGCGTCTCCACATATACGTAAGTGGGTATCACGCCAATAACCGAACTTTTTCTTCTTACCAAGGTATTCGTCTCCTATATTGAATCCCCCAGTATAGCCTACTTTTCCATCAATAATGGCGAGTTTGCGGTGATTTCGATAGTTAATCTTAAAGTTGATTTTTGGTATCTTCGGTGGGAAAAATGCTTCTACTTGCGCGCCCGCTTGGCGTAAACGTCTTATGTATTTCGGCTTAAGCGTTCTTGAACCCATATCATCATACAAGACACGGACTTCTACTCCTTCATTCGCTTTTTTAATTAAGACTTCGGCAATTCTTTTCCCTAGCTGATCACTTCTTAAAATATAATACAGGAGATGTATATGATCATTGGCCTTCTGCAGGTCTTGAATCAGGGCATCAAACTTTTCTTCACCATCCGTATAAATGTCCACACTATTATCTTGCGTGAAAATGGCATCGTCATTCCGCAAATGTAAATACACGAGGTCCTCATATTCTGCTATTTCTTTATGCTTAAATTCAAAACGCTCCTCTTCTATGGCACGTAACTGTGATTGAACAGCCTTTTTCACACCAAGACGACTTTTCGTGTCCCAAGTAAAGATCCTGCGCTTGCTAATAGGCTTACCAAAGATAAGATATAGAAAGAATCCGATAATCGGAATAAATAATAATACCATTAACCATGCCCAAGTAGATGTAGCATCCTTTCGTTCCAAAAAGATAATAGAAACGCCCAGCGCGATATTAATAAAAATAGTAAATCCAAGTAGCAAGGACATGATCTCCATTTTAAAGCTCCCTCCAAAAACGTAATCCAAAGACCAACATGGTCATTCATAATATAGCATATCTTTCCAGTAAACAACATATGGGCGTTATGCATATATTCCATCTTATATATTTACCCTCCGTACAGCAAGATTATGCCATAAAGTGAATCTTCATTTGGTGGGGGCCTTTTCCTCTCCCCACCAAATGTTAGGTGAACGAATCGCCCTTTACTGGCAGTTGATCCCCCACTTAGAATGCTTGATTGCTCTTCGCATTCTTGAAGGCGGGGACTTACTGCCAGGTAAAGGAGGGTAAAAGAATTTTAGCAGGTTGTATATTTCCTATATTTCCTATAGTTGGAAGGAGTCATTAGTCTACTTAAACGCTTTGACTTATTAAAGCACTCAAAAAGCCCCCATCACGGGAGCTTTTTAAGGATTCTTCCATTTTATATCTTATTCAATGCTTGTTCTAAGTCCTTCCAAATATCCTCCCACGATTCAAGACCCGCCGATAACCTTATAAGCTGATCAGTAATCCCCATCTCCAGGCGCGTTTCCTCTGGAATTACGGCATGTGTCATGGTTGCTGGATGCTCAATCAACGTTTCGGCATCTCCCAGACTTACAGCAATTTTTATAAAGGACAGGTGATTCAGCAATTGTTGTACCTCTTCTTTAGAACCATGGATTTCAAAGGAAATTACCCCGCCACCTCGCTTCATCTGTTTGTCTGTATTCTGTTCATTAAAATGGTTTTTGTTAGGATAATATACTGCAGTTACTTTCGGGTGGTCCTTAAGCTTCTCAACAATCTTCTCTGCATTATCACAGTGGCGATCCATTCGAATTGGCAAAGTCTTCATACCGCGAAGCAACAGCCATGCATCAAACGGTGATAGAACCCCTCCAATATCTTTCTGCGTCGTCATAGCTATCGTATCAAGAAAGTCTTTTTTCCCAACAACAAGACCCGCGATCACATCGCCATGCCCACCAATATATTTCGTCGCGCTATGGAGCACTACATCACAGCCAAGTTTAAGCGGTTGCTGAAGATAGGGTGTTGAGAAAGTATTATCTACAATAACAGGGATATTGTATTCTCTCGCTATCTTTGCCACCATTTTTAGATCAATTAGTCGAATTGTTGGGTTTATTGGTGTTTCCACATAAATACATGCTGTTTCAGGTTTTATTTTGTTTCGGATATTTTCTTCTGTATCCATTGATGAAAAATCATGACTAATTTGATATTTATCTTGTAACATTGTTAAAAGACCATACGTGCAACCATACAGACCTGATGAACATAGTATATGATCATTCGCCTTCGTTAAAGCAATCAATACCGCCGATACCGCTGCCATTCCTGAGGAAAAAGCAAGGCCTCTTTCTCCATGCTCCAAAGCCGCAATTCTTTCTTCCAGTATTTTCACTGTGGGATTTCCTAACCGTGAATATATATAACCTTCTTCCTCCCCTGCAAAGCGTTTTTCACCCTGCTGTGCAGTAGCAAATGTGTAGGTGGATGTCTGAAAGATAGGTGGCGTCAGACTCCCAAGCATATCTTTCGAGTCATAACCTCCATGGATAACTGCTGTTTCGATATGTCGTTCATCTTTTTTCACAAAGATCCCCCTCTGCATTATTTCGTAACCTATTATTATCTTATTCTATTGACTAAGATTTTGAAAGCGTTTTCTTAAATTCCAAAACATGCTTTTTGCTTTTTCAATTAGACTCTTTTAAAATGAGTTTATTTGATACAACGAAGCTCTCATTTATTATAAATCCAATTAGAAAAGAAGGGTTGGCATGAACACGAAACAAGAACAAACAGGAATCCTGTTAACTGCAGGGGCATACTTGCTTTGGGGATTTCTTCCGATTTATTGGAAGGCAGTAAACCATGTTTCAGCAGGTGAAATTTTAGCACATCGAATTATTTGGTCGTTTATTTTTATGCTTTTACTCATTGCACTTCTGCGAAAATGGCCAACTGTACGGAAAGAATGTAAGGCGATCCTGACTAATAAGAAACAGCTTATTGCGATCATGTTTGCATCTATTATGATTACTCTAAACTGGTTAATTTTTATTTGGGCTGTTAACAGTGATCATGTTCTTCAAGCTAGTCTCGGCTATTATATCAATCCTTTAATAAGTATTTTGCTAGGTATCCTCGTCCTTAAAGAGACCTTAACAAAAAGACAGCTATTTTCCTTTATACTCGCAGGTGCAGGCGTCTTATTTTTAACTGTGAGCTACGGGGTTTTTCCATGGGTTTCTTTACTTTTAGCAATGACATTCGGGTTGTATGGGTTGTTTAAAAAGAGGCTAAATGTAGGAGCTTTTGCAAGTCTAACAATTGAAACAATGTTTATCACACCATTTGCTGTTATCTATTTATTTATTTTACCAGAAAATGTTTTTCACACTAATACTTTCCTAGAGGCTTCCAATCTAGTTCTCATCGGCGCAGGGATTGTAACAGCTGTGCCACTGCTTTTATTCGCTGGCGGTGCAAGAAGAATTCCATTAGCTATGATTGGATTCCTACAATACATTGCGCCAACTATAATGCTGATCCTTGGCGTATTCGTGTATAACGAGACCTTTACGACAGCTCACTTGGTCGCCTTTTCCTTTATTTGGATTGCTTTAATTAATTATATGGTGTCTACATACTTCCCTTTTAACAAAAGAAAGACTAGGAGAGTATTAAAATAGTTTTTTATATTAAAAAAGCCGGGTAAGGTAGCCCGGCTTTTTTAATATTATTCTTCAATATAAGTGTTTTTAATTTGGTAAATTCCTTGTGCGTCAATACCAAAGTCTTTTACTGAATCATCTACACCTAAGATATATTCTTGATGGTGAATGTATACCATTGGTGCCAATTCAACAAGCATTTCTTGCGCTTCGGTGTACAGTTCTTGACGTACTGCAGGATCTGTTTCCTGTCGCGCTTCTTCAAGTACAGCATCCAGTTCCTCATTCTCTAGGAACGAACGGTTACCCGGAGATCCTACTTGAGAAGAATGGAATAATGGGTACATTCCATAGTCAGCATCAGAAGTAGCATTAGACCATCCTAGGATAAACATATCATGCTCCCCGTTTGCTGTTCTTTCTAGATAAGCTCCCCACTCTAGCTCCTCAATTTGAACATCAATGCCGATTTCACTTAATTGCTCTTGGATTGCAACAGCTGTATCTACACGTTGTTCATTGTCATTTGTCCAGATAGTGGTTTCAAATCCATCCTCATATCCAGCTTCTGCAAGTAGGCTCTTTGCTTCTTCTACGTTATATTCTAGGCCTTCAACAGATTCATCATAACCAAATACTGGTGGAGCCAATGGTCCAATTGCCGGGATACCTACTCCATTGTATACACCGTCAATAATTGCCTCTTTATTAATCGCCATAGAAATTGCCTGGCGGACTCTTACATCATCAAATGGTTCTTTTTGAGCGTTAAAGCCAACGTAAGAAAGTGATACACTCGGCTCTTGTAATAGGCTCAGTCCATCAGCATTTTCCACACGGGAGATATTGTTAGGACCGATATTATCTGCTACATCAGATGCTCCAGTTTCCAGTTCGGCAATTCTAGCGCTTTGCTCTGAAACCACTTTAAAAGTTACAGAATTAAGCTTTGCCGGTTCTCCCCAATAGTCTTCATTTTTAGTAAGAACCACTTCTGCACCTGGATTCCAGCTTTCAAACTTAAATGGACCTGTACCTGCGGGATTTTGGTTTATGTAGGCATCTACATCTCCACCCTCTTCTAATTGAGCATAATCTTCCTCAATAACATCAGGGCTCATAATTGCTGCACCACTATGTGCTAAGTTAGCTAAAAGAGGTGCATATGGGAAACTAAGGTTAATGCGTAACGTATAGTCGTCCACCACTTCCACGCTGTCTACAGCTTCAAAAAGAAAAGCACGTGGAGAAGCAATTTCTTCATCTACTAGACGGTCGAAGTTTGCTTTTACAGCCTCTGCATTAAATTCAGCTCCGTCATGGAATGTTACGCCTTCTTGGAGTGTGAACTCCCACGTAGTGTCATCAACTTGCTCCCACTCTGTAGCTAGTCCTGGCTGTACTTCCTGGTTTTCATCTAATTTCGTTAATGTTTCATAAATATTATCTTGGACGTTACCTGAAGGAATATCATTCGCTCCATGAGCAGATAATGATACGACGTCTGCTCCGATCGCAATCGTTAGATCACCGGTTGAACCAGCATCACCTTCAGCAGAATCTCCGCTGTTACCTCCATCTTCTTCCACTTCACCATCGCCGGCACAAGCCGCCAAGATTAGCGAAAGAAACAATACCAGCGAGAATAGCAAAAGAAACTTTTTTGATTTCATGGTTTGTTGCCCCCCTATTTTTATCTTGTGATTATAAATAGTTTATATAATCACTTAATAATATAAATCATATTTTACTAAATATCAAGAATATTTAAACGCAACACGCTAATTTTATACAAATCTCTTATATATCAAGAAGTATTTCTGACTGTAAAATTAAACCTAAATATATCGGAATATTTTATCATTTGATGAAGTGTGTATTTAATTGTAATATGAAATAGTGCGATTCTTTTATCAAAACTGAACGTTCTACCTTTTTGCAATCAAGACAAAATAGATTCTATAAGAATCACGAAAAGATGAGGGGGAATAAAATGAGTGCTGAACAAGCTAATAGTACAGCTGTAAAGCAAAAAAAGAAGGTAGATGGGCCATTTATAAGATCTGTAAAAGACTTTTATAAGCGTCTCTCTAAAAACAAAAGTGCCTTAGTGGGCGGGTATCTGATTATATTTCTGATTATTGTTGCATTTGTAGGTCCTTATATTACTACACAGGACCCTAACAATATTGACTACGCCGTGAAGTTTGAAGGTCCTTCTGCGGAGCATTGGTTAGGTACAGATCACCATGGTAGAGATATCTTCACAAGAATAATCCATGGCTTAGGCATTACAATGGGTATTGGTATCATTTCTACCATCATAGGTGGTATCGCAGGCGTTATCATTGGTCTTGTATCAGGGTATTACGGAGGTAAAATTGATGCGGTTATTATGCGTCTGATTGATGTCCTTTTAGCTTTTCCTGGGATCCTCTTAGCATTAGCTTTAATTAGTATTCTTGGTGCAAGTTTGCAAAACGTTATGATCGCCATATCTATTTTCGCTATCCCGACCTTTGCCAGAATTGTACGTGGTTCTACTCTATCTGTTAAAAACCTAGAGTACATTGATGCAATGAAGGCGTTGGGAGCATCCGATGTCAGAATCATTTGCAAACATATTTTACCTAATATTCTTTCACCAATTATTGTCCAAGCTAGTTTGTTTATTGCAAGTGCCGTCTTATCAGCTAGTGGATTGTCCTTCCTTGGGCTTGGTGTTCAACCACCATCACCTGAACTCGGGGCATTGCTAAGTGATGGGAGAGATTTCATGTGGGATGCAGGCCATATCGCTTTATACCCAGGGCTTGCTATCATGCTCATTGTACTAGCATTTAATATATTTGGTGATGGGTTGAGAGATGCTTTAGACCCTAAATTTAATAAATAGGAAGTAGGTGCAAATATGTTTCAATTCATAGTACGTCGTTTATTACAGCTTATTCCTGTGTTAATAGGTGTTACGATTCTAGTTTTTTCCTTGATGCACCTATCTCCAGGAAATCCAGCCCATATTATAGCGGGTGAAAGTGCTCCAAGGGATACGGTGGAGCAAATAGAGGAGAGACTAGGCTTAAACGACCCTATTATTGTCCAATATCTAACATTTGTAAAAGATGCAGCAATGCTTGACTTCGGAAATTCTTGGAGAACAAGCTTACCGGTCAGCAGTGAATTAGGGCCAAAGTTTATGGTAACTTTCGAGTTATCTGTATATAGTACGATTTTTAGTATCTTTTTAGGATTGATTGCAGGTATTATTTCTGCGGTAAGGCAGTATTCCTTCGCAGATATTTCTATTATGCTTGTAGCGCTTTTTGGACTTTCCATGCCTAACTTCTGGCTAGGCCTTATGTTAATGCAGTGGTTTTCCATTCAACTAGGGTGGCTGCCAGCGACTGGCTGGGGATCCGTACAGCAAATTATATTACCGGTAATTACGTTAGGGACAATGGGGGCAGCAGTTATTGCCAGGATGACACGTTCGAGCATGCTTGACGTTATTTCCCAGGATTACATTCGTACAGCTAGAGCAAAAGGGTTGAAAGAACGGGTAGTTATTTATCGTCACGCTTTAAAAAATGCTCTGATTCCTGTTGTAACAGTTGTCGGGCTACAATTTGGTAGTTTACTTGCCGGATCTGTGCTAACAGAATCTGTCTTCGCTATTAATGGAATGGGAAAATTAATCGTTGACCGAATTTTGGCTAGAGACTTCCCTGTTGTCCAGGCTTCTGTATTAGTTATTGCTGTAGTATTCGTGTTTGTAAACTTAATCGTTGATATTTCTTATAAATTCTTGAACAAGCGGATTAAACTAGATTAATAGATTGATGAGAGAGGTGAACTCATTGAATGAAGAGACCATTTTAGACATTAAAGATTTACGGACTTCTTTTGAACTTGACGATTTTGAAGTAAGAGCTGTTGATGGCGTTTCTTTTAAATTACCTAAAGGAAAAACGATTGGAATTGTAGGTGAATCAGGGTCTGGTAAAAGTATTACCGCCCTTTCCATTCTACGTCTGCTTGAAAAGCCAGGTAAAATTAAAGGCGGAGAGATTAATTTTAAAGGCAAGGACCTCACCAAAATGAGTGATAAACAAATCCGGGAAATCCGCGGAAATGAAATATCTATGATATTCCAGGAACCGATGACGTCTTTAAACCCTGTTTACACTGTAGGGCAACAAATACGGGAAACCTTAAAGGTTCACCAAGGACTCGGTAAAGAAAGTGGCACACAAAAAGGGATAGAGCTTCTAAAACTAGTAGGTATCCCGTCACCAGAACAACGTATAAAGCAATACCCACATGAATTATCTGGTGGGATGAGACAACGTGTGATGATCGCAATGGCCTTAGCCTGTAACCCTGATTTATTAATAGCGGATGAACCGACAACCGCTCTTGATGTAACTATCCAGGCCCAAATACTAGAATTGATAAAAGAACTGCAAAAAGAGTTGGGAATGTCCGTAATTATGATTACCCATGATATGGGTGTCGTAGCGGAAACGTGTGACTATGTCGCTGTTATGTATGGCGGAAAAGTAGTTGAATACCAAGATGTAAAATCATTGTTCAGAAATCCAAAACACCCTTATACCGTTGGGCTCCTTAAATCCATCCCACGTCATGACACGGATGTTGACGAGTTAGAACCGATAAGAGGGAATGTGCCAAGTCCAGCGAATATGCCTAAAGGCTGTCGATTTGCCCCCCGTTGCCCTTTTGCAACAGACCTATGTGTAGAAGAGTTACCAACACTAGATGAGCAAAGTGACGGTGGCGAAGTACGCTGCTGGATTTATACAGATCGCTGGAATGGAGATCCGGAGGTGAAAGTAAATGCAACAGAAAGAACTACTTAAAGTAAATAACTTAAAGCAATATTTCCCGATAAAGGGTGGAATCCTGGGAAGAACGATGAACCACGTAAAAGCTGTTGATGACGTGTCCTTTGAAATTTATGAGGGAGAAACGCTAAGTGTTGTAGGCGAATCTGGTTGTGGAAAGTCCACTACCGGCCGTGCTATCCTTCGATTAGATGAGCCAACTGCTGGGGAAATTGAATTTGATGGCACTGACTTACTATCCCTTAATAAAAGCGAGATGCGGAAAAAGCGTAAAGATTTGCAGGTTATTTTCCAGGACCCTTATGCGTCCCTAAACCCGAGACAAACTGTTGGAAAAATATTAATGGAAGCAATGGCAATTCAAGGAGTTGTTCCCAAAAACAAACGCCGCCAACGTGCTATCGAAATCCTTGAAACAGTTGGGTTAAACGGCGAACAAATTGACCGTTATCCACATGAGTTTTCAGGTGGTCAACGTCAGCGAATTGGAATTGCAAGGGCATTGTCAGTCGATCCAAAGCTAATCATTTGTGATGAAGCAGTATCTGCACTCGATGTGTCCGTACAAGCCCAAGTGTTAAACCTGTTGAAGAAGCTGCAAAAAGAATTTAACCTTACCTTCTTCTTTATCGCCCACGATCTTGGAGTCGTACGACATATTTCTGATAGAATCATTGTTATGTATTTAGGAAAGGTAGTAGAGATCGCGGATAAAAAATCTCTTTTCGATAACCCGCAGCATCCATACACAAAAGCATTGCTGTCCGCTATCCCTATTCCAGACCCTGAAGTTAAAAAAGAACGTATTACATTAAAAGGAGATGTTCCTTCTCCAATCGACCCTCCTACTGGTTGTCGTTTCCATACAAGATGTCCATTTGCTACAGAGGTTTGTAAGACAGATGTACCGGAATTACGTAACCTAGACCATATGCAGGAAGGTCATCGTGCTGCTTGCCACCACATGGAAAAAATCATGGCCGGCGAACTGCAGCCAGAGACCGTTTAAATAATCATAGCTAAATAGATTTTGATTAACTGAACCGAACTTCGATGGTTTTCCATCCAGTTCGGTTTTTTCTTACTAAAAAAGGATCAATTCCGCAACATTACTCAGCGATCATATTCAAGGACTAAATTTAGTTCTTTCTTTTTAAAAAAACCGGTTGACAATTGACTATGTTACCTAATATAATGTGAATAATTTAAAAATTGAATCTCTTATCAAGAGTGGTGGAGGGAATAGGCCCTGCGAAGCCCGGCAACCTGTAAGCAAATTTTATTTGCTTCCGATGGTGCTAAATCCTACAGATCATAATGGATCTGGAAGATAAGAGGAGGAACGTGGATGATACGCCCTCTTCTTAGGAAGAGGGCTTTTTATATGCCCTCCTTCTCCCAGGCCGGTTAAAAAACTGGGCGTTGCCGTCAATTGACTGGCTGCCCACTAATTTAAAGGAGGAATTGACATGACAGCATTTAATTACCAACAGGACGAAACGATTTTACTTCACGGCGGACAAGAGCCTGACCCAACTACTGGAGCGAGGGCTGTACCAATCTATCAAACGACCTCTTATGTATTCCGGGATACAGAACATGCGCAAAACCTATTCGGATTATCTGAACCTGGTAACATTTACTCCAGAATTATGAATCCAACAGTCGATGCGTTTGAACAAAGAATTGCACAGCTAGAAGACGGGATTGCTGCAGTTGCCACTTCTTCTGGTATGGCTGCTATATCGTTTGCAATCTTAAATATTGCTAGTGCTGGAGATGAAATTATCGCGGATAGCAATTTATATGGCGGGACATACAACTTGTTCGCCCACACACTGCCACGCTACGGCATCACAGTGAAATTTGTGGATGGAACAAACCATGAAGAGATTGAGCATGCAATTACAGACAAAACAAAAGCTATCTTTGGCGAAACAATTACAAACCCAAGCTTAAACATTTTTGATGTGGAAGCTGTTGCCACTATCGCGCACCAGCATGGAATCCCACTTATTATCGATAATACGTTTGCACCATATCTAACGAAGCCTCTAACCTGGGGAGCAGATATCGTCGTTCATTCTGCAACAAAGTGGATTGGAGGACACGGAACAACCATTGGAGGAGTTGTGGTTGATGGTGGCCGCTTCAATTGGAATAACCCAAGATTTAAAAATTTTACTGAGCCACAAGAAAGCTATAAAGGCTTACGTTATATCGATGTTGGAGCTGCTGCCTTTGCCACCAAATTGCGAGTAGAGCTCTTGCGAGATATCGGAGCTTGTCTAAGTCCTCAAAACGCCTTTCTTTTATTACAAGGTCTTGAGACTTTGCATTTACGGATTGAGAGACATACAAAAAATGCTGAAGAGGTTGCTGCATTCCTAGCCACTCATGAAGCAGTTGATTGGGTCAACTACCCAGGTCTATCAAACCATCCTTCCCATCAGCTGGCTAAAAAATATTTAAAAGACGGTTTTGGCTCTATTATTACTTTTGGCATTAAAGGAGGTCGAGAGGCTGGAAGAAAGTTAATTGATTCGATTTCTCTATGGTCCCATGTGGCAAATGTCGGTGATGCCAAATCTTTAATTATTCATCCTGCATCTACCACCCACCAACAGCTTAACGAGGAAGAACTACAGAGCTCTGGCGTATTAGAAGAACTTGTACGACTTTCCATTGGGCTTGAGTCGACCTCTGACTTAATAATCACTTTAGATGAAGCAATCAATCTGGCTGTCGGCCAACCATCCACAAACACACCGACAGAAAAGGATGCAAGAGAATGGCTAGTCCGCTCGCCCTTTGACAGGAGTAATGGCTCTGTAAGGCAGAAGACTATCGTACTCTCTACAACAGAGAGCAATCATGAGTTAAAGCAACAACTTGAAACACTTGGTTTCCTCGTTGCAGAGATTCAGGAGATCGAGAACAAGGAATCCAACATTTATACCCATTTATCGGATGTCCCATTTCAAGTTGATGCTGTTTATGTAGATAACCAGAGCGGTCCTGCAAACTTACTTGAGCAAGTAATTAACAAGCAAATTAGCATTCTATGGGCAGATGAAAACCATACAAAGCTACTCGAAAATGCTCGGGCTGCCGGAATTACGGTAATTACTGGGAATAACCCTTATAACGAAGCCATTCGCCAACGTAAAGGGGTAATAGAAAGTGTAACTGCAGGTGTTTAAAGTAAAACTTCATTGGGAGGTCTAAAGACAAAGGAGGACGCCTATGACAAATTCCCAGAAGATCGCTCCCACCGTTGATGAGATCAAGATAGGTCCGATGGTTCTCACTTCAGGTGAAATCCTTGAAGAAGTTACCTTACGCTATGAAATTTCCGGTCCTGTGGGCGCCCCAGTTATTTTAATTTGCCATGCGCTAACAGGAAACCACCTTGCTATTGGGAATAAAACCAACCCCGGCTGGTGGAGCGGTCTTATTGGCGAGGGAAAGCATATTGATACAAACAATTATCAAGTACTAACCTTTAATGTGCTTGGTGGTTGTGATGGGTCCACGGGCCCTGCAACGATCAATAAAAAAACCAATCAACCATATCGAATTTCGTTCCCTCCAATAACCATACGGGACATGGTACATGCACAACAGCTCGCACTTGAAATAATGGGAATTAACCATTTAGCTGCTGTGATAGGGGGATCACTTGGAGGGATGCAGGCAATGGAATGGGGGCTTCTCTATCCAACTAAAATGGATAAACTCATCATTCTCGCCTCCACCCCCTACTTTTCGGATTTTGGCATAGCATTCAACCATATTGCTGAAACGGCGATTAAACAAGACCCTGAATGGAAAAATGGTTTATATGAATCCAACCTCTCCCTCAGAGGATTAGAAATTTCCAGGATGATTGGAATGGTTACTTACAGAAGCTCCACGCTATTCAATGAACGTTTTGCACGCAAAAGTAGCCAGCAGCAATATGATATTAGTGCTTATTTAGATTACCAAGGGAAAAAGTTAACAGAGCGGTTTGATGCCAATAGTTATTTAACATTACTACAGGCAATGAATCATCACGATATTGGTAAAGGCAGAGTGAACTGGATACAGGCTGCTAAACAAATTGAAACTCCTCTTCTAGCAATAAGCTATGATAAGGATTTAATTTTTGAACCACCTTTAATGAAACAGTTTGCAGAAGAAGTGGCAAATGGATGCTATTACCATGTTAAAACAGATTTTGGCCATGACGGTTTTTTAACTGAATTTGAAAAATGGGGAGAAATTGTCCGTAACTTTTTAGCAAACGAAACCCTTTTTACTAAGAAAAAACAGGTTTAATCATTAAGTAAACTGGGAAAAATAGAGATAACCTTTCCTTTCACATATCGCCTTTTTTAAAGGGCGATTTTTCTTTGTACATGAAAAAAGGAAAGAAATAAATACTGCAACTATTGGTATGATAAGTTTATATGAAGTGAAACTTCATTTGATGGGGAGTTCTCTTATTCCCCACGAAAGGCAAATTATAAGCGATTTGTTTTCTTTATCAGCAATATAATTTATGAGATAATCTAGTGTACTGCTTATACGACTAAGCAGGGAGCACAGAACGGGTCATTTAAAATAAGATAGTAGTAGAAATCCTATATAGTATTGGATTTTCTTCCCCCTGACACGGGACAAATAATACAGCTTAGGTGTGGGATGAACATGAAAAAACGTAATATTATAATACTTATTTTGCTATCAATACTTATTATTGGCACAGGGGTTATCGTGCTATACTCATACCAACCGGGGTCGCAATTTAAGGATGTGACTATCATGAATAGCGAACTCCCAGATAGTGAGACAGAGCAAGCCGAAGAAACAAAGGAAGAGGAAACGCAAGAAGAGCCGGCCAGTGAAACGGAACAAACACCGCTCTCAGAAGTCGTTGTAAATGTCGTAGAAAGTACCCTTGATTTCTTTTCCATGCGCGAAACCCAAGTAACTGCCATTGGGGATTCACTTACGCAGGGAGTCGGTGCTGCGACCGAACAAGGCGGCTATGTTGGCATTTTGGATCGTGCCATTAATCAGGAAAAAGAGCTTGTAGCCTTTGATAATTTTGGAGTACGCGGAAATCGTTCTGATCAGCTGCTAGCGCGAATAGAAAAACCAGAAGTAGTGGATTCCATTAATCAAGCAGATATTGTTCTTATTACCATTGGGGCAAACGATATTATGCAAGTCGTAAAAGAGAATTTCACGAATTTACAAATGGAGGATTTCAACAAAGCACGCGTTTCCTATGAGGATAGATTAAGGCAAATCTTTACGAAAATTCATGACATTAGTCCAAAAGCAGACATTTACTTACTAGGCTTTTATGACCCTTTCAGTCAATATTTCCGTGAAATTAAGGAGCTTGGCGTCATAGTGGAAGAATGGAATGGAACGAGTGAAAAAGTAACGAAAGACCTTGACTATGCGACATTTATTCCAACGATTGATCTTTTTGCAGGGGCTTCGGAAAATTTATTTGCTGAAGATAATTTCCATCCCAACGATAGTGGGTACAAGCGAATGGCACAACGAGTTCTTGATTATTTAACAAATGAAGAAGGATGAATGCAATGAAAGATAGAACAAACAGACTGAAAGCAAAAAGTAAATGGAAAAAACTTTTTTATGGCTTACTGATATTAAATATTGCAGTAATCCTAATTCTCCTTGCCCTTATTTTCTGGCCAGTGCCTGACGCAACGTATCCGGAAAACGAAGCCACCCCACAGGATGAAAGTTCAGAATTTGTTGTACGAACAACGAAACAAAATCTTAATGACCTAATTAACGCTTATACAGATCAGTTATTACAAGGCACAAGACACCAATACCGAATTGAATTAGATGAGGATGTTCATCTTATTGGAGAACTTCCTGTATTTTCTTCAACGGTACCCCTTTCTGCACATCTTGAGCCATTGGTGCAGGAGAATGGAGATATTATTCTTAAGCAAAAATCCATCTCTATAGGGCTCCTGGAACTCCCAAATAAGAAGATCATGGAGTATATTGGCAAATATCTGCCTATGCCCGATTGGGTCACCGTTAATCCAGAAAAAGAAGAAATTTATGTAGCTGTAACGGAAATGGATATCCGGAGTAATTTTGAAGTTGGGGTAGAACATATCGACTTGGAGGCAAATAATCTTGCATTCCGTATTCGTATCCCTTACCAGACACTGGGTATTGACTAAAGGTGGACATCATAAAGCTAAACATCTAGAGGGGAAAACGAGCTCCAGGTTCGACTAGAACCAATTATGTTACACATTAAAAAAAACGAGCCGCAGCTCGTTTTTATCGGATAACCAATCGTTTAACTTTAGAAGATAAGGAAAAAATAAATGATTGCTTTGGCTCTGTTTGTCTGCCTGTTACTAGTGTTTTCTCTCGATTCATTAAATGATCAGGATAACAACCCAGTCTTCCCTGGTATATTAATTGCATACCCTCCACCGTTCTTAGGTCTCCAGGCTTCATAAAATAGGTTGGTTTCTTCAATTCAATCGTTGGTACACCTTGCAGCACTGTCGCTACAAACTCTGAACAAAAAAGGGCATTTTTACGATTTATTTTAATTTGGAAAAGTACCCCAAAGAGACCGATAAAATTGTAGCGATATTCATCTTTCTTTGCTTCAATTTCTTTTATATTTTTAATAATGTTTTTATACTCTTCTGCAGATATCCTGCAACTATAGACAGCGCAATGCGATTGCTTTAGAAAATCACTCGTTATATCTTCTTTTACAAACCCTCCAATAAAAGGGTTTCTGGGACGCTTTCTCCCAAAGCTATATACCTCACTTAATGCCCCGTCCAGGGAAATGGATACATGGTTTAATGATTGCCTTGTGCAAAAATTAATAGCTCTTGCCAAATAAGTACCAGTATCGGTAAATAGCAAATAAATTGTTCGCTCCTGCAACTCTGTCCCCCCTCTCCAATCCTTGTTCTCTCTATATATTAGGACGCTTGTTTCAAAAACCCCTTTTTATCTACTATTGCAAAAAACGAACAAATATACAAGTTAATTTTTTGAAAAGATTACTTCCTATTATAATATATGACCGTTATACATTGACGAAACCACTTAAATACCGTAATCTAACTGTGACTGCAATTTCATATTTATTGGAGGAATCGGTTATACATGATTAATGTAAATAATGTAAGTTTACGATATGGTGACAAGAAGTTGTTTGAGGATGTAAATCTAAAATTTACTCCTGGCAATTGTTATGGCCTAATTGGTGCCAATGGCGCAGGTAAGTCTACCTTTTTAAAGATACTTTCTGGTGAAGTCGAGCCACAGTCCGGCAATGTGAGCCTCTCACCTGGAGAACGCCTTGCTGTATTAAAGCAGGACCACTTTGCTTATGAAGAACATCAAGTTCTTGAGACCGTTCTCATGGGGCATGAAAAGCTTTATGCCGTTAAACAGGAAAAAGACGCCATCTACATGAAAGGCGACTTTTCCGAGGAAGACGGAATGCGTGCTGCTGAATTAGAAGGCGAGTTTGCGGAAATGAACGGTTGGGAAGCTGAATCTGATGCCGCAGTCCTGTTAAAGGGACTAGGAATCGACGAATCTCTTCACCTGCTGCAAATGGGCGACCTTGCTGCAGATCAAAAAGTTAAAGTCCTTCTTGCTCAAGCTTTATTCGGCAACCCTGATATTCTTCTATTGGATGAGCCGACTAACGGACTTGATATTCATGCGATTCAGTGGCTGGAAGAGTTTCTCATTAATTTCGAGAATACCGTTATTGTGGTCTCCCATGACCGTCACTTTTTAAACAAAGTATGTACCCATATTGCTGATGTTGATTATGGTAAAATTCAAATCTACATCGGAAACTATGATTTTTGGTACGAGTCCAGCCAACTGGCAGCACAAATGGCACAACAGGCTAACAAGAAGAAGGAAGAGAAAATTAAAGAGCTACAGACCTTTATTGCTAGGTTTAGCGCCAATGCTTCTAAATCAAAGCAAGCAACGTCAAGAAAGAAAATGTTGGATAATATTACGTTAGATGATATTAAACCATCCTCACGTAAGTATCCGTACATTGCTTTCACACCTGAAAGAGAAATTGGGAACGATCTTTTACGTGTAGAAGGATTAACAAAAACAATTGGCGGTAATAAGGTCCTTGATAATGTAAGTTTCACAATGAATAAAGACGATAAGATTGCTTTGATCGGGAAAGATGACATTGCAAAAACTACTTTATTCAAGATACTTGCAGGAGAGATGGAACCTGATGAAGGTACGTATAAATGGGGAGTAACAACTTCTCAATCTTATTTCCCTAAGGATAATGCACCTTATTTCGAAAACAGTGACCTAACATTAGTTGACTGGCTTCGTCAATTTTCACCAGAGGATGAAACAGAGACATTCCTTCGTGGTTTCCTAGGTAGAATGCTTTTCTCTGGGGATCAAGCCCTTAAAAAGGCAAGCGTCCTATCCGGTGGTGAGAAGGTACGTTGTATGCTTTCAAAAATGATGCTCAGTAATGCGAATGTGCTTATGCTGGATGAACCGACAAACCACCTTGATTTGGAATCCATTACGGCATTAAATAATGGATTAATTAAATTTAAAGGTTCTATCTTGTTCACATCACATGACCATCAGTTTGTAGAAAGTATTGCCAACCGCCTAATTGAAATCACACCAAGTGGCATTGTTGATAAAGAAATGAGCTATGACGAATACGTTGCAGATAAAAAGCTTCAAAAAGAAATCTCTGCTATGTATGCTGGATAAAACCGAAACATTTGCCTCTGCAAGTCAAAAGCAAATATAAAGACCAGAGTGATTTAAAATCACCACTGTGGAAATACGTTTTACTTTCCAACATTAAAGAGGCTGGGACGTAACTAAATCATCAATGCTTAAATACGAATAATATGCTTTAGCACCGCTTCGGCAGAACACTCCGCTTTCCACGGGCACGGCCTCAGCCTCCTCGTGGAAAAGGCACCACTGCGGGGTCTTCGGACTCGTGCTGTTCCCGTAGGAGTCTCCGCGTTCTGCCTACGCTAAAATAAGAAAACCCGAACTAGGCAAACCTTTATTAACGGATTTGCAAGATAGTTCGGGTTTTCATATGTTGAGAGAACTTTTGTCTCAGCCTCTTCACTTTTCCCAGCCAGTTTAATACCTCAAAGATATACTATTTTGTATGCTTTTCTTTTACTTTTTCCAGCATGTCTTCTGTCATTCTATCAATATCGTATTCTGCTTGAAAGCCCCATTCTTTGGTGGCAACGGAAGAGTCTATGCTGTTTGGCCAGCTGTTGGCAATATTTTGCCTTATTGGATCCACCTCATAGTCTAACGTAAATTCTGGGATATGCTTTTGAATTGCTTTTCCAAAATCCTCTGGCGCAGCAGATATCGCAGAAATATTAAACGCATTACGATGCTCCAATTTCGCCGGATCTGCTTCCATAAGTTGAATAATTGCATTCAAAGCATCTGGCATGTACATCATATCCATTTTCGTTCCTTCACCTATATAAGAACGGTATGCTTTATTTTTAATCGCCTCATAATATATTTCCACAGCATAATCAGTCGTTCCCCCGCCTGGTGGTGTAACGTAAGAAATTAGACCTGGAAAACGGACTCCTCTTGTGTCTACACCAAACCGATGATGATAATAGTCTGCTAGCAGTTCCCCTGCTACCTTATTGACCCCATACATCGTCGTTGGGCGCTGCAGGGTATCTTGCGGTGTTTGATCCTTAGGCGTTGTTGGACCAAACGCTCCGATAGAACTTGGTGTGAAAAATTGCAATTCCAGCTCACGTGCGACTTCAAGGGCGTTAACAAGCCCCCCCATATTAATGTCCCATGCAACCTTTGGATAGACCTCTGCTTTTGCTGAAAGCAATGCAGCCAAATGCATGATTGTATCCACATTATGGGCTTTGGCTACCTCATGAAGACGATCTGCATTGGTGACATCGACAACTTCAAAGGGGCCATTATTGCGCTCACCTTCAGCTTCCCGTATATCCGTCCCAATAACATTATCCGCCCCATAAGCTTCTCGTAGTTGCCCCAAAAGTTCCGAGCCAATTTGACCAAGTGCTCCTGTAACTAAAATTCTTTTCATTTCCCTAACTCCTCATCTTCTCTTGATGCTAAATTAAACCCATCTCTTTTCCTACTTTTTCATATACTTTTAGCGCATTATCCAACATTTCCTTCGTATGCGCCGCTGTTGGCATGTTACGGACACGCCCTGTGCCACGAGGTACTGTCGGAAATACAATAGATTTTGCATAAACGCCTTCTTCATAAAGTCTTCTGCTGAATTTTTGAGTATCATTTTCATCCCCGATAACACAAGGTGTGATTGGCGTTTCACTGCCTCCTATATCAAAACCTAACTCCTTCAATCCTGCTTTTAGGTAATTGGCATTTTCCCATAATTTCTCATTAAGCTCTGTACTTTCCATTAATAACTCAATCGCTTTGGTACTAGCCGTTGCATCTGCTGGTGAAACAGCTGTAGAAAATAGGAATGGACGAGAACGAACTTTCAGCCAATCAATTAAATTCGCTTTACCAGCAACATAGCCTCCAATTACGCCAATAGCTTTTGAAAGGGTACCCATTTGGAAATCGACCTTATCCTGCAGGCCAAAATGCTTTACAGTCCCCGCGCCTTTTCCAAGAACCCCTGATCCATGCGCGTCATCCACATAGGTAATCAGGTCAAATTCTTCTGCAATTTCTACAATTTCAGGGAGCTTGGCAATGTCTCCGTCCATGGAAAATACGCCGTCTGTAATAATCATTACTTTATTATAAAGACCAGATTCTGTTGCTTCTTTAGCCTTTTGACGAAGATCCTCCATATCTGAATGATTAAAACGAATGATTTTCGCCTTTGACAAGCGGCAACCATCGATAATAGAGGCATGGTTTAATTCATCCGATAAAATTGCATCATTTTTATCCATAACAGCTGAAATAGCTGCCATATTACAGTTAAAGCCAGACTGGTAGGATATTGCTGCTTCAGTGCCTTTAAATTCAGCCAGTTTTTTTTCTAATGTAAGGTGTAAATCTAACGTACCATTAATTGTACGTACAGCCCCAGACCCAACTCCGTGTGAGTCAACCGCTTCTTTAGCAACCGATTTTAACCTACTATCTGTTGCAAGGCCAAGATAGTTATTGGAAGATAAGTTTATTAATGACTTCCCACCAATATTGATTTCCGGTCCATTGGCCCCTTCTACTGGGTCAATTTCATTATATAATCCACGCTCTTTTAGATCAGCAATGTTTTCATCTAAAAATTTATTTAATAGTTTACTACTCATCTTTTTACTTCCTCCTTTTATGTAGTCAGATTTAAAAGTGTATCCTAGTTCTTTTAATCCCAGTTTAACACAAAGCCATCTAAATGTTTAATGGAAGCAAGTGTATACGAAATAGTAAGATCCTTCTAAATAAAAGGCTTACAAAATTGTAAGATTTACCTATAAAAATGTCATAAAAAAGCATGGTTTGATGGCGGAATCTTTATTATACTGAGAGTAGAAATTAATGAGTGGAGGCATCAGCATGAAAAAGTTCCTTGTAGCCTTAATAGCTGTACTCATTGTCGGGTTTGGAGTAGTTGGTTACACCCAAATGAATGACGATGCGACAGAAATAGTTGACGAAAACTCGCATTCTACCAAGATCAAGTCTTAGTGGAATTACATGTTTAATATAAAAAAATAAAAGGAAAACATCTAGTAAACGATGCTTTCCTTTTATTCTATTAAATTTTTATTCAGTTTTTGTTCTTTACTTATTCAACAACTGTAACATCGACTGTGCGTACGCCCCAGTCATAAGCTGCATCTTTTGATGATACGTGCAAGTCTATTTTATTACCTTTAATTGCGCCACCAACATCAGCAGCTGTTGCGTAACCATAACCTTCAACATACACTTTAGAACCAAGTGGAATAACGTTAGGATCAACAGCAATTACTTTAGCGTTAGGATTTTTATTTAAATCAACACCTGTTGAAGTTACACCAGAGCAACCATCACAATCTGCAGTATAAGCAGTTGCTGTTACAGAAATTGTTTTCCCTTCAGCTTTCTGCTCAGATTTAGCTGCTTGTTCTGTTTTTTGCTCTGTTTTTGTTACTTGCTTTGCCTCAGCTTTTTCCTCTTGCTTATTAGCTGATGCAGTGTTCTGTGTAGTTACTTCTTGTTCCTTTGTTTCTTTCTTTTCCACTTCGGCAGCTGGCTTGTCTTCCTGTGCAACATTTACACCCTGGATTTTTAACTCTTGTCCGATTGTAAGTAAATCAGAGTCAAGTTCATTCCAATCTTTTAAGTCTTCTACCGTAGTATCAAATTTGTTAGAGATACCAATTAATGTATCGCCTTTTTCTACTTGATACAATTCATTAATAAATAATGTTTGGTTCGGTTGAATCACATTGGATTCCAATTCGTTTATATTAACTAAATCATCTACGGTTGTATTATAGTCCTTTGCAATTTGCCAAAGGTTGTCTCCAGATTGCACTTCGTACTCTTCTGCTGAAACAGTTGTTGCAGCGCCAGCGATAATAATGCCTGCAGCGAATGAAGCTACTAATTTTTTCATTCGTTTGTCCCTCCTTGAATTTCTGACATTGCCTATAGTACCACAGGGGTAAATGCAATGCAGTTACAAGACTTTTAAGAGTCTATTACAAGCATTACCAAAACTAGCTTTAAATATTACAAATATAATAGATTTGTGACAAAGAGCCCATTTTAGGTTGTTTTATTACAAAACAAGAACAAAAAGGCCTAATTATGGAAAAGATATGGAAAGCAAACAGGGAATAAAGTAAAACTTCATTTGGTGGAGAAATCCCTTTCCCCCTCCAATTGTTAGTTGAACGAAAAATCTAACTTTCTATTAGATAAAGAAAAAAAGCCCTATAGAACGTCCACATTAAAGGGAATGTTCTATAAGGCTCTTTGAGTGCTGGTATTAGCTAAACAATCCTTGTATCATATTGCTAAGCGATTGGAAGAGGTTCCTGAAGAAGTTTCCGACCTTTTCCCAGAAACCTTCATCAAGTCCTAATTCATTCGCTTTGTCCGTAATACTTGAAGCAATGTCTTCTAATTGGTTTCTCACCTGGTCAAAATTAATGTTAAGATCGCGCATTTTATTAAAGAGATCTACTAGCATTTGCCTGTCTGCTTCACTTAGGGAAATTTCCAATTTGCTTAATTGTTCTTGAACAATTTGTTCCACTTCCTCTTTTGTAGCAGGATTTTGCTCTGCAATCATTTTCTTTATCTCCGTTAATAGTTCGCTTACCTTTTGTTGATCCATGCCCTCTTTTTCAGCAAGGTTTGTTGCGACGTCAAGCTCATCGTTAGCCAGTTCCATTCGTTCTTTGTCGAGCTCTGCTCCTTCAACATCATATGCTTTATAAATTCCTGTTAAAGCTGAATGTCCACTAACTTTTACAGGTGAAGCAACATCTACTGTGGCATTTTCCACACCAGCTGTTAACAATGCATTGGCATACATTTCTTTTGTCACTTCAGTAATATTATCCGGCGTTACAATATTTATCGTAAGACCATTTCCCTCTTCCTGCCGTACGATCTTTGCACTTGAATACATATTGGAATGAATATCACCGTTAATATACTTAGCAATATCTTCTCCTGTTACATCATATTCTTTTACAGCAGTTGCATCTGCAACCTTAAGTAAGCTGCGCACTTCTTCCCTTTGCGCATCTGATAATGTATCACCATATACAACAACTGGAGAACCAAGCTTTTCATTAATACTATCTGAATCGCTGGCTCCACTATCAGCCATTACCGGGATGGAAGCTCCCAGCATAAACATTGCAATAAGAATCATCGTAAACAGTTTCTTTATCGTATACTTTTTCATCGTAGTTTCCCCTTTTTCATTAATAGAAGCAAGCGACATAAATTACAAACTTGCTACCGGCCTTTCTAATACATATGCTTGTCCATCTGCCAATATCCTTCTCTCTTATTATACAATTTTCCATTCTATATGAATACTGTTGGTTAATAAAAAAGGGTGCATATAACTTTAAATGAATGTAAATTTACGATATATTTAGGGTAACGAAATAATTTTTAGAAGGAAGGGCATTGCCATCATAGATCAAGATCAGAATATGTTAGTAAAGCGGAATTTAGCAATCATGTGGTTAGCTAACTTTTTTATTGCCGGAAGTATTACGATGGTGTTACCGTTTATCTCCTTATATATTGAGTCTATGGGAAATTTCTCAGATGCTTATGTGCAGAATTGGTCAGGATGGATCTTTGCGGTTACCTTTGTCTCTGCATTCCTCTTCTCTCCAATATGGGGGCGAATTGGGGACAAATACGGCAGAAAAAGAATTCTCATTATATTAGCTATCGGCTTAGGTTTATCTGTATTCTTAATGGGCTACGCCACTACAGTCTGGCAGCTTTTTTTATTGCGTTTGTTTATGGGGATTGTTACTGGATTTATACCCATGTCCCAGGCCTTTATTTCAACACAGACACCAAAAGAGGTAGCCGGGAAAGTACTGGGTACCTTACAAACAGGTAGTATTACCGGAACACTTATGGGTCCCTTACTCGGTGGTGTACTCGCAGATGCGTTTGGCTATGCAAGCACCTTCAAATGGGTATCGCTCACTGTTTTTATCTCAGCTATTATCGTTTTCTTTGGTATTAAAGAATTAAATGTGAGGCTCTCTGATGATGAGTCTGATTATAAATCCTATTCAAGCAAAGAAGTTATCATGCATATTGTAAGAAGACCTGTCCTGCTCGTAGTAATGTTGGTATCCGTACTTGTGCAAGTAGCGCATTTTAGTATACAACCAATTCTTTCATTATTTGTTGCTGAAATACATGGTCCAGCAAGTATTGCTTTCTTTTCTGGTATGGCTTTTTCAGCTGCCGGTCTTGGGAACTTACTAATGGCGCGCCGCTGGGGGCGTTTAGGTGATCGTATCGGTTATATTAAAATACTGATCATCCTATTGTTTATGGCAGGAATCGTGTATTTACCAGGTGCTTTTGTTACAAATATTTGGCAGCTTGTCGTATTAAGATTCTTGTTAGGCATCGCCATCGGAGGCATCATTCCTGTTCGAATAGCATATATCAGACAAGAGGCACCACTTTCCATGCAAGGAGAAGTACTCGGTTATAACACTAGCCTGCGTTTCCTTGGAAATATTATCGGTCCGGCGTTGGGAGGAGCGCTATCAGGATTTTTCGGCTTTTCCTCTGTTTTTATGGTTACAAGTATACTACTCCTCATTAGTGGTATCATCATGCTAGTTACATGGTACAAATATGAATATAACGGAAAACACAGTCCTTTCTTTTCCACCTCTCGGCAATAATGAGGCTTATGTTGTTTTATTCGTAAAGAAATGACCCGTGCTCTGTTTATCCCAGGGAGTCTAGGCTCTCTGGGATATTTTTTTAGTCTTTTTATTTTTGTGGAAAAATTGTAAAATACTCTTATTGTGCAATAATGTTATACATTTTCAAATTTATATATAATAGAGAGTAGGACCTTTTATGAAGGAAAATAATACAAAGCAACTCACCTTATTCGCCCTAACATGGCCGATCTTTGTGGAATTATTACTGCATATGTTAATGGGGAACGCGGATACCCTTATGCTTAGCCAGTATTCGGATAAAGCTGTAGCGGCCGTTGGGGTGGCGAATCAAATCCTGTCTGTAGTCATTGTTATGTTTGGCTTCGTCGCCCAAGGAGCAGCCATTTTAATTGCTCAAAACCTTGGAGCTAAGCATAATAAGCAGGCAGGAGAAATTTCTGTTCTATCCATTAGTTTGAACCTCTGGTTTTCCCTTTTCTTAAGTGTTATTTTATATTTTGGCGCAAGATGGATACTACGTATAATGGATCTTCCCAGTGAGATTATGGGCGAAGCAACCGCGTATATGCAAATTGTTGGAGGACTTATCTTTGTGCAAGCCTTAATTATGACAACAGGTGCTATACTTAGAAGTTATGGCCACACAAAGGATACTATGATGGTGACAATAGGCATGAACATCATAAATGTTGTAGGCAACTATTTTGTTATTTTTGGACCATTTGGCTTCCCGGTTTTTGGTGTAGAAGGAGTTGCCTTTTCTACGGCAATTAGCCGCTTTATCGGCTTTATAGTGCTGTTAATTTTATTAATTAAGCGGACGAGTGGTGAACTAGACTTCACTAAATTTCTACATTACCCTAAGCAGCATATCAAAAAGTTATTACAAATTGGCATCCCGTCTGCAGGTGAACAGCTTTCCTATAATGCGAGTCAAATGGTAATCACCTATTTTGTAGCACAGCTAGGTACACTTGCCATTACTACAAAGGTGTATGCGCAGAATATAATGATGTTTATTTTCTTGTTTTCCATTGCAATCGGGCAAGGAACACAGATTTTAATTGGGCACATGATTGGCGCAGGAAAAATTGAGGATGCGTATGAGCGTGGCATCAAGAGTCTGCGTATTTCTATTTTTATTTCCCTTAGTATGGCTGGTATTGTCTACCTTCTACATGAGCCATTACTTGGTATCTTTACGGATAATCCAACTATCGTGCAAACAGGGGCATTCTTGCTGCTCATGACAGTTATTCTAGAACCCGGAAGAGCGTTTAATTTAGTAATGATCAGCTCTTTACGTGCAGCTGGCGATGTGAAATTCCCAGTTTACATTGGAATTGCTTCTATGTGGGGGATCAGCGTGACCTTTGCATGGTTTTTCGGAATCTTTTTAGACCTTGGATTAATTGGCATCTGGATTGCCTTTATTGCTGATGAATGGTTAAGAGGCGTTTTCATGCTCCGAAGATGGCGTAAACGTCATTGGGTTTCCATGAGCTTTGTAGAGCGCGATTAATGCAGGAAGTATAAGAAGCAAAACCAAAGAATTGATTTCTTTTGAAATATATGCTAAAACTAACAGAGTCCTATCAATAGGAACTATTTAATAATAGAAGGTAAGTGATCGTATGGGTATTGTCGTAGTCGAGGTCTGTGACGGAAATGCAATCACTACAATTAATATAGAGGAAATCTTAGAGAAGGAATTTCCAGAAGTAGCCGTTTTGATGAACGAATGTTTATCCTTTTGCGGCCTGTGCAGGGTAAAACCATATGCACTTATTAATAACAGACGCATTTTCGGTAACACGCCTGAAGAATGTTTAGATAAAATAAGAGTAGCAATAAAAGAAGAACTGGCTGTTTATCAATAAGCCAGTTCTTCTTTTATTTTTACATAATTTGACGAAAGAATTTCCCGGGAAATATTTCGTCGGATTTTATAGGCTTGCTTTATAAATTTCGACAGCATCCTCTTTTGTTAGCTTTTTAAAGTTTCCAAATTGCGGACTTGCCACAACAGTTTTTTCGGCCATTTCCTGTACACTGCTTTCGTTTATGTCGTAATCTGCTAGTGTTGCAGGTGCGCCAATACTACTCCAAAAAGCTCTTAATTGGTCGATTCCTTCTAAGGCCACTTCTTTATCAGACTTTCCTTCTGTTTCCACATCAAACACGCGAACTGCTAGCTGTTTAAAACGCGCTACATTTTGCTCATCCATGACATGTTTCATCCAATTAGGGAATAAAATAGCTAATCCGCCACCGTGTGGAATGTCATGCACAGCTGATACTGCGTGCTCAAGGTTATGGGTAGCCCAATCCCCGCGGAATCCCATGCTAAGCATATCATTTAAAGCTAAGGTACCACTTAACATAATGGTTTCACGATATTCGTAATTCTCCATGTCTTCTAGTAGCTTTGGCGCTGTCTCCATTACCGTTTTCAGCAATGATTCACAGAATCTGTCCTGAATTGGCGTGTTTGTCGTTTGATGGAAATAGTGCTCTAATACATGTGACATCATATCAACCATACCATATACTGTTTGATCTCGCGGAACAGAATACGTATGTGCTGGGTCTAATATAGAGAATTTAGGACTTGTATACGGCGAGCCCCAGCCATGTTTCTCATTCGTCTCCCAGTTAGTAATAACAGAACCGCGATTCATTTCAGAACCGGTTGCTGCCAATGTAAGCACTGTCCCGAACGGTAATGCATCTGTGGCCTGCTCTTTTTTCGTCACGATATCCCACATATCTACTTCCGTTGTTGCACCTGTGGCAATAGCTTTTGTACAATCAATTGTACTGCCCCCGCCTATTGCAAGTAGAAATTCAATACCTTCCTTCTTGCAAATTTCGACTCCTTTACGGACAGTAGAAATTCTTGGGTTTGGTTCTACTCCAGATAGTTCAAATACTTCTGCATCAATTTCATCGAGTTTTGTTAACACATTATCATAAATGCCATTTCGTTTAATGCTGCCTCCACCATAGACAATAAGCACTTTTTTCCCATATTGTGCTACTTCATTTGGCAATGCATTAAGCTGGCCTCTTCCGAAAATTAGTTTTGTTGGATTATAATACGTAAAATTTTCCAAGATACAACCTCCTATTTTTGATAACAAATGACGTCCATCTCTACAAGGACATCTTTCGGTAAACGACTAACCTCTACGGTAGCTCTAGCTGGGTATGGTTCAGCTAAATAACTTCCATAAATTTCATTTACCGTAGCAAAATCATCCATGGATTTCAAATAGATTGTAAATTTCACGACTTCCCTAAAGGTAGCGCCTGCTTCATCAAGTATAGCCTTTAAATTTTGCAGAACTTGTTCTGTTTGTTTCTCAATACCTTCTACAACTTCACCTGTTGAGGGGTCAAGTGGTATTTGCCCTGAAACATAAATGAAATCACCTGCTTTAATGGCCTGTGAATAGGGACCGATTGCAGCGGGCGCCTTGCTAGTAAAAATAGCCTCTCCCATATTGCTTTGCCTCCTTTGGTTACGTGTTAAGGATGGATCTTACCATCATCATATCATGAGTTACTGGGCTTCTGCCTCTATAACGTCTCGATAGTTCATCACTGCTTTCACGTAATAAATATCCCCATAGCATGCGTCTAGCTCCCGAGAGCCGTCCCGGAGGCATCGATATTTTTCTTTATTCGGATCACGGCCGTACATGTATTGGGAAAAATCAATAGCCGTTTCCTGTGAGTACTCCCCAGACCTTTCCTGTACATAATTAATAAAACCTCTGCCA
Organism: Oceanobacillus kapialis; assembly: GCF_044790185.1. Classification (GTDB taxonomy): domain Bacteria; phylum Bacillota; class Bacilli; order Bacillales; family Amphibacillaceae; genus Oceanobacillus_B; species Oceanobacillus_B kapialis. The sequence continues at coordinate 3,312,283 of NZ_CP085256.1, forward strand.
AAATTATAGGACTGTACAGCAAGATGTATGTCACCTTCAGCGTCATCCAGTGTTTTGGAAAAATATTCAACACCCTGTTCAATGGAAAGCTCTGGATCCTCAATACAGTTCCTTTCCCCACAATAACTTTCAGATGCTTGCATAGGGTCTTGGCCTCTTCCACCAGACTCCTGCATCATGATTGCGAGGATCACATCTGTGTAGTTTCCAACCCCATCCTCCTCTGCATACCTTTCAACTAAAGGGCGATATTCTCTTACCTCCTCGCTGATAGCTGGACGTTGAGAATCTTCCGTAGTTTGATTCCATTCATAGGCTATGAAGGAGAGCACCAACAACACTCCACTAAGCAGCAGAAACAGAAGCATGGTGTGCTTTAGTGCACGTATATGGCGTTTTCTACCTTTCATGCAACGCCCTCCCAAGCTTTTTCATGAGCAGGGCTACGACCACTCCATATAAGAGATGCCCGAGTAACCAATATGACAGAGAATAGAAGTCAAATAGATCTGGAGTACGCTGTGAGAATGCAGTTGTTCCATAAAGTAAGAGACCAATTGCCCCATTCGCCAGAACATAGGGTAACAAGCTATACGCCATGCTCATTCGCTTAAAGATTTCATATAGCATAAAAACTAATAGGGTCGATACAATGAGATGTAAACTAAACTCTATAAAGCTTCCCATGTTCCACTCTTTTAAAACAGGTATATAATCAACATTTACGAGCAATGTATATACTTTTAAGGAAGTTAATCTTTGGACCAACCAAAGAAGTGCCCCTAAGAAAATGCCGGATATAATCCCAGTAAATAGGATTCCTATACGTTTCATCTTTATCCTCCATGCTTTTTGTTAAACAGTTCCTTTTTCCTCCACTTGCCATACCGGTAATATAGATACGCACACACACTACTAACTAAAAAGCTACTTCCCATTCCAATTGCAATACCTGTCTCCCCATATACACTTGAAAAGAAAGCAGTCAATGGGTAACGTAATACCCAAAAAGATAAAATATTTAAAGCCAAGACTTGATACATTGCCCCTGCAGCTCGCACAATACCATTTAAGATAAAATTAATACCAAGGAATGGATAGCAAAATGCGATTATCTGTAAATAGGTTGTACCAAATTCAATCGGTTGAGCTTCATCTATAAACAAACGCACTCCAAGTTCCGCTAAGAAAAACACAATGATTCCAACCAAAAACATAACCGTAAAATTATATAACACGCCATACTTCGCGATTTCCTTTACCCGACTCCAGTTCCCAGACCCGATATTTTGCCCCGCCATACTGCTTACAGAGGTACCAAGGGCATGGGCAGGCAGCATAAGCAAACTATCCAGCCTCTGCGCTGCACTAAATCCAGCAACAACATCAGACCCAAAACCTGTTACAACACTCATAATTGCAGCTACTCCAGCGGAAATAACGGCCATTTGTAAGCCAGAAGGAATACCGAGGTGCAAGATCAGCTTAACTTCCTGCCACTCCGGGAGTTTAGGAATGGTAAATGGTGCTAGCTTACGACGTAAGATGAATACCATCCCAATGATAAAGGATACACCTTGAGATAGGATGGTTGCATAAGCTGCCCCTTCCACTCCAAAATTCAACATACTGATAAACAAAGGGTCAAGTATGATATTTAAACAAACAGCGGTGACCACAAATAGTAAAGGTGTTTTACTATCCCCTAAAGACCGTAATATGGTGCTAATAAAGTTATAGCCAAACAAAAACAAAATACCGAGAAAGTTTATTCTGAGGTAACTCGAAGCTAATGGCATCATTTCTTCTGGTGTACCTAGAACACCTAATAACCAATCTGTAAGAAAAAAACCTGCCAGTCCAAGCGCGAGAGAGAATGCTGTAAGCAAGACAACAAAAGCATTCAAATAACTTTTGAGTCCAGCTTCATGATTTTTCCCTTTTTGTTGAGACAAAATAGTAAGCGCCGCGTTATTCATCCCAATAACAAAGGATAATACAGTAAACACAATGGTACTGGAGACGGCAACAGCACCAAGGGCGTCAGCACCGAGTAAATTCCCTACCCAAAGGCTATCAACAACCTGGTAAGACGTTTGAAGCAGGTTCGTCAGCATAATTGGCCCGGAAAAAAAGATGAGCTGCTTTAGTATATTCCCCTGTGTAAAATCATGCTGTTTTTGCATCTTTCTTCCTTCTTTCTATAGTGCTTTGCTTCATTTTTCTTTCGTTCCTATTTTACTATAATCTACCCTCCCCGTAACGAGCTAAAGCTTATAATAACAACAAAAAGGTGACCGGAATTATCTTGCTTCCGGTCACCTTCGTTATGAAATAGATTATTTAATTAAAAGTTAACCATTCACTTGTTCTTTTTTCCCTGTCTGGTTTCCTTTTTTCCAGACAAGCTGCATAACAATCATGACGATAAACGCAGCTAATCCGAATAGATCTGTGTTGCCTTCTGGATAGATAAGGAAAAGCCCGACTACTACGGAAACAATTCGTAATGTCCAATGTAATTTACGATACCAGAAGCCGATAAGCCCTGCACCTATCGCAATCATTCCACTGATTGCCGTAAACAATATCCATATTATTTCCCAGAAGTGCGTATCGATCATCAGCAGCTGTGGCTGCAGCACAAACATATACGGGATAATGAATGCCGCAATTGCTAGCTTGGAAGCATTTCCTCCTGTCCGGATCGGCTCCCCACCAGATATACCCGTTGCGGCGAATGCAGCTAGTGCCACAGGCGGCGTAATATCTGCCACAATACCGAAGTAGAATACGAACATGTGCCCAGCTAGCACCGGAATTGCTACTTCTAGCTGATCATTCAATGCCAAGATTGCTGGTAAAGCAATTGTGGATGTGATGATATAGTTTGCCGTTGTAGGTGAACCCATTCCCAAAATAATCGATGCGATCATTGTAAAGAATAGGGTTAACAGCAACTGAGCCTCAGGTGAGCTTGCAAGAGAGCCCGCTACATCCACAAGGCTATTTCCAAGCTTCAAGCCAAGACCCGTTTTGGTTACAACCCCAACAATAATACCTGCACAGGCAGTCGCTGCTGCCACTCCTAGCGCTGTTCTCGCACCAGATGTTAAAGCAAGCACAAATTTTGATGGCGTAATTCTTGTATCAGCTCTAAATAAACTTACAATAACGGTAATAAGAATTCCTAGTAATGCTGTCCGTTCTATACTGAAACCTTGGAAAAGGAGTAGCACGATTGCAATAATAGGAAGTAGTAAATGAATTTTTTTCAGAACAGATTTCTTACTAGGGATTTGCTCTTTCGGCAATCCATGCAGTCCCACTCGCTTTGCTTCCAAGTGAGTCATAATCCAAATACCAGAGAAATACAAGATAGCTGGAATGGTTGCCGCCTTGGCAATCTCCCAATATCCAACACCTGCAAACTCAATCATAAGGAAAGCAGCAGCCCCCATTATAGGCGGCATTATTTGGCCACCGGTTGAGGATGCAGCTTCTACCGCACCCGCAAAATTCGGACGGTAACCGAGCTTTTTCATCATAGGAATGGTATAAGACCCTGTCGTAACAGTGTTCGCTACCGAGCTTCCAGAAATGGTCCCATTTAATGCACTTGAAAAAATGGCAACCTTGGCTGGTCCACCTGTTCGGCGTCCAGCTAGTGCGATAGCTAGATCATTAAAATAATTTCCCACACCTGTTTGCACCAGAAAAGCACCAAACAACAGGAATAAGAAAATGTATGTGGACGATACCTGTAACGGAGTCCCCAGAATACCTTCTGTTGTAAAGAACATTGAATCGATCAATTGCTCTAACGTTAGCCCACGATGCGCAAGGGCACCAGGCATATCAGGACCAATTAACGCGTAGGCCAAAAATAAAATTGCAATAATTGTAATTGGCATTCCAACAGCTCGTCTAGTCGCCTCTAATACAAGGAGTATAGCAAGTCCGCCAATAATAACTTGGACCTGGTCTATGCCACCAATCTGCTGAACTAATGTATCGTAATACACTGGCCAATATCCACAGACAATAATGGATAATAAAATAAGTATATAATCATACCAAGCAACCTTTCGTTTATTTCCCTTCTTCTTACTTGCAGGAAACAAAAGAAAGATTAACGTCAGGGCAAAGCCTAAGTGGACAGTTCGTTGAATGTAAGCAGTATACTGCCCAAAAGCTCCTGTATAAAGCTGAAATAAGGAGAAGGCAAGCAGACCAAAGAAAACCACTTTTGCAGCTATCCCGGTTAGTTTTCTTGTGTTTGATTCTGCATCATATTTCTGTAAAAGCTCCTCCTGCCTTGCTGCCTCCGTTTGGTTGTCTTTCGTTGAATCACTCATGGATTCTCACTCCTTTCATAGCTTGCCATAGTGAGAGGTTCTCAACCTTTAATTTAAACCAAGCTCCTGGTTCAAAATACTCGTTAAAATATACGAGATGTTCGTCGTTATCTCCCCAAACAAGCCTATTTTCTGAAACTGTTTTGCCATTTCTTATATTCATAGAAGGGAATATATTATCAAGTTCTGTAATATGATATTTTCCATCTTCATAATGAAACTCTTCTCCCTCTAATGCGTTAGATGGCATTCCAATCCCAAACTCTTCGTAAACAATTTCGTACTGTTTTATATCATGGTTGCTCATAACCATATATTTTTCAATCACATCTGTCAGGTGTATGGAGTGTGTAAAGATTATTTGAAAGGTATCCCTTTTCTGTAATGGAAGAAAAGCTTCAATCTTATCTGTATTTTCTTTATAAAATACAAGTGTAGTTCGGAAAGGAACAAATAGAAGTAGAAAGAGAATTGTGAGTAAAATAAATAGAATTGATATCTTTAACTTTATGTTATGTTTCATAATGCCACCTGAAATCGTATGAAAATGAAACGACCGACAGCAATTCCTGACTAGAGGATTCACAGCCGGCCGCTCGTCACTTATTGGTCATCTTTACTTTTTCTGCCTGTAAGAGCCTATGCTAGGTAAAACGGCTAAGCCTTCTTATTCAGCACTTACTCCTACTTCATCAAAGTATTTCTGTGCACCTGGGTGTACCTCAATTCCAATACCATCTAAAGCAGAATCCGTTGTAATAAACTCAGCTTTTGCGTGAGCCATATCTCCTGCGTTCTCGTAAATCGCTTTCGTAATTTCGTAAACAGCATCCTCAGAAAGCGAATCTGTCACAGCAAGCATTGCTAATACTGCAACTGTGTTTACTTCTTCAGACTGTCCACTATATGTTTCAGCTGGAACTGTATCAGCTGCATAGTATGGATACTTCTCTACAAGCGCATCCACTTTATCCTGGGCAATTGGAACAATGCTAATATCAACTGTAGCAGCTAGACCTTCCACCGCACCAGTTGGTGTTCCAGAAGTAATGAAAGCTGCATCAATGTTCCCATCTTGAATTCCACTAGTAGACTCACCAAAATCAAGATTCTGTGCCTCAATATCATCCATCGTCATTCCATGAATTTCTAAAATTTGTTCTGCATTGACATACGTGCCTGAACCGGGCGCCCCTACAGAAACCGCTTTACCAGCAAGGTCTTCAACTGATGCGATACCAGAGTCTGCAGTTGTTACAATCTGAATTGTTTCTGGATATAAAGAGCCGATTGCCTGAACGTTGTCAACAGGGTTACCCTCAAAAGAATTAATACCTTCGATTGCATTTGCTGCTACGTCGGTTTGCACAAAGGCTAGCTCTGATTGTTCCTCTTGAAGTGCAACCATGTTATCAGCTGAAGCGTTTGAAGATACTGCATCCGTTTCCATACCTGTTTCGTCAGATATGATTGTGGCCATTTCACCACCCAGTGGGTAATATGTACCACTTGTGCCACCTGTTAGCATTTGTAAAAACTCTGGCGTTTCTCCGCCTTCTGCAGATTCACCATCGCCATTACCGCCCTCGTCGCCTCCGCCACAAGCTGCTAGAAACAAGGCAAGCACTAAAAGCATAGCAAATGAAAATAGATAATTTTTCTTTTTCATACAAACTCCCCCTTTATACTCTATAGTGAATTATATTTTACATTTGAATCTATAAAGTTGTCAAACTCTTCCTAACACGAGTTGCCCTTTCCAATAATATCCTTAGTCTCTTAAACTGCTTAAAATAGCGATTTTTTTTACACCAACTCTTTTAGAATATAGGGTATTTGTTCCATTAATTTCTAACTATGTAATACCAAACTACGTATGCTAACGTTTTTTTATGTTTCATTATCAATATTTTTACAATATTATGATATATTTAAACAAGTACCAAACTTTTAAAAAGGAGATGATGAGAAATGATGCACGTCCCAATGACCGTCGGTGCCATGATGGAGCATGCAGAGAAGTTTTTCCCAAAAAAGCTTGTCCACTCCCAAACACATGACAAGCTACATTCTTTAAGTTACAAAGAAATTGGGGAACGGGTACGAAAGCTAATGAGCACTTTCACAGAGCTTGGTATTAAAAAGGGTGACAAAATTGGCACACTGGCCTGGAACCACCACAGACATTTAGAGATTTACTTTGCTGCTCCAGGTATGAACGCTGTCCTGCACACCATTAATATTCGCCTCACCCCAGAACACATCATCTATATTATTAATCACGCAGAGGATAAACTATTATTAGTTGATGAAGATATCCTTCCGCTTGTGGAACAGATTAAAGATCAGTTAACCACCGTTGAAGCCTTCATTGTCATGACAGATAAACCGGAACTTCCTGATTCGTCTCTACATCCTTTATACTCCTATGAAGAAATAATCAGCACTGGCGATGCCACCTTCCCTTTTAGTAAAGACATTGATGAAAATGACCCTGCTGGTATGTGTTACACCTCTGCTACAACCGGGAAGCCAAAGGGTGTCACGTATTCTCACAGGGGGATCGTCCTGCATAGTTTTGCCCTCGGGCTCGCTGACTCTGCCGCTATATCAGAATCTGATGTCTCCATGCCTGTTGTCCCGCAATTTCATGTAAATGCATGGGGCACACCCTTTGCCTGTACATGGTTTGGCGCTACTCAAGTGTTGCCTGGTCCGCGCTTCACCCCAGAACGACTGGCAACCTTTATAGAGAAATTCCGCGTAACCATATCAGCCGGCGTACCAACTATTTGGATAGGACTGCTGCAAGAACTGGAGAAGGGAAATTATGATACATCTAGTTTAAGAGCTGTATTATGCGGTGGATCTGCTGCCCCATTTGGATTAATCCAAGCGTTTGAAGAAAAATACAATATTCCTTTTTACCATGCATATGGCGCCACTGAAACAACTCCATTAGCAACCATATCTCGATTGAAAAGTTACCAGCACGGCTTAACCAAAGAAGAAAAGTTAAGAGAGCGATCCAGACAAGGGATTCTCGTTCCAGGTCTTGAAATGAAGGTCAAAGGAAAAGCGGGCGACGTTGCATGGGATGATCAAGAAATGGGCGAATTACTCCTACGTGGAAACTGGATAGCAAGTGAGTATTATAAAGATGATCGCAGTGAACAAGCATTTCAGGAGGGGTGGTTTCATACGGGAGATGTTGTCACGGTAGACGAGGAAGGCACGATTAAAATAGTTGACCGAACAAAGGATTTAATTAAAAGTGGTGGTGAGTGGATTTCGTCGGTCGAAATTGAAAACGCTATCATGAGTTACCCGGATGTTTTAGAAGCAAGCGTAGTTGCCATTCCGGATGCCAAGTGGCAGGAAAGGCCTATCGCCTGTGTTGTTTTAAAAGATGGCGTGAAAGAAGAAGGTGTAAAAGAGGCCTTGCTAGCATTTTTAGAGCCCCAGTTTGCTAAGTATTGGATACCAGACGATGTTTTGTTCTATAATGAAATACCGAAAACCTCTGTCGGAAAGTTTTTAAAACGCCAATTAAGAGATCAAGTTAAAGATCATTATCAAATAAAGTGAACTTCATTTGATGGGCTATCCTCTACCTCCACCAAATGTTAGTTAAAAGAATCAGACCTTTACTGGCAGTTAACGTCGATTAACTGCCTCTTTACTATTATATGGGAATTGCATAGACACCTCCCAATTTACCATCATTCTAGCTTTTCTACTTCATAATTCCCCAATTCTATTCTTTCCAATAACCCTCTACAATTCTTGACAATTTTTCGAAAATTCAATACTATATAACTAATTATTTAGTTTTGTCGCAATTTTCCACCTCAGAACTCGTTCCACTGGCCTATTTTCAGTGATCAGTCCAGGCCTTTTTGGCAACGTTAACACCGTGTTTGCAACGTCTATTCTACCTGACTAATTAAACTAGAAAGGATAATGATTGTATGGACTTCGAACAGCTAAACACGTCTATTAGAAGAGAACTTGAAGGAATGGATGCGCATTTTTCTGTACTCATTGCTTCTGATGAGGGAAATTTGGCTATTAACGATAAAATCGTACGTCCGGCAGCTAGTCTTGCAAAGCTACCCATATTATTAGAGGCATGCCGCCAAATAGATAGTGAAAAACTGCACCCTGATAAGCTTGTCTACCTGGAAGAAGAGCAATTTGTTGGAGGATCAGGGGTTATCTCTTACCTTACCAACTGTCATATATACAGTTACATGAACTTAATAGAGCTAATGATCATGGTTTCTGATAATACTGCTGCCAATGTACTGCTGGACACACTAGGAATGGAAGCAGTTAATCGAACGATTAAAAGTCTTGAAATGTCTAATACCAGTATTAACCGTAAATTTATGGATACAAAAGCACAGGAAATAGGGAAAGAAAATTGTACGACAGCAAGCGATATGGTTACTTTATTAAAGGAAATCTTATCGTATATCTCTTATCAGCCTAGTAAAAGTAGCGACGTATTACAGAATATCCTTTCAAAGCAGCAGCTTACAAAAAAGCTCTGCAACCACATACATCCACGTAAGCCTACAAGCATCATACATAAGACCGGTGAGTTATTAGGAGTTGTACATGATGCTACTGTTTTAGAATATAACGAGGAAAGATTTTATATCGTTATATTGAGCGAGGGCTTAACATCTAACGCAGAAGGACAGCATATTATTGCAAAAGTAAAGAAGATTGCATCCGATTATTTATTAGCAGTGTCAAAATCTACCTTATCTAATTAATAGTAGGAGTGTCTGTGATGAAAGCGAAAGTAGCAGTGATAGGCCCAGAAGATACAGTTATACGAATTCAACAATTAAAAAAGGACTCCTCTCCTTACGAGCTTTTACCCTTTACTTATACAGAATCAAGTGAAACACCTGCCTTACTTGAACAATCCTTGCTCTGTAATATTTTTTTATTTACTGAGTCTATCGCTTATTTATACGTGAAAGAAATAGTTGAAAAACGACGCCTTTCTATAGTGGTGGTGGATTGCGATGAATACAACCTTACTACATCTCTTCTCCAGCTATGTCTGAATGAACAACCATATACTCGATTTTCGCTTGATGGAGTTACAAAAGATGTAGTTCAACGCGCACAAATACCATTAAACTCTACAGGCGTGGAGTTACTCCCTATCTATGAGGAAGAAGTAGCAGAAAAGAAGATTGAGAGCATTCTAAACCATCATCGAAACTATTGGGCAAGTGGTCGTACTGAGTATGCATTAACAGCTTATAAGGAAATAGCCCGACAACTAGAAGCAGAAAATATTGCTGTCTGGCATATGGACCAACCCGATTCATGTTATAAACTGGCCTTGGAAAAACTTGAAAAACGTATCGCTTTCCACACCAGGGCTTCTACACAAATTGTTATGGGATATTTTCGCTTCAAACATGTAGAACAGATGCCCGATTCCTTAAAAGCGATGATTCTTTATAGGAGGTTATCTGAACTAGAACTTCTCCTACAAGCATTTGCATCCAAACAGGATGCCATTGTGCTGCGTAGTGTCCAGGATGGGGTTGTTATAATTGGATCAAGGAAGCTACTGGATTATTTAAGCAAGCACTATACAAAATTCCCCTTGATCCGTAAGATTAATGAGCACATACAAGAACCTGTTGGGATTGGCTTTGGACTTGGATTCACTTCTCTACAGGCCCACCAGCATGCTATGATGGCCTTAGAAATGACAGCAGAAGAACAAGAAAGCTCATGCTATATTATAAACGAAAGTCAGGTAAAACTCGGACCTTTAGGGGTCAAAAAACCTATCAATACATCGTTTTTATACCAAGCCCTCATTCATAAAGCGAAACTTAATAATGAACTATCCTACAATTTTATTGAATTTATTACGTTACGTAATAATAAGCCTTTCTCCTCCAGTGATGTGGCAGACTACTACCGTGTCACAAAACGAAGTGCAGAGCGAACAATTAATAAGCTCTTGTCAGCAGAAATTATTAAAATTGCTGGAACAGAACGGCCATACCAGAGAGGCCGTCCCAGAAAGCTATTTGCATTACTCTAGTTAAGAGAGTTGCAGGCTACGTCATTCACTTTTATAACCATTACTTTCCGCAAGTATGGAAATGGCCTCGACGTAGTCTTCCTGCTCTACTTTTCCTTCCAATAAATGGGTTAATTTTTGTGATTTCTCGTCATGATCATCCGTAACATCTGCCATTCCTATTCCCATAGCCCCAGAACCTGTACTCATTGATCCAGGTGTCCCAATTCCAACGATAGGGAAATAAGTTGCACGCTTATCTCCATTTGGTAGTTCGTCTACCAGCATATCCGATACGCGAAGTTTTTCCAATTTTGCTTTCGCTGTTTCTGCATCGTTTTCCGATTTAAAATAAGCAACAAAGCTTTTCGACATCTTAACAACATCCTTTCAATTTTACTTTCACTATTCCCTGTTCCCAAAGTTCTAATCAAGTTATGTATAAAGCTAGTACGCCTGAGATGTTCCCCCTTTTGGACGCAAAACCTATACCAAAAAGTCGGGCAACGTTGAATCAATGCTTACATAATTGACTCAACGTTGCCCGACTATATCCTGAAACGTATTGCTATTTCATATTTAAATATTTAACAATTCACGTACATCTTCTTCACTAAGTCCTGAGAGCATCGCTTCCCCAGGCTGGATGACTTGATCAATTAACTCCCGCTTCTTTTGCTGGAGGTCATAGATTTTTTCTTCAATGGTTCCCTCTGCAATAAGGCGAATAACCTGGACTACATTTTTTTGACCGAATCGATGTGCCCTCCCTGTTGCTTGATCCTCTACAGCGGGATTCCACCAGAGATCATATAAAATAACAGTATCTGCGCCTGTCAGGTTAAGCCCTGTTCCTCCAGCTTTTAACGAAATTAGAAAAACATTATTTTCTCCATTGTTGAACCGTTCACTCATTTCAACACGTTTCTGTGATGGTGTTTGGCCATGCAAATAAAAATAGTCAATGTCTTCCTTTTCTAACTGTTGAATGATAATTTCATGCATGCTGGTGAACTGCGAGAATATTAGCATGCGCTTCCCATTTCCAATGGCATTTCTCACCGTGTCCATCAATTGCTCAAGCTTTCCTGACTGCCCTTCATAGTTTTCAACGAACATGGAAGGGTGACAGCAAATTTGTCTTAATCGTGTTAAGCCAGCAAGAATTTTCATCCTGTTTTGCTGAAAGCCACTTTCCTTCATGGACTGCGCTGTTTCTATTTGCAATTGCCTATGGTACCCAAGATAAAGGTCCTTCTGTTCCTTCGTGAGTGCTGAAACATGTACAGACTCAATCTTTTCAGGAAGCTCTTTTAGCACATCTTTCTTTAACCTACGTAAAATAAACGGTTTTGTAATAAGGGATATCTTTTCGTTAGAAAGCTGCTTAAACTCCCGTTGTTTAGGCATAAGGCCAGGCAATACGACCTGAAAAATGGCCCACAGTTCATCAATTGAATTCTCAATGGGCGTACCACTTAATGCAAACCTTCTGCCCGATTTAATTTCCCGAATTGCCTGGGAGGTTTTGGTTACATAATTTTTAATGTATTGCGCCTCGTCCAGGATCAAGGTTTGGAATCTCAGCTCTCTGTAATACTCGATATCCTGCCGTAATGTAGCATAGGAAGTGATCCACACATCTTTTTCCTTTTCTTCTACTAATCGCTTCCTTCTCTCTGCAGGTGTTCCCGTTAAGACCGCTACTGAAAGGTTAGGAACAAATTTTTCACATTCATTTTTCCAGTTGTAGACAACAGAGGAAGGTGCAACAATTAAATGCGGTAAATCACTAGGCTCTGATGCGATATAGGCGATACTTTGCAACGTTTTCCCCAATCCCATATCATCTGCCAAAATTCCACCAAGATGATAGTGGCTTAATGATTTAAACCACTGGTATCCTGTATGCTGATAATTCCTCAAGGTTGCCTGCAGGTTCTCCGGCAACGGATAGACCTGTTCCTCTGGTGACTTTAACTGATTTAACAATTTCCGGAAAGAAGGATCATAGTTTTTATTTGTTTCAATTAAGGCATCCACCTGAGTGCCCCTATATACGGGCATTTGTAAATTACCTGTCTCGAGATCCTTTTTATCTATATCCATGTCTTCAAAGAACTGTTTCATGGAACTAAACTCTTCCCCTTCTAAGGAAAGCAGTGCTCCATTATCCAAGCGGTAATACCGTTTCTTTTCAACCACTGCTTGAAGAATACTAGAGACTTCCTCATCCTTTACGCCTTCAATATCAAAACCGATTTCCAGAAGATTGGACGAGGATTCAAGCCTTACGCTTGTATTCGGCATTGGTTCCCTATCCATAATGAAGTTACGAATTTCAGAGGTCAGGAAGAGTTCGAGATGCTCATCAAGCAGTGGAAGCACGTAATAGAGAAATTCATAAAATTGCTCTTCTGCTTCTGCTTCAATATAAAGCTCTCTTCCATTGTATTTAAAATTCGCATATTCGATCAGCTGCATAATTTGCTGCTCTTTTTCAACATCGCGAATAATGATAATGTCATGATCAACCCTGCCACCAAATGGGTTAATTTGATAGTCCCCATAATGGTATTCCAGATTTCCGACAATCCAGTTGTCGTTTACTTCTAGATACATTTTCGCTCTTAACGGGAGCTGGACAATCTCTTCTGTCACCTTATCGGATATCTCTACCTCTCCGACCTTTTTAAGTGAGGGTAAAACTTCCGATAAAAACGTATCAGCCTGCTGTTTTGTAATGGGAAGCTCCAAATTAGATAAGCCAAATTGACTTACTTGCTCTACAACAGGGATTTGCTCCTTTGTTGGGAAATAAAAATATCCATCGGCAAACAGCATTTGATAATGACGAAAATACACACTATTTTGAAGTTCTGGCATGTTTAAAATAAGCTCATCTCTTGTATTTCTTGATAAAGAAAACTGAAACGGCAGCTCAGCTTCAACGATTCTCACTTCATTATAGTTTTGTTTTCCTGTTTGGACGGTAAAATCACGTTCCACCAGCTTCTCCAGTAAAGCTTTAGCAGCTAATGGTGGAATCGTAATATAGCGATTGTCTTTTCGGTGTGATGAAATAAACCTATGGTCCTCATATATTTGTTCATTATTAATAATTTCCTGCAATGCCTCGAAAATAGCTATGTCCTGTTGAGCTACATAATGATGGTCCGGACTGTAGGTAAATGTTTTTGTGAAATAATGCTCATGCCCATTTAAAACATTGCCTAATAGCTGGTTAGCGTCTTTTACGACAAAACAACGACTCTCACCTGCTTTAAGTTCAAGCAACAAATTATGGTCAAACGTCCAGCTACAGAAATATTGGACATGCATCCCCTTCTTTTCCGGCAGGATGTCATGTGTATGATTCGCTTGCTGTACACTGGTTAATGCCTCTATAAAATGTTCCGTTGTCTGGTAGTCAAATTGTGGAGTCGCCGGCGGTCTACTCGATTCTTTCTGTGCAATACTAATTAATGTTGCAGCAACATGCTTGCAAGATCCGTATGTATCGAAAGCAGGGCAATCACAATAGGTGTCAATTGACCCTGAAGCAAACTGGCTCATATTAATTTCCACAAAATAATCCTCCGACCCTTTTACAGTTGCGGTCCAGACACGGTAGTTAAGATCATATAAAAGATCGATTACGTTTCCTTGTTTATAATATTCCAGTCCACGCTTGTAAATAATGGCCGGAAAAAGCTTTTGGATGTTAATATCACTGAAACTTTTCAATATACTAGCAACCTACCTTCTACCGTTCTTCTCTCCATTGTAAACGAGTTCCCTCTGTTTTTAAACTATTCCCTTTCTTTAAGGATAGGATGAGAATCCTAATAATATACCCAATTATCGCCATCCCCTTCGTTATAGCTATTCTTACAAAACTGTAAGCTACCTGAAAGATAGATACATACCACCTACGTAACATCCTGCTTACAATGTAAATAGATTAAGAATATTGGAGGTAAGCGTTATGAAACAAGCAGTACTTGATGTACATCAACTAAATAAAGTCTACGGAAAAAAGAATGAAAAACAGTTCCATGCTTTGAATGGGGTTTCCTTTGCCATGGCTGAAGGAGAGTTTGTTGGCGTAATGGGGCCATCTGGTGCAGGGAAAACAACCTTACTTAATGTTATTTCCACACTGGATACCGCGACAAATGGCTCGGTGAAAATTGCCGGAACAGACATTACAACCATGAAACAAGGGCAACTTGCTGATTTCCGTTCCAGTCAGCTTGGCTTTATTTTTCAGGACTTCAACCTGTTAGAAAATTTAACCGTGTATGAAAATATTGCCCTGCCACTTTCCTTACAGGGCGTTTCGGTACGAAAAATAAAACCCGCTGTAGAGAATGTGGCGGCAAAGCTAGGGATACAATCGATTTTAAAGAAGTACCCTGTAACCATCTCCGGTGGACAGAAGCAACGAGTAGCTGCTGCTCGGGCATTAGTTCATGAACCGGCCTTAATTTTGGCAGATGAGCCAACCGGTGCCCTTGACTCAAAAAACGCCCGAAGTCTAATGGAGACCATGGTGCATTTAAATGAAAACCATGGCACCTCCATCATGCTTGTCACACATGACCCGTTAAGTGCCAGCTATTGCGAACGAATTCTGTTTATTCAGGATGGCCAACTATTCAAAGAAATTCACCGAGACGGCAGCAGAAGTGCATTTCATCAGCAAATCCTTGACGTGCTTGCACAATTTGCGTCACCGGATTTGGATTAGAAGGGAGAGATCAATATGCTGCTAAAACTATCCTTAACAAGTATGCGAAAGCTGGCAAAAGACTATTTAGTCTTACTATTTGGTCTCACTATTTCTATTGCGATTTTCTATATGTTTGAAACACTTGCGCAAAACAAAACTTTTCTGGAAGCAAATTCGCTGATTAGCTCGATTATGTTTGTCTTCCACGTGGGGACATTTATTCTTGCAGTGATTACTGTTTTCTACATTTTTTATGCGACATCCTTTTTGCTGTCATTAAGACAGAAGGAATTAGGTATGTATATGACGCTAGGTGCTAAAAAACGTAAGATAACGCAATTAATGTTTATGGAAACCTTCTTTATCGGCTTAGTTGCATTAGTCATTGGGATTGTACTTGGTGTGGGCCTTGCATATGGTATAGCAGAGCTTCTTATGACCCAGCTTGACTTTCATGGAGATGGCTTTCAAGCCCTTTATCCGTCATCACTTCTGATAACAGTTCTTTTCTATGTGGCATTGTTTTTCTTAACTTCCATCGTTAATGCTTGGAGGGTCGGTAGAAAGAGCGTGCTAAATTTATTAAAATCAGGCCAGCAACAGGACAAGGTTAAAACAAGTGGTTTCCGTACCTTTATTGGTGTTGTATTTTCTATCATTTTAATTAGCGTTGGATACTATGTGATGGTAAATATCGTAGACTTCCAGCAATTAGGGATTATCCTTGCGACAGTAACCATCATCCCAGGGACATACCTTATTTTCATTTCCCTTTTACCATACTTGGTTAAAAAACTAAAACAAAACCGCAATTTAAATGAAAAGGGGATAAACTCCTTTACATTAGGTCAATTACGCTTTCGTATGTTAAATCTTATGATGGTGCTTGGTACAGTAGCTATGCTAATCGCATTAGGTCTAGGTGCAATGACTGCAGGAACCTCGTTTTATAACAATATCGCAATCCAAGCCTCCATGTTCCATGCGAATGACGTGGTTGTTTACCAACCTAATGACGCTGAGAAGGAAATAATAGCAGATATGGATCTCACGTGGCAGCAGGAATACCGATATAAAGTGAATGAGGAGGGAGTGTATTTTTTAAAGGCAGACCTTGAGTCTTCTCCTCCCGAGGTGATGACCTTTGAAGAAGGTGCTGATGGGTATTCCCCAACCATTCCTGAAGTAGAGCTATCAGAAGAGCAGTACGGTCTCTATGAAGAAGATGGAATAACTGAATTGCCAGACGACTGGTGGTCAGCAGTAAGTAGAGAGTTAGCTCCTAACGTTATGTTTGGTAATCGAGAGGTTTATGTTTATGAAGAATCCAGCTACCAGGATGTACAAGGAGAAGAGCAAAACGTTACATTAGGAAAGTTAGAGGATTTTACTGACTATCTGCCTCAATTGGAAGAGTTAAATGCCAGCCAATTGGTTTTAGCAGAAAGCTATACTGATCAGGAAGTAGAGCAGATAGGTGGAAAATACAGTAACTACGTTGCGCTCAAAGGGGTGGCGAGTGGTACTATTTTTATGGGTGTATTTCTCGGAATCGCTTTTCTTATGATGATGGCCAGTGTGCTGATGTTTAAATTGTTATCGAGTGCTGGTGCGGATGTTCATCGATACAGCATGCTTCGTAAAATTGGGGTTAGAAAGACTTTACTCGTCAAGTCCATTTACCGTGAATTATTTCTACTATTCCTTTTTCCAGCAATTGTGGGGATTGTCCATGTGGTTGTCGGAATGCAAATGTTCTCCTTTATTATTTTCGAGCCATATACAAAAATATGGATTCCGCTTACACTGTTTATCGTGATCTACGGTATTTATTATATCATTACCGTGCAGATGTATAAGCGAATCGTTCTCCCAAAGAAATTTTAACTATTAGGAAAAGGGGCTGGGACATAACTATATCATCTAAATCTAAATACGAATAATAAGCTCTGGCACCGCTTCGGCAGAACACTCCGCTTTCCACGGGCACGGCCTCAGCCTCCTCGTGGGAAGGGCGCCACTGCGGGGTCTTCAGACTCGTGCTGTTCCCGTCGGAGTCTCCGTATTCTGCCTACGCTAAAATGAGAAAACCCGAACTAGGCAAACCTTTATTAACAGGTTTGCCTAGTTCGGGTTTTCATGTGTTAAGAGAACTTCTGTCCCAGCCTCTTGACAAATAAAGTAATATTTTATGTTGTAACCGGGTGAAGAAGGCTAAAGCTAATTTCTAGTAGTTTTTTCATGCCTTTTGCTATCCGGTTCTTTTTTTATCATTTTTAAAAAGGATACTACGATAATTAATAGAATTACCGTGAATGGCAATGCAGAGATCAAGGAGGCTGTCTGTAATGCGTCTAATCCCCCTGCAAGCAATAAGACGACTGCTATTGCCGTAATTAAAATTCCCCAAATTATTTTTACCAACAACGCTGGATTAAGGCTCCCTTTTGAGGTCATACTTCCAAGAATATACGTAGCTGAGTCGGCAGATGTAACAAGAAAAGTAAAGATAAGGAAGAGAGATAGTAAGGAGACCACTGTAGTAAGAGGTAGTGTACCAAATGTCTCAAACAGAGCAACGGCCATGTCTGCATTAACGGCTTCCGCTATTTGTGTCCCATCAAAAAGATCACTATGAAGAGCTGTACCCCCGAGTGCAGCAATCCACAAGCAAGCGATTATTGGTGGAACTACAAGTACACCAAAAACAAACTCTCTGATGGTTCTTCCCTTTGATACTCGTGCAACAAATGCACCTACGAACGGAGACCAAGCAGTAGCCCAAGCCCAGTAAAACACCGTCCAATCTCTGACCCATAATTCACCTGTATATGGAGTGAGTCTTAAACTGTACTGTATAAAACTTGATAAATAATCTCCAATCCCCAATACAAAAGTATTTAATATAAAAACAGTTGGCCCTGCAAAGAAAACAAACACGAGTATTAATAGACATATAGCTAAGTTTAGGTTACTGAGCCATTTAATCCCTTTATTTAACCCCGTGCTTGAAGAAACTAGATAGGTAATTAGCATTACTCCAGCAATTGCCATCTGGACCCAAATAGAGTTTGGCACGTTAAATACAGATGTAAGCCCTCCATTCATTTGTAGTATACCAAGTCCAAGTGATGTTGCTACACCCATTACCGTAGCAATAACTGCTAGTGAGTCAATCGTTCCACCAAGGGCCTTGTTCCTGCCGACAACCGGCTCAATTGCAATAGATATAAGTCCTTTCTTTTCTTTTTTAAACTGGAAATATGCGATAATTAAGCCTACAACTGCAAACACTGACCATTGACTTATCCCCCAGTGAAAAAAAGCGTAACCCATTGCTACTCTGGCAGATTCCTCATTTTGTGCTTGTAAGTCTGGAAATGGCGTTTCAAAGAAATGGCTCATAGGCTCGGCTACTCCCCAAAATACAAGCCCTGCGCCAAAACCAGCAGAAAATAACATACCAATCCAAGTGAAAAAAGGATATTCTGGTCGAGAATTAGCCGGCCCTAGCCGGATCTTCCCATACTTACTAAAAGATAGACCTATTAGAAAAATAACAAAAATAAATACTGCCAATAAGTAAAACCAACCGAAATTATTGGTCGTAAAATTAAATAATTGACCGGCAACTGTACCGAACTTAGCCGGTAAAATAGCTCCAATGATAACTAGCAAAAGAATTACAATAGTAGAAACATAAAAAACAGGATTATGAAACGCATTTTTGTTTTTCATAAATAAGTCCTCTCACATTTATTCTATGGACATATGTAGACTTCCATATCAATGAATATAGTTTACCCTACCCTATAATTATCAAACTATATAAAAGTGAACTTCATTTATGGAGGTCTTATCGCTACACGACGGGATAAATTGGTAGTGGTTTTAATTCCTTAGCAAGCAACACTGTTAGTAAAACTAATTGGAAATTTAATGGTAGTTGATTGCCACAGTTACAGTGAAAAGAAAAAGAACCGGGTATAAACTTCCCCGGTTCCGATTAATTTTGATTCATGAATAGTTATGCTTTTTCGTTCACCCCAATAAGATCCAATGAGATTCCTCTATTTTACATCCATTATTTGTCGGCAAGAACTATGTGGCCATCTAGCTTCTAGGGATTGAAGACTTTTTTGCTTACCCACTGTTTTGTAATTACCTACTAGTTCTCTGCGTAACGTGCTCTTGTTTTCTGCAATAAATAGATATAAAGAATAATAGACAACAATACAGAGAAAGCAGCGGTTAAGTAGATACTTGCATAACCAAATTGATAGGCAAGCTGGCCAAATACAATTGCTCCAAGACCTACACCTAAATCAAAAGAAGAGAAAAATGTAGCGTTTGCCATTCCTTTTCGATTAGCGGGCGCCTTATTTACTGCCCAGGCCTGTAATGCTGGTTGTACACTGCCAAATCCTAAACCATATAAACCCGCCGCTATTAGTAGCGCGGAAGTTCCAGGTAGCCAGGAAAGTAATAGCATGGCAACGAAAATTAACACTGTTCCTGGCAGAAATACGTAGATATGACCTCTCGTGTCATAGATTTTCCCTGCAAATGTCCTTGAGACCATAAGGAAAATAGCAAAAACTAGGAAATACAACTCTATCCCCGCGATCCCTTTTTCCTCTGCATATAATGGTAGAAAAGAGGCAATTCCTCCGAAAGTAACCGTAATAAAGAATAAGAGTATAGCAGGCTCCAACGCCGTTTTTTCAAATATATCGAATTTAACTGTAGTAGATTTAGCAGGAGCTTCTTCTACCTTCTTATATTTAATTTTAGCTGAAAGTAAAAAGGCGATAAATCCTAACGCAGAACAGATAAGAAATAACTGGGTAAAGGAAATGACCCCTGCAAGCTGGAGTCCCAGTGCCGGACCAAATGCCAATGCAATGTTTCCGGATAGCCCAAAATATCCCATCCCCTCACCACGCCGTTTTTCAGGAATAAGGTCTGTGGCAATGGTGCCAGTTGCGGTTGTAGAAAATCCCCACCCTACTCCTTGCACAACTCGCATCAATAGCAAAACTGCAATACTAGTAATGAAAGAGAATGAAGCAACCGAAATAACAAAGATGGCAAGTCCTGTCATGTACACAAATTGCCTTCCCTTAGAGTCAAGGGCATGACCAGCATAAGGGCGTAATAATAAAGCAGAAAATGTAAAAATCCCAACAATAATTCCTATTAATTGATCACTTCCCCCTAACTCATTAACAAACAGTGGGAGTGTCGGTAATGTCATCTGAAAGCCGAGAAATATAAAGAAATTTGCCAAACATATTAGCACAAAGTCCTTCGTCCATATTTTTTCCTTGGTGACTTGTTCATGCACAGCACTATTTACACCCATTATAACCGCCCTTTCTTCGATACTCGAAATATATTATACAGGAGTTACCTGGCAAAAGGAAGGGTCCACAGACCACCCTCCTCTCTCGAAATTAAAGGAGATTGAGAAGAATAGTCTTTTACGTTTAGATGTATCCAAAATGGTGAAAAATGGTTGTAACAAACATAGAAGGGAGCGCTTGGTGGTGACGAAAAAAACCGTACTCGTGTTGTTAACGGCTATAGTCTTTTTGCTAGTGGCATGCAACAATGAGGAAGAAGGCCAAGAACAAGGTGCTAATGACGAAGCAAACAATGAAGAAACTGAAAACAACGAAACTGATGATCTGGAGAGCGCAACAGATGAGGAAGAAGTATTAGTTTCCCTCAAAGATGCGGATGGAAATGTGGTAGCTACTGCCACGCTAATACAAGAGAATTCTTCGGTAAATATTCAGCTTGAAGGTGATGGTTTTTCTCCTGGGGAGCATGGCTTTCACATACATGAAACGGGAGCATGTGAAGCACCAACCTTTGAATCTGCAGGTGGTCACTTTAATCCTCATGGTAATGATCACGGTACGGAAAGCCAGGATGGACCCCATGCAGGTGATTTGCCAAACATCGAAGTTGCTGAAGATGGAACAGTAGATACAGAGATTACGGCTGAGATGGTTACCCTTGAAAAAGGGCAAGAGAACTCCGTTTACAAAGATGGAGGCACCGCTTTAGTTATCCATGCAGGGGCAGATGATTATGAGTCACAACCATCAGGTGATGCAGGCGATCGAATTGCCTGTGGTGTGATAGATGGATAAAGTGAAACTTCATTTGGTGGGGGTTCCCTTCCTCCCCCACCAAATGTTAGTGGAACGAATCGGACCTTTACTGGCAGTTGATCCCCCACTTAGAATACTTGATTTTTTCTCGCATTCTTGAAGTGGGGGTCTTACTGCCAGTTAAGGCGGGATAAATTGTACAAAAAAGCATCCAACCTAATAAAATAAGTTGAAATAACTGAGTTTGCAAGAAGGATAATTCCCCATTGCAAAAGCCCGGGCTACTGAAAACCCGGGCTTTGCTATATTATTGATGGCCTATATGACCCCATTTACTGTTTTCTTTAGGCGACGATTAATTCTTTTTTCTGTTTCTTGCCTCCACGACGTGGTGTGTGGTTTTTCAAGAATGGGATGACCCATCTATCCAAGCCAAATTTTCCTGCATTATACCCTGCAACTAGGATGAAGACTGTTAGTAAAACCATCTGAGCGTTTGTGCTCACAGTACCACTGAATAGGAAAGCGAAGTTCATGGTGATACCCATTAATGCGGCAAAGTTCGTAAAGATTCCTAGAATTAAGGCGATCCCTACCAGAAGTTCTCCCCACATGACCATAAAGCTGAATAAACCGGCATTTGGTAGTGCAACAGTTTCCAAGAAGGTCGCCCACCAGCCTTGTACTGCAGGATGGTCGCCCCCGGCACTGCTAATTGCTCCTTGAATAAAGCCTGTTGCGTCAAAACCTCCACCTGTAATCTTTCCCCAACCACCTGTTAGCCACTGATAACCAAGATACACTCTAAGAAACGTTAAGATACCTGCTGCAATACTGCTGTTACGAATAAATTTAATCATTTCAATACACTCCTTTTAAATTAGAATGATTGCTCAATGTTTCACAATATATTGTGTGTTTCCTTCTTACACTTATATCTTAGCATCATTTTCCAATTTAAAAAGGTATTTGCTCACTATTTCACAATTAAGACAAAAAGTTATGGCAGAACTGTGACCATGGACTTTTCTTAAGCTCTTCTACCTTTTATAAAATTTTGCTTGACGTCTATATCCCAGCTGACTTATACTGTGTATATAAACATATACACAGTATAACAGTTAAAGGAGTTTGTATTATGTCAGATTGGTTGCAAGCCTATCGCATTGCAAAACTAGAGTTACAGAAATCAGTACTTGGCTTTCTTCAAGGATTGTTCCTAACCACCTTTGTGACTATATTTCTTATCACGTCACTATCCTCATATCTAGATAATGGCTATGTAGGCTTTGATTTCTTTTTTCTACTTTTATTCTCTGTTGGTCTTATTTGGGCAAAGCCAAAGGAATTTCAACTACAAAAAGTTAACGGTGATTTATTAGCATCACCCATTCTTATGATGCAACTAGCTTTGCCTATAAAGCGATCCATATTAATAAAAAGCAGATTTATTATACAGTTTGTTTATTCGTTTCCATTTCAGCTGCTTTTCTTAATTGCCTTTTATATTTTTTCACCAATTAACGACACGTTTAGCATTCCGGGGTATCTTGCTTTTATGGTGTTTTGGCTTTTAATTGGGATGTTTTTGGGATGTGCCTTGCCATCAGCAGATGCTGGCGACTCAAGTAAGCTAACTACAACTACAATCGGATCCATTTTTTCCAGTATACTATTGCTCATTATTTCAATCGCCGTGCTTATTGCAGTACATGCCAGTACAGGTGAAGGGCCAGTCTATTGGAGTATTAAAACTATTGAAAGGTGGCCGCTATTAGCAATTGGTATTGCTTTCTTACTTACCCTAACAACTATGGCATACTGGCTTTCTTACATGCAAAAACGATTAGCAAAACAGGATTACTTATAAATAAAGGAAGGATGTCACCAATGGAGTTACCAATTAGTCTTTCCAAAACGTCTCGCGAGCCTATTTACCACCAAATTGAGAACCAAATAAAAGCACTCATTGCAGGTGGCTACCTACAGGCAGGTGCCTCACTCCCTTCCATTAGACTGCTGTCAAAGGATTTAGAGACGAGCGTGATCACAATTCGGCGTGCTTATCAGAATCTAGAATATCAAGGGTTTATAAAGACAGAACAAGGCAAGGGAACGTTCGTTGCGGAAATTGCCAATGAAACGAAACAGCAGGTTAAAGTGACAGCAGTTTACCAGGCGTTTGAAGATGCACTAGATACGGCGTTGAGCTACGAATATACGGTAGATCAGATTAAAGAGATTTTTTCGGAAGTAATTGAGACACGCAGTCAGAAAGGAGAGGACTCAAAATGAGTGACCTAGCAGAAATAAATCAATTGCAAAAGAAGGTAGATGATTTCCAGCTCGGTCCGATTGACCTTACGATTGAGGCAGGCACCATTACAGCATTGGTTGGTACGAATGGCTCAGGAAAGAGTACATTACTTAAACTTATGATGAACTTAGCAAAGGCCGATACAGGAAATATACAGGTTCACAACAGCTTTGTGAACGGTCCTGATGAAGGATGGAAAACCGCGATTGCATATCAGCCACAGACGGTAATTGGCTGGAATGCCTTTACTGGTAAAACGTTACGAGATTTCATTGCACCACTATATCCCGCATGGGATGAGGAACAATTCAACCAAATTGTTGAATCTTTTCAAGTGCCACTAAACAAACGATTTGGCAAGCTTTCTCAAGGCATGCAGCAAAAGTTAACGCTGGCATTAACCATTGCCAGAAACACCTCCATTCTTCTGCTCGATGAGCCAACTGCCTTTATGGATATTCCTTCTAAGCAAAGGCTTATGAATATACTTACAGAGTGGATAGAATCCGGCGACCGCGCAATTGTCATAAGTACACACCAAGTTGACGATATTATGAAACTTGCGGACTACTTGTGCGTATTACAAGATGGGAAATGGTTGGGGACTTACGAAAAAGAAACCATCCAGCATATGTACTGTAAATATTGGATGAGAGATGCCTTACCCTCTGAAACCTTGCCAGGGGAAGTTTCCCGGGAAGCAAAACAGTTTATTACAAATAAACCTGCCGCTGCTGAAAAGTACTTACAAGATGAACAGCTTCAGTGGGTAAACCAGCAAACATTGGACCTTGAAGAGTCCCTCACCTTATTACTAAATAAATAAAATAGAGAAAGGAAGAAAAACATGGAGAAAATGCTTTCTGTTTCAAACCTGGGCAAATCATTTAAAGACAAACAAGTGATATCCAATATCTCCTTTGATGTATATAAAGGAGAAATCATGGCGGTTCTAGGGCCAAACGGTGCCGGGAAATCAACTACTATCCGTAATATTATGGGGATTATGTATCCTGATGAAGGGAGTATTCATTTTCAGAGTACGAATGGGAAGGATATTCCAAGACATCGGATCGGCTACCTCCCCGAAGAAAGAGGGCTATATAAAAATGTAAAAGTAATGGATATTCTTTTATACCTAGCTGAGCTCAAGGATTATCCATTAGATAAAGCACGGAAAAGGGCCCTGGAATACTTAAAAAAGTTCGACCTGGAAGGAAAGGAAAAGGTCTCTGTAGAGGAGCTTTCCAAAGGGATGGGACAAAAAGTACAATTTATTGCTTCGATCATTCATGAGCCAGAGTTACTTATTTTAGATGAACCATTTTCCGGGTTAGACCCTGTCAGTCAGGAACTTTTTAAAGATGAAATTCGCAATTTGGCGAAAAATGGAACGGCAATTCTTCTTTCATCCCACCAAATGAACCTGGTGGAAGAGATGGCGGATCGCTTGTTCATGATCCACCGTGGAAGAAAAGTCATTTATGGAACGATGGATGATGTAAAAACTGAATATGCCAACTTTAAGTGTACGATCCATGGCAATAATGACCCAGCGCGATTAGAAACACTTTCAGATGTGCAGCGTGTGGAGCAAAGGGAAGGAAGTAATGTCCTTTATTTAGATAAAGGAGTGGACCCGAATCAATGGCTTAAACAGCTTCCGGATGACCTTCATATTCTTGAATTAACTATTAATAGAGTATCTCTACACGAAATCTTCATTGATATTGCATCAGATAAAAACCTTTTACAAGAGCAGAAAGCAGGTGAAGTATATGCGTAATACCATGAAAGTCGCTAAGTGGGAAATCAAGCGAAATATGAAAAATAAATCTTATCTTATTGGACTGTTATTAACACCGATTATTATCATCGGCTTTATGGTTTTAGGTAGTGTTTTCGGTGATTCCGAAGAAGAGGTTTCTGAACCTGCTACTGTTTTTGTTAATGATGAACTTGGAGTTTATGAAGAGATGGTGAGCACTGTTGAGCAAGCTGGCATGGACTGGGAGCTGATGCTAACAGACCTGACAGAAGAAGAAGCAGCGGAAGAAGTGACAGACAGTGAACAG
Source organism: Oceanobacillus kapialis (assembly GCF_044790185.1). Lineage (GTDB taxonomy): Bacteria > Bacillota > Bacilli > Bacillales > Amphibacillaceae > Oceanobacillus_B > Oceanobacillus_B kapialis. Next base: position 3,337,957 of record NZ_CP085256.1, read on the forward strand.
ACAGCTTATCTGTTTGTAAATCAAGAAAACCTTGAATCAGGCTCCTTAACTGTGTATACCTCTGATGATATGGATTCGTTTTTTATGAGTGAGATTCAAGTTTTAACTGGCCCTATTCAAGCGATGAAAATGGAGGAGCTTGGATTAACAGATGAACAGCTTGCTGGCATCTCACAGGGTGTACAATTTGTTGAGGCAGGTGAAACTGAGGAAACAGCTGCTAGTGATGAAAGCGCCAGTTCGGAAGAAAATCCTTTAGAAACACTCGTACCAGGAATATTTGGTGCCTTTGTTCTACTGTCTGTTATCTTAACAGGAATGTCCATTTTTCAAAGTGCCTCCCAAGAGAAAAAGGATAAGATCGCAGAAATCATTCTTTCTTCTCTTACACCAGCTGAATTAATGCAAGGAAAAATTGTTGGGTACTTTGTTTTAGGCCTTATACAAACGTTCGTTACTGCCGTTCTCGTATTGCCTGTACTAATATGGCGTCTTGATGAACCACTTCTGGAGTACTTACTTGTGCCAGAGCTTACCTTGTACTTACTTATCGCACTCCTTGGCTATCTCTTATTTGCGTCCCTATTCGTGGGAGTTGGAGCTACCATGGCAGATGTTACAACTGCCGGAAACTTCCAAGGGTTTGTTATGATGATACCGTTTTTGCCAGCTATATTTATTGGCCCGGTATTAAGTGATCCAAGTGGTCTGATGGCCCAAATCGGCACGTATATTCCTTTCACATCACCTGCTGTACTGCTGCTTCGTTTAATCACATTAGAAGAATGGCCGTGGATCGAAATCGCAATTTCAATAGTCATTCTTGCTATCAGTGTCTGGTTATTTATGAAACTTGCAGGGAAAATATTCAAAGTTGGAATTCTTATGTACGGAAAAAATGCAACTCCAGGAGAGATTTGGAAGTGGCTTAAAGCTTAGTTTATACGAGAGCGGACATCCGCTCTCGTTTTTTTACTGTTAGTCTAGCTCTGATACCAATAGAATGAGAGGTCATTGAAGGTCGAAGCATACCCTAGTTGCCTTAACATCGTTGTTATGTTACCCCGGTGGTATGTGCCATGGTTCGCAACATGGAATAACATTTCTGAGTATGCCGTTTCTCTTGCTCCTGCCCAAGGATTATTGATCGTAACCTTTTTTTCTAAATCTGTTTGCCCATTCATCCATGCCTCATACTGAGAGGATAGTTCTTCAAACGATTTGATGAATTCATCTGCTGAATAGGAATTTGTCTTTTCTAATAATGGCATAGATGTTTCCATCGCTTCCTGCATATCCATGCCTTTCAGGATGTGTAACCACATAACATCAACTACATAAATATGGCTAAACGTTGCGGCTATAGTTGGGTAGGAACTTTTCACCTCTTCATACAGAACATTGCTTGGTAATTCTTTTACTCTGTCTAATAATACCTGATTAGCCCATACATGGTACCTATACATATTTTTTGCGTGGTTCATTTACATCTACTCCTTAACTTTGATACTTGTATTATAAAAAAAGATATATGACAGCAGCCTGTCATACATCTTCATAAAGTTTTATTATTTTTCTAGCCTCGTTGGTTAAAACCGATTGTAGTTCTACTGGCTTCATAATTTTCACACCAGCCCCAAAACTTAAAAGAATGGATCTCAGCCATCCAGCATGTAATGGCTCGTATACGGAAAGGCTCACTGTCATACTCCCATCATCGTTCATGAGCTTTGTAGAGTTTTGAAATTGATCTAACACAGCTGCCAAAGAATTTGGATGGACCCAAATGATAACCTCTTCAAAACCTTCTACATGGTTGCCTGAATTAACGTGATTATGTTTGATGTCATGATGTTGTTGAAATGCTTCCTGTGTCACTGTTAGACGCATCATACGTGAAACTCTAAATTCTCTATAATCATGCCGTTCTCTGCAAAATGCGTATAAATACCAATTACGATATTTGTATTGCAGTTGAATTGGCTCTATTTCTCGTGAGGTCACTACATTTTTATTACTTACATATTCAAAATGGATGACCAATTTTTCATTAATTGCCTTTCTTAAGTCTTTTAGGGAATTTGGTTCTGTTTGATAACTTTCTAAATCAACCGATAAAGCATTCTTGTTATCACTTCTATCTAGTAAGCTTAATCGGTCTATTGTATGTTCCATTTCTCTATCTTTAAAAATAGTTACTAAGCTATTCAATACGGTGACTACGTTTCGTATGTCCGGGGGACCCATTAAGCTTTTATCAATCTTGTACCCTTTTATAATACCAAAGCCTCCATTCGTTCCTTGGTACGACACGACTGGTATGCCAGCTGCACAAATAGCCTCAATATCCCTGTAAATAGTGCGAGTTGATACTTCAAACTCATCAGCCAGACTTGAAGCTGAGAGAATTTCATTATGTAAGAGTTTGAAAATGATGGATAATAAACGTTCTAATTTCAAGGTGTATTTCCTTTCTTACGTGATAGTTTTGTGACTATGGGTTATAGGAAGAATCATTTCTATTTTATACATCAAAATTAAAAAGCACTATTGTGCACAGTCTCATAAAACGTTATAAAATGATTGAAACTCCCACCTATATCTCCATAAAGGTTGCGTAGGAGAACACGCAAATCATTTCTTATCAATCCTTCCCTTTTCTGTATCGCGTTGATATGACTTTCTAATTCGATTGAAGCATTAACTGCAACATCTAGATACATCTTAGCTTCTTCTTTGTACGATTCACTAAAGGCATGGGATAGCAACATTTCGCGATATGCCGATACGTGGAAGAGCAGTTCTTCTAACGTCTCCTCCGTCACTTTCCATTCCACCTTATCTACAACCAATATCTCCTGAAAGATGTCTAAAGCAGCTATTCCGATGGTATATGTTTTAGAATGATCCTGACTGTTCTCCATTATTTGATTATAATCACTCAACATTATGTCATATTGTTTTACGACAATAGGATCCAGTTTAACCGTATAACTTTTCGAGACACTTAAGCCCGCATAAGGAAATACCCAAGTCACAATTAAGATGGCTAGAAAACAAATGAAGACCATAATACTTAGAAGTGTAATTATCATTCTTTTAGATACTTTCAAAATATCCCAACTCCGCCAACAAATTTTCTGAAAAAGAACCTTTACTTCTATTTTAAATTACGTGGAATAAAATAGAACAGAACTGCTACTATATACCCTAACCACTGAACCTTCTCCCCCAACTATTGTGAATGTAGCAATGTATGTAATAAAACCGGAAAACCAAGGAGGGTATAGAAAATGAAAATTGCTGTTTTTCACGGCTCGACTAGAGAAAAAGGTAATACAGAATATCTTGCCTATAAAGCTGTACCTAAGGATCAGGCAACCCATATTTATTTAAGGGACTATAACATCCAACCAATTACAGATTTCCGTCATACTCCAGAAGGATTTCCCGACATACATGATGATCAATTACAGCTTGTGGATCAGATGCTTGCCCATGATATCCTTGTCTTTGCCACCCCTATCTATTGGTACGGAATGGCAGGGCCCCTAAAGGTCTTTATTGATCGGTGGTCCCAAGTGATGAGAGACCCTAATTATCCTCATTTTCGAGAGGAGCTGGGTAATAAGAAAGCGTATTTTATCCTCGTTGGCGGGGATCAACCAACGGTCAAAGGATTGCCACTGATTCAGCAATTGACATACATTTGCCAGTTTTACGGCACTAAAGTGGGTGGCTATGTCATTGGCGAAGCTCGAAAGCCTGGTACGATTGTTCATGACAATCGTGCCCTGGAAGCTGCCTCTACTTTAGTTCGTGAATTACAATAAGCCATTTGAAGACAGCTGTCTAAATCTGACGGCTGTTTTTCATTAGCTCTTCCTCTCCAAATGAAAGTTCTTCTTTCCTACACACATTCGGCAATTTATTCATTATTCCTGCTTCCTTCTCATTTTCTACCTTTTTCTAGTCCTTCTGATTTGTTTTATCTCTCATACGTTTATTTTCTAGCAATCTAGGAAATTACTAAAGTCATGGAGTAGACTACCAGTTAGATTGAATGTATGATGAAATTATTAAAAGGAGGCTACCATGAAATTTAGTAAAATACTTATTTTATTTGCCGTATTAGTTGGGTCTCTCCTCGTGTTGCCATATGACGGGGAGGCAGAAACCGGAGAAGTCTATGAAGTTGGAGATATTAACTTAAATGTTAGAAGCGAGCCTTCTGGGACAGGTCCTGTCATTGGTCAATTGCAAAAGGGTGACCAGGTGATCTCTTTTGAAGAGAAATATGGTTGGATACGTACTTATTATGCTGGTGAGGAAGCTTGGGTTGCGGCACATTACTTAACTAAAATGAGCCAAGAAAATCAGGCCATACAACCTGATAAGCAAAAGCTTCAAGTGACTGGCCAAAGTGTTTATATTCGCACAGGACCAGGTACAGACTATGCCATTAAAAATTCTACTAGTGCTGGTAATACATACAACATGTTAACAAAAGATGCCGACTGGTATAAGATTGAACTGGCTGATGGGTCGACAGGCTGGATTGCTTCCTGGTTAACGGACAAGCCAGTTCAAGAAAACAAATCTAGTAATCAAAAAGAACAGAAGCAGGAAGCAACTGCACAAGAAGTAAGAGGAGTATCGACGAATAAGAATAATCCCCTTGATGGGTACAACATTGTTATAGATGCGGGTCATGGTGGCAAGGATCCTGGCGCTATAGGTTTCAGTGGAGTGGAAGAAAAGTCATTAACCAGTCAAACAGCAGATCAAGTTGCCGATGTCTTGCGGGAAGAAGGAGCAACAGTAATTGAAACAAGAGTGAAAGATACCTATCTCTCTCTTGACCGAAGAGTTGAAGTAAGCAACGCCTATAATACCGATGCTTTTATCAGTATTCACTACAATGCGTTTCCTATCCAAACAATTCACGGAATAGGGGCTTATTATTCTTCACAAAATAAAGATCTGGCATTAGCCGAAGATATTCAAGATAGTTTAGCAGCTTCCCTACCTCTCTATAATAGAGGGTTATACCAAGAAGATTTTCGCGTTCTGCGTAACAATGGTGCGCCATCTGTTCTCTTGGAATTAGGGTTTATCACCAACAGAGGTGATGTGACAGCCATCCAATCGGCTGGCTATAACCAGAAAGTCGCAGAAGCAATTGCTGATGGGTTAGAAGATTACTTTTATTAAGATAGACAAGCTGTCCATTAAGGGCAGCTTGTTTTATCTTATACACATAGTATATATATATTGTTCTCCTGATCTTCCAAGAACCCTTCTTCCCGTGTCTTCAAACCCAGCTTTTTTGTATAACTGCTGTGCAATATTATTTTCATGATTTACCGCTAAAATTATTTCCTCTACTGTGTAAAAAGATTCAGTTATAAACGTTGGTAGTAGTTTCAAAGAAGTCCTTGCAATACCTTTTCCTTGATAAGCCATTTGTATAGAATAAGCGCGTAACAGAATAGCATCAGGATTGTTAGTATATGGTTGTAGTACAAAAAATCCTACGAGATCTAGCCCTGCAAAAATGCCTACTGGATGTCGGTTTGGCTCTTCCTCACATTTTTTTAATGCTTCAACGGGATGGGCAGTATAACTCAATTGTTCTTCTGATAAATAATAGGATTGTAGACTAATCCTATTACTAGTCTCAAAGAATTGAAGGCGTATGTTTTCTCCCTCCACTTAACCCCCTTCCTTTCTCGCATATACCATACTTAAAATATTATTAAACTGATGTGTCTCAACTGTATAATGATGTTTTTGCAACCAGTTAACTAGCCGTGAACGATCTGCATAGTATTCGTCTTCTATCGCTTCAATTGCTTCCATATTGCCAGCTTTCCAAAAAGATTCGATCACTTTTTCTCGATGGGCTTGGTCTATAAACATTAAATCTGCAATACAGACTTCCCCATCTTTTTTCAGCACACGATCCATTTCCTCCAGGGCAAGCAATTTTTCTTCCCCTGTCAAATGATGTAAGGCATAGCTTGAAACAATGGCATCCACCTGCAAATTCATCACAGGAAGTGCAAGAAAGTGCCCTTTCCTTGTTTCAATTTCCGGATGCTTTTCTTTACAAACAGCGAGCATCTCCTCGGCTTGATCAACGCCTATTACCTTTATGTCTTTTTTTAAGAATCTTGCACCCAAATTACCTGTTCCTATTCCGATATCAAGGCAGACACTTCCTGGTGACAGTTGTACCGTCTCCACTACTCTATTTAGCGCTTTTTCATAGTCCTCGTGTACGTTAAACCTGTAGCCATGCATTTTAATACTTTGATCGTAATCATGAGCTTGGTTATCGAAATTCCATTTATCCTGCCAATCCTTTCGCAATGTTTTTAATGTCTTCAACTGTTTGGCTAAATCAAATAAGCCTGTTTTTACATCCTGACCTTTTCCTGCTTTTTCTGTCATCTTATCAATGGTCTGAATCATATCTTTTAATTCCAGCCATTGTTCATAAAGAACACTACGTTGGACATTTAAATAGTCCTCTACCTGCATATTTGGCGCCTTTAATAGCTCATGAATGACTTCAACAGGAAGCCCCACTTCTCGTAATGCCAAAATTGTACTTAACCTAACCACGTCTTCCTCATTAAAGTAACGGTATTGATTGTTCTCTTCCTTCGCAGGGGTAATAAGCCCCTTTTCCTCATAATAGCGAATGGTTCTGGCAGACGTTTCTAGCTTTTCAGCTACTTCTTTTATATACATACAATCACCCTTTCGCTTATTATACTAAACGTTGACGTGGCGGAAAGGTAAAGTATTTTCTTTAGCCCCTTTCTGCACCGTGTTATACTTAAAGAAAAATCGTAAGCAAAGTGAGGACTTAAAAATGAACGAAGCGTTACAAGAGCTTGCTGAGGCTTGCCAAAAAGACTTTGGCCTGGAGAACTATTACTTAAAAAGGTATAACATTTTTCGAGAAGACAACCCAACAATTGATAATGATTATCTATTCTCTATGGAATGGTTTCCTAAAGATACTCAGGAAGTAGAAGAGGATCTGAATCCTCCCGGCACAGCAGTAGTTGAAATAGAGCTTCATTCCAAGAAGCTGCGTCATTTCAGCTTCGTACAGGGTGTGAATTTAGTGGAAGATCAGATATTTCCACAGCTTAAGGACGGTAGTGAAACAGTAATTGAGTGGGTTGAAGAATTAACAGGACTGGAGTTCGGGAGGCAGTTTCAGTTAGCCGAGGAAACTGACGACGGCATACATTTGCTTGCAGCAGCGGATAATATCCCCGTATTTCCAGTAGGTACCATTGATGTAACCTTTAATGAAGATGGGTTGCTTTCCCACTTTTCTAAGGACGGTAGCTTTCCCGGGGAGGATCAAATTAAGTGGGAGCCATTTGCGCTCACTTCTGCTATTGTGGACCCGATCATCCTTGACCAAATGCAACTACTCGAAATTCCGCTAGAAGAACAAGAGCGTTGGCTGGCTGTTTATGGGACAACCACTACATTTATTACAAATGACCAGCAGAAAGTTATTCCTTATGAAAAAGCAGAGATGCGTGATAGCTATAGCGTAATCGACAAAAATATTGATTGGGAAAACGGTTCAGTGGAGGATACATTTGAGGCAATAGACATTGACCTTTCAGACGAGGTGTCTATAGAAGAGGCCTTAGCAGGACCGCCTAATAAAAACACTCAGCCTATTACATCAGGAGATAAAGAGAAAAGCTTTCAAGCTGTCCAGTCCTTTTTGCAGCAGAAGTATCCAGATGATAACAATAAATGGAAGCTTCATACGTTATCCCGTGAGCGTGGCTATATAATTGCCGAACTAAGGCCTAAGGTACAGGATAAAAAGGTGATTCAACAAAAACTATCGCTATTTCTTGATGCTACAACGTATACAGTGCTTAATTTTACAGATAACCATTTTATCCTTGAGATGTTTAGTCATTTGGAAGAGGCTGAGTCTCCAAATCTTACAAAAGATGAGGCCTTTGAAAAACTGCACAACCATATTGAAGTAAGCCCTGTTTATGTATATGACCCTGTCAGTGCTACTTATCAGCTTTGCGGAAAAGTAGATTGCTCCTATGGTGTTGATGCAGCAACTGGGGAAGTTATTTTGCTTGATGAGTTGTAAAGAAAGAAGGCCAAATCACGTAGATTTGGCCTTCTTCCACTTTTGTTAGACAAGTTGTAATTAAGAAACGAGTTTTAATCCAATTACAGCCCCTAACACCATCGCAATAAACGTGATTCTTTTCCAGTCCTTTGACTCACCGTAAAAGATCATCCCTAATATGGCTCCCCCAGAAGCTCCTATTCCTGTCCAGATGGCATAGGCAACTCCCATGGGTAACGATTCCATTGCATAGGCAAGAAATAAAAAGCTTGCACCAAAGCTAAGAAGTAATAAAAGTAACGCCTGGAAATTGCGATCCTTATGCAATTTATTTATCATGAGCACACCAAGCATCTCAAACAAACCAGCTACAACCAAAGAAACCCAAGCCATTAGGATGCACTCCCTTCTTCAACATTATCTTTTGTAACTAATTTCAGTCCTATCACTCCCGCTAACAATAGTGAAATTAACAGGATTTTTGCTAAGTTAAGCGGCACATCAAAAAACACCCAATCTGAAAGGACTGTTCCAACGGTACCAAGTCCCACGAACACAGCATAAACGGTTCCTACAGGTAGTTGTCTACTAGCCATAATCATGAGGTAAAAGCTAATATAAATCGCAATGACTGTTCCAGTCCACTCCCAAAAGCCACCGGCATGCTTCAATCCAATTACCCATAACACCTCAAAAAATGCAGCGATAATTACTTTAACCCAATTTGCATTCATTCCAGGTCCACCTCCAATTTTTTAAAAAACAAAAAAGCCTGAGAGAACTGTAATATCTGTCCTCCCAGGCTTTTATCCTTCCGTGACACAGCTTAAGCTGTGAGCTTTCTCTCGGTCCAGACCAACTTAATGATGTTGCGGAACCCTAGAAAACTTATCTCCTATGCAATTACCTCTATTATATATGCCAAGGTAAATTAGTCAAGAGAGGCTCTTCTTCTATCATGATTAGAAGGAATATAGCTGTTCATGTTGAAATAATAGTAAAGCGTCTTTTATAAGGAGGATAGTAAAGATGTTTGTGAAAACCTACATTTATTATGTCCAAAAAGATAAAATTCAAGAATTTCTAGACATACAAAAGAGAGCTGGGGAAATTTATGAACAATATATTTCATCCCAGACAACTTATTTGCAAAGCAAAGAAGATAAAACAAAGTGGATGGAGATAACAACGTATAGGAGTGAGGAGGAATATAACAAAAGTATTAGATCGATTAACGAGGATCCTGAAATCCAGCAGTTATTTCATTCCTTTGAAGCATTATTGGTTGAGGGGAAAGGTATAAGTGAAGAGAATTTTACTGACGTTCTAGCTCATAGACGATTAGTATAGAAATTATTTTATCGTAACAAAGGAGATTCACATTGAAGAAAAAATTAAAAAAACGATGGTTATACATACTAATTGGAACAGGTTTATTGATAGGATTTTTCTACTTCCAAAACAACTCCATCGTAATCAGTGAGCACACCATCACTTCGAATAAACTACCAGGAGCATTTGATGGATATAATATCATCCATCTATCTGATTTACATAACAAGTCTTTCAGAGACGACCAAAACTACTTAGTTAATAAGGTAAAGAAGGCAGACCCTGATCTAATCGTTTTCACTGGAGATTTGATAGATTCCAGAAGATATGATGAGGAGCCCAGCCTGCTTTTAATGGATAAATTGGTAGAAATAGCACCGATTTATTATGTGACAGGCAACCATGAATGGCGGACAGGTACATTTGCTACGTTGGAGAAAAAATTAGTAGATCTCGGTGTTCATGTGTTGCGAAATACGTCACAGGAGATAACAATTGGGTCTGAGAGTATTACTATAATGGGTGTTGATGATCCATTAAACAAGAATGAGTCGGCCACAGAGAGCGCTGTAACAAAGAAGAATATTAGTTGGGCTTTAGATAATACGGAAGAGAAGAATTCGTTTCAAATTTTATTAGCCCATCGGCCAGAATTGTTTTCTCTATACAGTGAACATGGACTTGACCTTGTCTTTTCAGGTCATGCACACGGTGGGCAATTTAGGCTTCCATTTGCAGGAGGACTTATTGCACCAGATCAAGGACTCTTTCCCGAGTATACTGCTGGAAAACATGAATTAAACAACACGAGAATGCTTGTAAGCAGAGGACTTGGAAACAGTATTATACCTGTAAGAATCTTTAATCGCCCTGAAATTATTGTCGTGACATTACATGCTGAATAAAGGCAGCCACACAAAATAAAACGCTTGGACCATTGGATCCAAGCGTTTTATATGTTATAAGATTTACAAGTCATCAAACCCATTAAGGTCACTTGTCTTTGTATATTGTCTTGATTTTTGTTCAAAGAAATCGGTTTTTGTGCCGTCGAAGTTATCCACATATGCACGAATCCATTTCATTGGGTTCTCCAGGTTCTCTGGATAAATTTCACTCAGCCCAAGCATCCGCAGCATTTTATTCGCACGGTATTTAATATAGCCTGCCATTTCATCCAGATCAATTCCTTCTACATCTTTAAGCACATAAGTAGACCACTCTATCTCTAAGTCCACAGATTCTCTGAACTGATCATAAACCCAGCCAGTGAATTCTGGCGTGTTGTAAGATGGATTCTCATCCAATGCAGCACGGAACAATTCTGCGATAAATCTGCCATGCTCTAGCTCATCACGATTGATATAGCTGATCATTGTGGATGTCCCAACCATTTTATTGTGTCTAGCCAGGTTGTAGAAGAAAGCAAAACCTGAATAGAAGAACATTCCTTCAAGCAAGGAAGTATAAACGATGGTTTTCAAGATATTTTCCATAGTTGGTTCTTCTACAAAAGCGTTATATTGCTTTACAAGGTTTTCATTTCGTTTAAGAAGAATTGGGTCCTTACGCCCGAGCTGAAATGATTCGTTCTGTTCATCTAATGACACGACAGAAGATAGTACATAGGAATAGCTTTCATTGTGCACAGCCTCCTGTTGCGCAATGACTGCCATAATCGATTGAACAGAAGCATCTGTTGCATATAATGACAACAATAGTGCTGTTCTCGTTTGCGGTGCATCCAATGTTGATAACAGACCAATAATTTTCAGATAAGCATCCTGCTCGGATTTATCCAGTGTAGAAAATTGCTTTACATCACTGGACATATTTACTTCATCTGCTTGCCAATAGTTCCCAATTAAACGCTTGTACATTTTGTACCAATGTGGGTAGGCAATGTCATTCCAGTTTAGAATGCCACTGGATTTCCCGCCAAAAATTCCGGTTGATTTATTTGGATTTAATGGTTCTAATGTTTTAGCCCTCTCAAGCATAGCTTCTTGCATAATGTAATACTCCTTCCACCCAATCCTTAACTTTCTTTTCCTGACTGCCACGGGGGGATTGTTCAATTTTCAGTCCAGGCCATTTACTATGATAAAATGTTGCGAGCTTATCCACTGCTAGACAAAACAGTTCATCACCACCGAATTGGGTTTCCCCTGTGCCAAAGACGGCTACATTTTCTGGTTTGTAGCCGACCTCTAACACAAAGTCCTTCACTTCATCAGGAGTTGAACCCATGTCCCATGTAAAACTGCCAAGAAAGATAAAATCATAATGCTGCGCGTCCACAGGAGGATCAATACCAATTCGGTGAACATCCAGTTGAAGGCCTTCAGCACGCAGCTGTTCTTCAATAATCTCTGCTACCTCTTTTGTATTGCCACTGTAAGAAAGATACGCAATTAGTGCATTCAACTTTGACACCACTCACATTCTTCGACATCGTTTGCCGTAGAACGAACATAATACGTGGTTTTTAGTCCTTCACTCCAAGCACGCATATGAAGATCAAGTAAAACAGATGCTTTTATCGTATTCGGTACATAAAAGTTAAAGGAAATGCTTTGATCAATATGCTTCTGTCTTGCAGCGTTTTGTTTAATCGACCAGCGTTGGTCCACAATATATGCAGAACGACGGTAAATATCGTACGTATTATGGTCTAAATCAGGAGCTGTTGTTGGAATTTTAAAGTCTTTCTTCTCTTCGTTATAGAAAGCTTTAAAAATCGGATCAATACTTGCTGTTGAGCCTGCAATCATAGCTGTTGTAGAGTTTGGTGCTACAGCCATTAGGTAGCCGTTACGCATACCGTTTTCCGCTACTTCTGCCTTCAATGCAGTCCACTTCTCATCCGTATAGCCTTTTTTCGTGAAATAGCTTCCTGACTCCCAGTTACTTCCTGCAAATGCTGGATAGCTGCCTTTTTCCTTACTTAATTCCATGCTGTTTTTCACTGTCAGATAAGCAACTTGTTCATATAACTCATCTGCATATTGTACAGCTTCCTCTGTTTCCCACTTCAGGTTTTTCAATGCAAGCAGGTGATGCCAGCCAAAGGTTCCAAGTCCAATTGCGCGGTATTTTTGGTTGGTCATCTGCGTTTGCTTGATTGGCAGAGTATTAATATCTATTACATTATCGAGCATGCGTACCTGAATTTTAATAAGACGATCGAGTACTCCAGCAGGAACAGCTTTTCCTAGATTAATAGAGCTTAGATTACATACAACATAATCGCCTGTTTTATATTTTTTTACGATCGTATCTTCATTTTCAATATATTCTTCCAGAAACTCAGTCGGGGACTGGTTTTGGGTGATTTCTGTACAAAGGTTAGAGCAATAGATCATGCCGTTATGGTCATTGCTGTTTTGTCTATTTACTTCATCACGATAGAACATGAACGGAGTACCTGATTCTAATTGTGATTTCATAATACGCTTCATAATCGAAATTGCAGGTACTTGTTTCTTCGTTAACAGCTCAGATTGTACACACTCTTCATACTTTCTGCGCCATTCGCCGTCACCTTTTTCTTCATCATAAGCGTCCTCAAGGGAATAGCCCATTACCTGGCGAACCTCATGTGGGTCGAACAGATACCAATCACCACGTTCCTCTACTTTTTCCATGAAGTAGTCAGGAAGGCAAACACCGGTAAAGATATCATGTGCACGCATTCTGTCGTCACCGTTATTTAATTTCAAATCAAGAAATGCTTCAATGTCATGGTGCCAAACATCAAGGTAAATGGCGATTGCACCTTTTCTCGTTCCAAGCTGGTCTACGTTTACCGCTGTGTTATTCAATTGTTTAATCCAAGGAACTACACCGCTGGACATTCCTTTGTAGCCTTTAATGGAACTACCACGACCACGGATTTTACCCATGTATACACCGATTCCACCACCGTTTTTGGATAGCTTGGCAATATCTGTGTTGCTATCATAAATGGATTGCAGGCTGTCATCTACTGTGTCGATAAAACAGCTTGATAATTGGCCATGTGTTTTACCAGCATTTGTTAGGGTTGGTGTAGCTACAGTCATATATAGATTACTTAAAGCCCAATATGCTTCTGTGACAAGCTGGCTTCGTTGGGAGACCTTTTCATCCTGCATCAAATACATTGCGATAACCATCCAACGCTCTTGTGGAAGCTCGTAAATATTTTTATTATGATCTGTTGCAAGATAGCGTGTGGCGATCGTGTGTAATCCCAGATAGTTAAAGAATAGGTCTCTTTCTGGCGCAATCATGTTTGCAAATTGGTCTATTTCCGCTTTGCTATATTTGTCCAGAAGGTTAGAGGCATAAATACCTTTACTCGTAAGTGTCTGAATAAGCTCATATAGATCACCATATTTCTTCTCTGGAGCATAATTGCGATTTTCCCCTGCCAAATGATAAAGATGGTTCAAATAGATTCTACTAGCCAGATAAGTCCACTCTGGTTCTGCTTCGTCTATATTTTCCAGTGCATTTTTTACAAGTGTGTCTGTCACCTTTTCCTCTGACATATCTGCATGAATCGCTTTTAGCGCTTTATTCTTATACGCCTCTGTGTTCACATTCAACCCTTGAGCTGCTTCTTCAATTAGCTGCATAATTTTTTCCTCAGTGGATAGAATTACGGTATTCACGATGAATCCTCCTCTTTATCTATGTAAATATCTCCCCTAGTTTCTTCATTATAAAACCGCTCATTGGGTTATAAATGAACGGTTTTCGCCGACAGTTAACTCGGAGATTTAAAAACTGTGAGCAAAACCGGAATTCTTCTTTTTAAACCAGAGTTTACTAAAATTTAACTACCTTTTCTCTGTTGTTTTATGGTAAAGTAGAACTTGCGCAGTTTGCTTTCAGCTTCATTTTTCGCTGTTTTTTTATCGTGTTGTCCATATATCGTAAAGTATAAAAAAACACTATATATAGTGTTTTTTTCTTAACACTCAACGATATGTTGTATTTAAAGACTACCATATATGCCTACTGAAAATCAAGCGAGCAAAACTAAATTATAGATTGTAAAAACCGTGAATTTTTCTTTCTTTCCTCGCAAAATCTTTATTTTTCATTCATTCTCTAGCAATTTAATTTTTTTCTCTATCAACTGTATTTGCATGAAAAGGTAAACTCTAAAGATAAGATGGGATAATTAAATCCCACCCCTTTACTTATCTCTATCTACATATTTCCCATGTTCTGGAACGGCTATTTTTTGAAAGTTTCCTGCTAGATTTGTTAACCCTTCGACTAGCTCTTCACCGAAAGCTGGTACTCCATGCCCTGTTACCACATAATGCGGCATTAACGCTGCTAACTTCTTTACTGATAGCTCGGCAGCCTCCCAATCTGGGGTGAAATAGCGTGGCGGTCCATTTATCTCCATATCCTGTTTAACCACTTCTAGCATATCTTCCTGTCTAACAGTTGTGAAAGCATCTCCTGCTATTAGTGTTTTATCAGAAGCTCGGTATATAGATATATGGCCTTGTGTATGGCCAGGTGTATGGATCCATTGCCAACCAGGCATGAAAGGTATTGTGCCATCATGCGGTAAGTTGTGAAGATGTTCTGATATATCAACTGGTTTATTTGGGAAAAATGCGGAAAGTTTAGCAACCATTCCTCCCGACACACTCGGATCCGGCTCGTTATAGCTTGTTTCTCCTGTCAAATAAGGCGCCTCAAGAGGATGTGCATAAACCGGGACATCCCACTCATCTAGTAATTCTATTAATGACCCAACATGGTCGAAGTGGCCATGTGTTAAAACAATTGCCTTTGGTTTAGCCCCTTCCCCAAATAACTCTTCAGCTGCTTCCATAATTTTCGAGCCAGAATGCGGCATTCCAGCATCCACCAGCACCCATTTGCTCCTATCACCTACAAAACTTACATTAACAATTTGATTTGTATAACAATGCACCTGATGTGCCACAAGTTGGATGGTACCACTTCCAACAGATGTCATCGGAACCGTTCTCCCTTGTTTATTATGACCCATGTTCTCTCCTCCTCATTTTCTACTGTTTAACATTTCCCTTTATTGCATTAGAAAAAAACCAAACTTGCGAACTAGTACTTTTGGATTGTTTTCATTTTTCTACAATTATTTTTTAGATTATTTGCTATACTAGCCATAGAAATGAGCGGGAGAGAGATGAGATGAAAAAGTGGAATGAAGCATATCAGCTTGAACGTTTTGCCAAGACAGATGAAGAGTTTGACACGTATTTTAACGAGGAGTTAAAACAGGATGTGGAACGTTTAGAAAGTGAAAGAAAAAAGGCAATAGGTCTGACAAAAAAGCAAGCAATGAAACTATTACCTCTTGTGGCCGTATTAATATTAAGCTATTTCTTTTGGCCTTATATTATTGGCTACCTATTTTTTGGCATACTTTTTATTTCTACATTTCTTTTTAAAGGTATTGAGAAAAAGCGTCGGAAGCTTGAAAAAAAGATAAAGGAAGAGCTTGTAACAGATATCGTAAAGTTTATTAACCGACGATTTAGCTATTCTCCAAGAAAGTATATTCCCCAGGAAGATTTTATTGATTCGAACGTCTTTGAGACCAATCCAAACCGCTATTTTGGGGACGACTTTATTAAAGGTAGTGTGGGCAGTAGTGTAAAAGGAGATCAGGCACGTAACAACCAACCTAAAACAGAGCTTTCTTTTTCCGAGATTCGTGCTTTTCATGCGGTGCCATTTAAGGATAGAAACGGAAAGAAAAAACAGCGCATTCAACCGCTGTTTAAAGGCTTATTCTTCGTTGCGGATTTCAACAAAGATTTTGAGGGGATTACCATTATTGGCCCTAAAAAGGATCGGACAATCGCGAAGAAGGTTAAGACAGAGGAAAGGGATAAGCTAGAGGAAGTAGAACTGGAAGACATCGACTTTATGGATAAATTTCTAGTTCGTACGACAGATCAGATTACGGCAAGATATATTTTAACACCAAACTTTATGAATCGAATGCTTTCTTTTACGACAGTAGAGCGTTTCGGGGAAATCCCTAAACCGACCTCTCTTAAAGAAGCATGGCATATGGGAGTTAATGCTAAGCACTTACCACAGGTAAACTTCGCAAACACCCCATACTTCTCCTTCAAGGACGGTAAAATGTACTTTTTCTTACCTACAGAGAAGAATCATTTTGAACTAAATATGTATGTGCCAATCACGAAAGAAGTAATGAAAGGTTATTTTCATGACATCAATATAGCGCTGGAATTAGTAGATGAATTAAATCTAAACTTAAGAATATGGAATAAAGTGTAAAGAGGAGGAAGGAATTTGGAAACTGGTATGATAGTTGCAGTAACCATCGCAGTGGTATTTATCCTATTTTTCATCTTGAGTTACAACAAAATGAAGAAACAGGAAATAAATGTAGAAAACGCGTTTGGAGATTTGGATGTCTTTTTAATGAAACGTGTGGATGAGCTTGACAATCTTGTTCAGACTGCTCGAGTAGCGACAGATCAGGAAATGGAGATTCTGAACAGTGTTACTTCCTTAAGAACAGGCGTGGCTGAGGCCTCTAACATGGAGGAAAAAATAAAAGCCCATAACACCTTACAACAGGAGATGCCTTCTATTATGGTGAACATGGAAAGTTATCCGGAAATTAAATTTAACGAGAACTACTTACACATCCAACGTTCTATTAATAATATTGAGGAACAAATCCAAGCCGCAAGACGAAACTTTAATTCTCACACTGGAAAATATAATCAGCTTATTTCTACCTTCCCCCGTAATCTGCTTGCAAGTGCTTTTGGGTTTTCCAAAAAACCAATGTTTGAGACACCACCTGAAAAGAGAGAAAATGTAGATATGAAAGCTTTGTTTGACCGGTAACAAAGTAAAAAAAGGCTAGAGCACGAGAATAGTTGTTAAGTAAAAGAGTCTGAGACAAAAGTTTTCTTAGTACATGAAATCCGAACTATTTTGCAAATCTGTTAATAAAGGTTTGTCTAGTTCGGATTTTCTTATTTTAGCGTAGGCAGAACGCGGAGACTCCTTGAAAATACATTCGTATTTTCTGCGTGCGATGCATCGCTGACGTAGCTTTCCTTTTCCTACGGGAACAGCACGAGTCCGAAGACCCCGCAGTGGAAAAAGAACAAAGACTAAGGTCGCCACGTCCTGTGGCAACGTCTTTGTGACCAACATCCTGTTGGCCCGAGGCCGTGCCCGTGGAAAGCGGAGTGTTCTGCCGAAGCGGTGCTAGAGATAATTATTCGTATTTAAGCTTAGATAATTTAATTTTGTCCCAGCCCCAATTTCTTATCTTATAAGAAGAAAATACACTTGGTCTTACCCGCATTTTTTAGTATGTTCACTACTGCAATCGTTTGGGAGGGGTATTATCATGCTGCTTTTGTTGCACTTCGTGAAATAACCCTACACCATTCGCGTTAGCTTGTTGAATTTGCGCAGTTAAAGCTTGTAGTTGGTTGTGCAGCTGTGTGACTTCCTGTGTTGGTGTCACCGTTTGTAGGTAAGCCTTAATATCATCTGCCAATTGTTGAAACTCTTTTTTTGTAACTGGTTGAGAATCTGGCTTGAGAATAAAACCCACTTGGCCATTTGGCTCCAATGTCGCCCACTGCACATCATTAATGTTTTGCACATTTTGTTGTCGCAGATTCATCTCTAATTGATCCACTGTTAGCCGGAGCTTCTTTAGATTTTTCTCTTGAATAACCCCTTCCTTAATTAGGATCTTTGATTTTCCTGTAATAAGATTTTCAAATAAGTCCCCTTTAATTTGAATAAATTCCATAACAATTAAGGTCAGAACCAGTACTGTACCTACACCAAGCGTCACCCATATATCTTCTCCAGCTAATGGCTGTATAAGAAGGGAACCTATGCCAATCATAATAACCGTTTGGGCTAGAGTCATTTGTGAAATCGATTTTCTTCCGGCAATTCTTAGAAGAAATGTTCCACCTATTACAATAATGACGGACTTCCAAATCCAATCCCATTCCATATTTAACAACTCCATTCTTGGCATTAGTTTGACGCATATCTCGAATATTATGCTGGCTCATTAGGAAGTCATTCTGGCTGGATTTGCACCTGTAATAACTCCGGACATATCATATGCTTGTTCAATAAAGACCTGATGCCACTGCATAAACATTAATATCGTCCACAGCTTACGTGAATAATCCTTCTTTCCTGTCGCATGTGTATCCAATAATTCCAGGGCAACCTGTTTGTTTATCATGTAAGTACTCTCGCTATCGTTTATAAGTTTTTTCGCCCAAGAATATAACTCGTTTCGCAACCAGAACTTAATGGGAACTGGGAAACCCAACTTCTTTCGATTCACGACATGTCCTGGTACGATTTCCTCTGCCGCTTTTCTTAGCAGGGCCTTGGTAGTGCCTGAGGTAAAGTTGCTTTTAACTGGAAGTCTCCTGGCAATCTCAAATACGTCTGTATCTAAAAATGGTACCCGAAGCTCAAGTGAATGAGCCATCGTCATTTTATCTGCTTTTAATAAAATATCCCCTGGCAGCCATGTGTGTATATCGACATACTGCATTTGATTAACTTTATGGAAGGTCTTGGCGTATTCATAAAGTGCTGATGTCCACTTCTCATATTTAGCCTCTTTGTGATAACGCTTTAATAATTGCTCTTTCTCTTCCTCCTCAAATATTTTTGCGTTGCCAATATACCTTTTTTGTAAATCTGTTGTACCTCTTTCTAAAAAGCTCTTTCCTTTCATCCCTTCTGGAAAAATGGCAGCAAGCTTATTTAGAATACGAAGAAGTGGTTTTGGCATATAATCAAAGTACTTTAAGGACAATGGCTCACGATAGATGGAATATCCTCCAAAAAGTTCATCCGCTCCTTCGCCAGAAAGAACCGCTTTGACATGTTTGCCAGCCTCTTGTGCCACAAAATATAGCGGAATACAAGCAGGATCTGCCAGTGGGTCATCCATATGCCACATAATGGCAGGCAGTGCATTGACGTAGTCTTCAGCGGTTATAATGCTAGAATAATTCTTCACTCCCATCTCTTTCGCACTTTGCTTTGCAACATCTATCTCCGAATAGCCATCTACCTTAAAGCCAACGGAAAATGTTTTGAGATCAGGGTTAACCTCTTTTGCTAATGCCACAATAAACGTGGAATCAATCCCACCAGATAAAAAGGCTCCTAGTGGGGCATCGCTTTGCATATGTTTTTCAACAGAGTCAGCCAGGACATCGTGAATCGACCGTATTATTTGCCGTTCATTCCCACTCACAGGTTCAAAAGTTGCATGAAAATAGCGTTGTTTTTTTATTGGCTCGTTCCATTCTTTCACGAAATAGTGCCCCGGCTCTAATCGCTGGATTCCTTCTGTCAAGCTCATTGGGTCTGGTACATACTGAAAAGACATATAATGCTGTAACGCTCTTTCATTTATGATGTATTGTTGTGTTAAATAGTTAATGCTCTTTTTCTCTGAAGCCATGATAAGCTCTCCGTCACTCTCATAATAGTAGAATGGTTTTATACCAAATGAGTCTCTTGCACCGTATAAAATCTTTTCACGGCTATCCCAAATAATGATTGCGAACATTCCTCTTAACTCCCTAAAAGCTTTTACCCCATATTCTATAAACATGGCTCCAATTACTTCGGTATCCGATGTTGTGTTGAAATGGTGTCCTTTCTCCTCTAATTGGTTTCGCAATTGCTTAAAGTTATAGACCTCTCCATTAAAGACCATCCAAAAACGGCCGTCACCAAACTCCCATGGTTGCTGACCGTTCTCATGATCTAGTAAACTCAACCGCCTAAACGATAGAGCTACCATTGAATCATGATAAAACCCCTTTTCATCTGGTCCTCGATGATTGATTAAATCACTGCTTTTCTTTATTTCTTTTAAATGTTCCTCACAAAAGTGTCCTTCTTTTTCTTTTAATAATACCCCTACAAAACCACACATCCTTGCTCCCCCTTTAGTTTACTATTTCGAAACTCTCCAGCATGTAATCAAACCGGGCGCCGTGCCCCTCAGCCGCTTCAAGGAAATAAACCTGTTTGATCACAAAGACCTGCCCTTCTTGTGTATCTGTCACATAATATCTGTGTACAGGTGTATCCCATTGATGCCCTGTTTTGCCGGATTCATTTGTTGTTTCCTCGCCCATTCCGTGAATAACCTCTGCTTGGATAGGTTCGGACACACTTTCCTGTCTAACTACTTCCATTCCATCTGTTTCTATTTCTTGCTCAATTTCTTGTAAGACTTTCTCTGTAGTTGTAGTTTCTTTTCTTGTTATTTCCATATAGACATCGGGATATCCTTCTCCAAGCGGCTCTTTTGTTTCAATTCGATCCACTTTTTCACCCTTCACCATTTTGTAACGCTGTTCATCCACATAGATGACATATCGTAATGCCTCATTCACCTCAAGCTGGGTATCACTCTTCTCCTTCTGCCCTTCTATTTCAATTTCTTCCTGTTTTTCTTCCACAAACATATCTCTTAGGTGCTGAATCATGGCTTGACCAGTGTTCGTCATAAGACCGAGTACGAGGACTAAGATCACCGCTGCAGCTCCGAGTGTTGCGAAGACATTTTTTCTATAATGCTTAGGTTTCGGCTTTGAAGCGAAAAGACTGCGATTAATTCGTTCCCAGGTCTCGTCTTTAAGATTTGTGTCTACTTTCGTGGCGTGCTCTAATCCTTTTCGTAACCTGTCATCGAACTCCTGATTATTACGCATCCGCAGCACCCCCCATAACCGTTTTTAATTTCCCACGTGCCTTAAAGAGGCGAGATTTCACTGTGTTTAGATTCAAATCCAGCATTTCAGCAATTTCCTTTTCCGAAAAATTATTGACATACTTTAGAATTAAGACCGTACGATGATGTTCATCAAGCTTCTCTAGTGCGATCTCCAATTCCTCATAGTCGCCTTCATGTTCTGTTGTCGAAGAAAGGGAATCAAGTATTTCTTCTGTTTCTATACTGACTGCATGCTTCGATTTCTTTCCAATATACCGCCTTGCTTCGTTTAGTAATAATTGATAAAACCACGGTTTAAATGGTTTTTTTATATCAAACTGGTGGATATTTCGGTAAAGTTTAAGGAATACTTCCTGTACGATATCAGCAGCATCAGCCTGATTACGTGTAATCCCATATGCTGTCCGGAGAGAATAATCAGCGTACAGGTCATACAATTTTTTAAAGGCTCGCTGATCGCCTTTTTTAATTTTCTTTATAAGCTTGCTTTCTCTGTCTAGCGCCAACAGTCATCCCCCTTTTTAGAAGACCTTCTACTCTATATACCTGAAAACTCTTCGAAAAGTTTTCGTCCTTTAAAATTTTTATGAAATGTGGCCAAGTTTATATGTCTCTTTATGCCATTAGAGACGTTTATATACGTGGTAGTTTCCAGTGGATCACTTACGATAGCTGGCCTATTCTTAAATAAAGGGCACCTGTAAAATCCCACAAAAAAACTGCCATAATAAGCATGTACACTTATCATGACAGTTTTCTATTTATTCATGCTCGCGAAGAAATCACCGAGTGGATCTTCTTCCTCTATTTCCTGCTCTGTAGTATTTGTCTGCTCTAACTCCAACCCATCCATATCTAAATCATCTAGATCAAACTCAAGCTCTTTGGAATTAGGTTGCTCCACTTTTACCGGTTCAACTGACGATTCAGGTATCGCCGGCTCTTCCTCCAAGCTATAGGCATCGCGATTAAGTGAAGCGAGTAGTGTGGTAGCTCGCATTGGGTCACTTAATAATTGATATATAAGGCTCCCAATCAGTGCTTCAGAGTGCTCGTGCTTTAACCAGCTCTTTTGTTCTTTTGTTAATTTTTGCGGGAGGGGAACAGTAATCGTTTCCCGCTCCCTTGTTTGATTTTCATTTAACCCGTTAAGTACGAACTGAGCAATCTCGCTCGAGAAATTTCTTCGTGCAGTTTCTTTTAAATGCTGAAGCTGTTTTAAAAGATAATCCGGTGTATCTGAAGGCACACGGAATGTGATCGACTGCCCTCTTTCAATCTTTTTGTTCGTCATATCCTCACCCTATTTTGCTTTGGCTGTGGTAGTTGCTTCTTCTTTTACATTTTCTTTCTCTGTTTTTCTAACAAAGTCTGTAACTAACTTGTAGTAGGCGTTTGCCATCATCCAAATACTTTCATTTTCATCCTCGAAAAACTCGATATTATAGCCATCAAGCTTATTGTTTAATGCCTTTATATAATCCTTAAGGACAGCAGAGCCGCCTCCGACAAAATAGCAAATTTCTGATTGAGAATTCTTTGCCCATACATTGCGCAGGAAGCGATATTCTTTTTTAGCTAGCTCGAGGAGTATATGATCGGTAATATCATGGACGTTTGTTCTGCTTCCTTTAACCATAATATGATGTCTGTCATTATTTCTTGTGATAATGTCGACTACATCCCTGCGGCTATCCAACTCTACGCCATGCTTGGTTCGAATTTCTTCACGAATTTGCTCTAAAGACTCAGACACTCCAAGATTAAAACCTTGAGCTTTATCATCATCTACATTACGGTTACGGATAACTGCTATATCTGTTGATAAACCACCAATATCCTGGATAAGAATTTGCTTATCAATAAGTTCCTTGTTAATCACATTAAGGTCATTATCCATAATTAGATTGACGTAAGCTGCAAAGCCTTCCGGATAAACCTTCACTTCATCAAATTTGATGTTCACTTTTTTCCCTTGGTGCTTTGGCGTAACTAAAAATTCAATTTGATGGACAGAGCCTAGAAGTTGAGACCTGTAGCCAACATCCTTTCCTTCCTTCACTTCACGTAGTGGCAGCCCTGTACCTAATGTGTAATTCGCATCCACGACATCATTTTTTCCTGCTTTAAACGCTCCTGATTCGACTGCATCGAGTGCGATGGAAGCAAATAACATGACAAGCGTTTGATCCTCCTCTGATTTATTACTGCCAGGATCAAGCTCTGTAGAGTTATTAGTTTTCGTTGCTAGATTTCCAACACGATAAACGACGTTGTTCTCCTCTAAAGCAGGGGAGTGTACGCGGATATGTATATTATCTAATACACTTTTATCATCCAACTCTTCAATCCCGATAACTGGACGGTCTTCCATGTCCTGTGCAACCACATTTGGAATATAGACTTCATTTTCCATTTTTCCAAAGTTTGCTTTCAAGGCATCATTTCCTACATCCACTGCTGCGATTCTTGATTTTGTCATAATAGAAAATCTCCTTTTTATATAGTAGGGAAATATAATAATAGGTCAGCAAATCCATTGCTTAATGGACGATTTCACTATACCTAATTATATTTACCGTAATTACTAGGTTAATAGTTTTCTTGAAAAATAGCAATCCGACTATTTTCGTATTCTTTTTCGTTTACATGTACGCAATTTTGCATTCACCTTCAATCCAATATGTATACGCCTTTGTACACTTGTTTACAAATATGCATTCTTTTGTATTCAAAATTGTTTACAAGTATACGGACCACGCAAACATAATTTTCTAAGTGAATTAATGACTAACTTGTAAATAATCCGGGTATCGAAAAAAAATAACAAATTACATTGGAGTTGAAAACATGGCAGCATTTGAAGAATTTATTGCAAGCATATCCGACTTTTTTTGGACTTATGTATTATCTATCCTTTTAATTGCTACAGGTTTGTTGTATACGTTCCGATTAAAGTTCTTTCAGTTTAGGATGTTTGGTCACATTCTAAAAAGGACAATTGGACAAATTTTTAAAAAGAATCAAGCAAAGGGAACGATTACCCCTTTCCAGGCATTTACTTCTGCTCTCGCCTCCACAGCTGGCGCAACCAATATTGTTGGTGTGCCTGTAGCCATCTCACTTGGTGGGCCCGGTGCACTATTTTGGATGTGGATGGTGGCTTTAATAGGTATGGCGACAAGATACAGTGAAATAGTACTTGGTATGAAATACAGAGAAAAAAATGAAAATGGTGAATGGGTAGGTGGCCCACAGTACTATATTCGCAAAGCATTAGGTTGGAAAGTTGTTGCCACTTTATTTGCGGTGTTTCTAATGCTGGAAGTTGTGCCAAGTGTTATGGTACAAACAAATTCCATTGCCACTCAGCTACAAGGCGCATTTAATTGGCCCGTACAAGCAACAGGAATAGGCGTCCTTATTGTAATTGCAATGATCATCTTTGGTGGTATAAAACGTATTGCCAAAGTCACGGATAAAATTGTCCCTTTTATGGTCCTAACCTACCTTACCTTAGCTTTAATTGTCATTTTCGCAAATGTAGGTCAATTAGGTAACGTATTCAGTCTCATTTTTACACATGCATTCACACCAATCTCTGCTACTGGAGGGTTTGCCGGCGCAGCAATTGCCCAAGCAATTCGCTGGGGAATCGCCCGCGGGTTATATTCCAATGAAGCTGGCTTAGGTACTGGACCAATCGCTCACGCACCAGCACAAACTGACCACCCTTCTAAACAGGCCTTTTGGGGTGTATTCAGCGTTTTTGTTGATACCATTGTTATTTGTACTGTTTCCGGGATTCTCGTACTTGTAACAGGGGCATGGACTAAAGTAGAACCAGCAAATGCATCCAGCATGATCACCGTTGCCTTTTCAGATTTCTATGGTTCCACATTTGGAGGAGTTTTCGTAGCAATCTTCCTTCTGTTTTTTGTTATTACAACCGTCGGCATCCTTATTTTCTTTGGGGAAAAGCAGGCAGAATTTTTATCAGGTTTAACAGCAGCAAAAGCTATGCGGATTGTATATTTAATTGCTATTTATATTGGAGCAATTGGAGGCTTACAATTTGTATGGCAGTTCCTAGATCTAATGCTCGCCTTTGTTGTAATTTGTAACGTCATTCCCCTGTTATTTCTTAGCAAAGAAGTCAAAAACATTACTGATGACTATGTATATCGCTTGTACAAGAAAAATGGCGGGGAGCCGAGGGTTACCCTCTTTGAAAATAAAGAGTAATACTATCGCAAAAGCCCTAAAAACGTACACCAGTCTTTTTAGAAGACAGTGTACGTTTTTTCTTGCACTTATGCATTGTTTTTTACTTTCAGAAGTTAATAGAAATGCAGCAAAGGGGAAATTTCTCTTTTT
Organism: Oceanobacillus kapialis; assembly: GCF_044790185.1. Taxonomy (GTDB): domain Bacteria; phylum Bacillota; class Bacilli; order Bacillales; family Amphibacillaceae; genus Oceanobacillus_B; species Oceanobacillus_B kapialis. The sequence continues at coordinate 3,363,609 of NZ_CP085256.1, forward strand.
GCCATTAATGCTCGTCAATGCATACCCCTAAGGATAGTGCCAGGGCAAAGTCATTCTATTCCTCTCCCAGATGTTATTGCTTCTATTATATGTAGTGTCTTCCTCTAGCCTTCAGGTCCCTCCTCTAGAAAAACCTTCCTTAAGTATTCGTAAAAAAAGCCGGGCGATTATCTGCACTAATTCGGATAATCGCCCGGTTCTCGGTTTGGTTAAACCCTATCATTCTATTCTTGTTTAGTTCATTACGATTAATCTACGTCTCTGTCCCAAAAACGGTGCTGTTTAACTGCCTCTGTAAATCGAACTACGAAATCATCGGAGTCCCCTTCTGTTATGACACCAGAAGCAAGAGTAGGAATATCAAGGTTATTTAACAGATTTTCCCCATATTGTGTGGCACCAATCGGCTTAAAGTGTGAAAAGGCCTCTTTAACAAAGTACCCAGCCTTCTCCTTAAAGCTCTTATCCTGTGCAGCACCGCCTACTAGATAAACAGCATCGAACAACACAGAATCTGCTGTGAGGAAGGTATGATCTGCTTCAAGTTCAGGTCCCTTATCCGTTTTTAACTTTCCTTGTTTAGGAGCAACAATCTCTGGCTGCATCCCTTGTTTTTTAAATTGTTGCATTACATTACTTACTACTTTGCTGTCATAATCTTCATCTAGTAATACAGCAATTTTTCGTGTTGCAGCAGATTTTATACTGTTCTCTTGACTTAAGGCTGGGGATACCTTCGTAATATCTGACCCGCCTTCAGTTGGAGCTGAAACGCCAATACCATTGGCAATTTGAACAGCCATATCAAGGTTAACATTCGCAAACATATCTACTACCTGCTGCTGAATATCCTTGTTCTGGACCTTCCCCAGCTCAAAGCAAAATGCCGTAATAATATGCTCTTTTTCAGGGTTACTCATACTATTCCAGAACAATGTAGCCTGAGAAAAGTGATCCTTAAAGCTCTCGCTCCTTGTTTTTACTTTTCTACCTTCTACTTTTTCCTGGTAATGCTCATAACCGCCCTCCGCAGGTGATGCAGGTTCTGGTGTGTTTTGTGCGAGACTGTTCTTATGGTAGCTTACTTGCCCTCTATTAATCGTGTGTCTGCCATAACCATCGCGCTGATTATTATGGAATGGGCATACAGGTCGATTTATTGGTAGCTCATGGAAGTTAGGGCCACCAAGACGGATTAGTTGTGTATCCGTATAAGAGAACAATCTTCCTTGCAACAATGGATCGTTCGTAAAATCAATACCTGGCACCACGTGGCCTGGGTGGAAGGCAACCTGCTCCGTTTCAGCAAAAACATTGTCCACATTACGATTCAAGGTCATTTTACCAACAATTTTTACTGGTACATCTTCCTCCGGCCAAATTTTGGTTGGGTCAAGAATGTCAAAGTCAAACGTGAACTCATCTTCTTCTGGAATAACTTGTACACCAAGTTCATACTCCGGAAAATCACCATTCTCGATGGAGTTATAAAGGTCTCCACGATGGAAATCCGGATCCTTCCCATTTATTTTTTGTGCTTCGTCCCAAACCACCGAATGGATTCCTAATTTAGGCTTCCAATGAAACTTCACAAAATGAGCTTTTCCTTCTTCATTTACAAAACGAAAGGTATGTACGCCAAACCCTTCCATCATGCGAAAGCTTCTTGGTATGGCACGATCTGACAAATGCCACATAATCATATGTGCAGATTCCTGGTTGTTTGCTACAAAGTCCCAAAATGTATCGTGGGCAGAAGCAGCTTGTGGTATCCCGTTATGTGGTTCTGGTTTTACAGCATGAATGAGATCTGGAAATTTAACGGCGTCTTGTATGAAGAAAACGGGGATGTTATTACCGACAAGGTCATAATTACCTTCTTCTGTATAAAATTTCGTTGCAAATCCACGAACATCTCTTGCTAACTCCCCGGAACCTTTTGAACCAGCTACTGTTGAAAATCTAACAAACACAGGCGTTTTCGAACCAGGTTCCTGTAAAAACTTTGCTTTTGTATATTCTTTCATCGATTCATATAATTCAAATTCTCCGTGAGCCGCATAACCACGTGCATGTACAATTCGCTCTGGAATTCGTTCATGGTCAAAATGCGTCATTTTTTCACGAAAATGAAAATCCTCCATTAAGGTAGGGCCTCTGTCTCCTGCTTTTAAAGAGAATTCATCCTCCGAAACTTTCAAGCCTTGATTTGTTGTCATATGTTTTCCTTGGTCATCGACACGATATGCTTCAAGCTGTTCATTTTTACTGTTGCCATTTACTTTTCGCTTATCACTCATCATTCAGCCTCCTCTATAAAAGTTAGGTAGGTTAATACCCTCTAATTCAATACCCAACACCTACCCCTACTAAACTACAAGAAACTGTTCTACCTTTATTCGATTTAATTTTTTGAAAATACCGTGAACAATCCAGCGGAAATTATGCTAAAATGAAAAGGAAAGTAGGATATTATGCCTACATTTTAGAAGGGAAGATTAAGCATGCGACTAAAACTATTTATTATAAGTCTTTTTGTTGTATCGTGTTTTGTCGCATTTTCTTACGGAGATATAATAGTTAATAGATCGCTATTTATTAAAGCGATTTTACTATATTGGCTCTTTTCTACTCTTTATTCACACCTGACCATTGTTGTTAAAAAAGGTAATGTAAATATGGATTATGGTATTTCTTACGGACTTTCTTTTGGATTGGTGGCAGGCCCACTTGGACTGTTCGTTTTTGAGTTTGTGCAACGTTTTATAGTATATTTCGATCGGAAATATTCCAAGACAGCGGATCCAGATGAATTTCTACATACTTTTTATAATATCGGGGCTTTTGCCCTAAATAATACGATTGCTTTCTTTATATTTCAGTTGCTATACCCTAGCTTTCAGCACTTCCCCTTTGGGTTTTGGGTCTTAATCGTTTTGCTTGTTATCACGGTTTCACTGCTTTCTGATATTTATCTTATTACGATCTTTACAATTACGAAGAACATTAGCACTTTTAAAGAAGCGATTGATTTCATAAAGAGTAGAAGCGTTCTGGATATGGGGAAAACAGCCTTTTCCAACGGGCTTCTATACCTTCTTATCATGGAAGAACAGTGGGAGATGGTGATTGCCCTTTTCCTGCTCAATTACCTTGTAAGCCGCTCATTTATGTTAAAGTCACAAACCATTCAACATAAGCTGGAGCGGGATAAATTCGAGCATATGGCCTATACAGACTTTCTAACAGATGCGTACAACAGAACATATATGGATAAAATCATGCAGGAGTTAAATCATACTGGAGAATGCATCGGAGTTCTTGTTACAGACATTGATTCGTTCAAGCGGGTTAATGACACGTATAATCATGCTGTTGGCGACCATGTTATTCAGCAATATGCTGCAACGTTAAAGAGCCACCTTCAGGATAAAGACTGCTTGGTACGAAGTGGCGGGGAAGAATTTACAATATTCCTTAGGCATCGCTCTTTCCAACAGTGTGTAGAGCTTGTGGAAAAGATTCGGAGTGACGTCGATTCTAACCCTGTGCATACAGAGTATAAATCAGAGGCTGTAGCTATCCATTATACGGCTTCGTTTGGTCTTTATTACTATAAGACAGCTGGTGAAACAGAGATCAAACGAGCTTACGTATATGCAGATGACCTTTTGTTACAATCCAAAGAACTTGGGAAAAACCGCGTAACAGTTAAAAATGGAACGGTCGACCTTCCATTATCAGTTAGATTTAAATAATGGCGGCTGTACAGCCAAATAAAGTTAAACCTCGTTTGTTGAGCTTTCCCTTTCTCCCCCAGCAAATGTTAGTTGAACGAATCAGATCTGTACTGCCAGTTAATCCCGGCATCTTAGTGCCAGATAAGGCGAAAAAAAGCCTGAACGGGAATTATACCTCGTTCAGGCTTTTTATTATACGGCGTTCGTTTTTTTAATTTGCTTGCTTCGTAGCTGGCCACATGCCGCATCAATATCTGCTCCATTTTCCCAACGGACACCACAGTTAATGCCTTTAGCCTTTAATGTTTCAAAGAACTGTTGGATAGTAGCAGATTCACTACGTTGATACTGATTATGCTCATCAACAGAGTTATATGGGATTAAATTTACATAAGCAAGGTGGCGATGATCGTAGAGGAGCTTAGCCAGCTGCTCTGCCTCTTCCTTATGGTCATTCACGTCCCGTAACATAATATATTCGTACGTGATCCGGCGATTTGTTTTTTCCAGATAATAATCTACAGCCTTCATCAGCTTTTCAATTGGGAAGGCCTTGTTTATCTTCATGATCCTTGTTCTTAGGTCATTATTTGGGGCATGAATTGAGATAGCAAGGTTTACTTGAATACCAGTGTCGGCAAATTCATAGATTTTATGCGCAAGACCGCTTGTGGAAACCGTAATATGGCGTGCTCCAATGTTTAGTCCTCTGTCATCGTTCATAACATAGAGGAAATTCATTAAGTTATTGAAGTTATCAAATGGTTCGCCAATCCCCATTACGACAATATGGCTAACTCTTTCTCCGTCTCCACGCTCATCTAAATGCTTTTGTACATTCATGATTTGCTCAACAATTTCACCACTGGACAAATCACGGCTCTTTCGCAGCAAGCCACTCGCACAGAAAGTACAGCCAATGTTGCAACCAACCTGTGTTGTAACACAAACAGAAAGACCGTAATTAAAGCGCATAAGAACCGTTTCAATTAAATTGCCGTCCGCTAGCTTAAATAGATATTTAATTGTACCGTCCTTTGACTCCTGCTTGATTTCCTCAGCCAACGTTTGCAGAACAAAGTTTTCTTCCAATAGCTCGAGCGTCTGCTTGTTAACGTTCTTCATCTCAGAAAATTTGTTAACACGCTTTTTATAAAGCCAGTTCCAAACCTGGTCAACACGGAAGCGCTGCTGACCTCGTTCCATTAACCAATCAGACAATTGATCATATGTTAGTCCATATATGGATTGTTTACTCATTATTTATTAACCCTCATTTCCAGTAAATTCTTTTATTAGCGAAGAATTTACTTAAAAAGCATTACATATACTCACCATACTATATTACTTCATGTTGCTACCTGTTGCAAACCCATCTCAGTGAAAGTTTATGGAGGTTTTATGTCAAATTTAAAAACCACAGTCGTGGATAACTGTGGTTTTTAAGTGTTTAAGGTAAAACTGTTTCTCCCATTAAGAAACGATCGCATTCTCTTGCTACTTCTCTGCCTTCGTTAATTGCCCATACAATCAGGCTTTGGCCCCGACGCATATCGCCTGCTGCAAAGACGCCTTCTACATTAGTTGTGTAGTCACCATATGCTGCTTTAATGGTAGAACGAGTTGTTGTTTCGATTTCCATTTGGTCAATAAGGTCCTGTTCCGGCCCTTTAAAGCCAATAGCAATTAGTACAAGATCCGCTGGCCAAACCTTCTCTGTTCCAGGAATTTCTTCTCTCACCTTATTGCCCTTTTCGTCGAAACGTAACTTCACATTAACCGTATGAACTTCTTTAATATGACCATTTTCATCCCCAACAAATTTCTTTGTCATGACAGCATATGAACGAGGGTCTTCGCCAAGAACACTAGCTGCTTCCTTATGTCCGTATTCCACACGGTGAATGGTTGGATATTGAGGCCATGGGTTTGTTTCGATATCCCTTACCAAACCTTTTTTGTCGTAAATATCAAATTGGGTAAGACTTTTGCAATTATGTCTTACAGATGTGGCTAAACAGTCAGTACCCGTATCTCCACCACCAATGACGATCACATTTTTGTCAGTAGCTGAAATATAGTTGCCATCCTCTAAATTAGAGTCCAAAAGGCTCTTCGTATTCGCATGCAGGAAATCCATTGCCGGGTGGACACCTTTTAAGGTACTACCCTCTACTTGTATGTCACGGTGAACAGTAGCCCCACCACAAAGGATGGTGGCATCAAAGGAATCTTTTAGTTCTTGAACCGAAATATCCTTCCCAACCTCTGTATTGGTAATAAACGTAATCCCTTCTTCTTCTAAAATAGAAACACGACGCTTCACCACATCATAGGAAAGCTTCATTTCTGGTATTCCGTATGTGAGCAGCCCGCCAACACGGTCATTTCGTTCAAAAACTGTTACCGTATGACCTGCTTTATTAAGTTGCGCGGCAGCAGCCAAACCAGCAGGTCCAGAACCGACGACAGCCACCTTTTTTCCAGTTCTTGTTTCTGGTGGAGTTGCGACGACCCAGCCTTCTTCAAAACCCTTCTCAATAATCGATCTTTCAATTGTTCTTATCGCAACAGGTGGTTCATTAATACCTAGCACACAAGCACCTTCACAAGGAGCTGGGCATGCCATCCCTGTAAACTCAGGGAAGTTATTCATTTCATGCTCTCTTTCAAGTGCTTCCTTCCATTTCCCTTCATATACGAGGTTATTCCATTCAGGGATAAGGTGATATACCGGGCATCCGGAGGTTATTCCATTCAATTCCATCCCTACATGACAGGTGGGAACGCCACAATCCATGCAGCGTGCCCCTTGTATTTGAATTTCCTTTTCTGTCATCGGGATTGTATAGTCGTTCCAATCCTTGACTCTGGTGCTGGGATCTCTTTCATCCCTCACCTTTCTATCGTACTCCATAAACGCTGTTTGTTTTCCCATTGACAGATCCTCCTTTCTTAGAAAAGCTCTCGCACGCCATTCTCTGAACCTTGAGCTCTAAGCTAGATTTCACAGTAGCTTGCCGTGGAAATGTTTGACTACAGTACACCTACTTCTGTCTTTTCTTTTTCTACTGGCTGCTTACTCTCTTCAAACGCCATCATTTCCGCATCAAATTTCGTCAATCCACTATCCCTTAAGGCTTTGATTCGCTCTTGAATTTTCACATAAGCCTTCGGAATGACTCGTAAAAATTGCGGAATATATTTATCCCAATACGTTAAAATTCGTTCTGCATGGGTACTCTTTGTGTAGAAGACATGGGCTTGGATATGTTGGTATAATGCCTCCAGTTCTTCTGGGTCTTCTATAGGTTCTACATTAACCAATTCTTTGTTCACTTTAGAATGAAAGCTATTATCCTCGTCAAAGATGTAAGCGACACCGCCTGACATCCCTGCCGCAAAGTTCCTTCCGGTAGGCCCTAGCACAACAACCTTACCACCTGTCATATACTCACAGCCATGATCTCCAACACCTTCTACTACTATCGTGGCACCACTATTTCTTACAGCAAACCGTTCTCCAGCCAGACCGCGAATGTACGATTCTCCACGGGAGGCTCCGTAAAATGCGACGTTGCCGATAATAGTATTTTTTTCTGGAGGAAAGGTAACAATTGGATCTGGATGAACAATAATTTTCCCACCAGATAAGCCCTTTCCGACAAAGTCATTAGCATCACCGATTAATCGTAACGTCATGCCAGGTGGTATAAAAGCACCAAAGCTCTGACCAGCTGAACCATTGAAATTCAGTTTTACGGTATCTTCTGGCAGCCCTTCTTCTCCATAAAGCTTGGTAATTTCGCTACCGAGTAACGTACCGGTTACACGGTTGATATTTCGGATTGCTGTTGTGAATTCCACAGGTTTTCCTTCTAAAACTGCCTTCTTGCAATTTGGAAGCAACTCTTGAAAGTCTAAGGACTTTTCAATTCCATGGTCCTGCTCGATTGTAGCGTACCTACCTACCTTGTTAGGTACATCTGGCTGATAAAGCAATGGACTAAGGTCCACTCCTTTAGCTTTCCAGTGGTCAACTGCCTTATTTACTTCCAGAACGTCCGTACGGCCAATCATTTCGTTTATAGTTCTAAAACCAAGCTCTGCCATTAGTTCTCGAGCTTCTCTCGCGATAAAGCGCATAAAGTTAGCGACATGCTCTGGATCACCCATAAACTTCTTTCTTAGCTCAGGATTTTGAGTAGCTATTCCTACCGGGCATGTATCCATATGGCAAACACGCATCATGACACACCCAAGCACAACGAGAGGAGCAGTAGAGAAGCCATATTCTTCTGCGCCAAGTAATGCGGCTAGCACAACGTCTCTCCCTGTCATCATCTTTCCATCTGTTTCCACTACAATCCGGTCACGCAACCCATTCAAAAGCAAGGTTTGATGTGTCTCTGCTAGGCCTATCTCCCACGGAAGGCCCGTATGCTTCAGACTAGTACGTGGGGCAGCACCTGTACCGCCATCATACCCACTAATTAAGACTAAATCTGCCCTTCCTTTTGCGACACCTGCCGCTATTGTCCCAACTCCCACTGCTGAGACAAGCTTTACACTAATCCTTGCGTTAGGGTTTGTGTTTTTTAGATTATGAATGAGCTCTGCCAGATCCTCAATTGAATAAATATCATGATGTGGTGGTGGTGAAATTAGTTCAACTCCAGGTGTGGAGCCACGAACCTCTGCAACCCAAGGGTATACTTTTTTGCCAGGAAGATGACCACCTTCTCCAGGCTTTGCCCCTTGTGCAATCTTAATTTGAATTTCATCAGCATTCACAAGATAATGACTATTTACTCCAAACCGACCTGAAGCAACCTGTTTAATTGAGCTTCTTCGAGAGTCTCCATTGTCATCTGGGGTAAAGCGATCAGCCGACTCCCCACCTTCACCTGTATTACTGCGTCCACCGATCCGGTTCATGGCAATCGCTAACGCTTCATGTGCCTCCTGACTGATCGATCCATAGGACATAGCTCCTGTTTTAAAGCGTGCACAGATTTCTTCAACTGACTCTACTTCTTCAAGTGGTACGGGTGTCCGTTTTTTAAAGGATAAAAGACCACGTAGTGATTGCAGGTTATTCGTTTCATCTGTTAAAAGATGGGTATATTCCTTAAACACCTCATAGTTATTTGAACGACAAGCATGCTGCAGGGTATGAATGGTTTTCGGGTTGTATTGATGGTCCTCCCCGTTTCTTCTATATTGGAACTCATCCCCTGCTTCTAGCGCATAGTTTGCGCCCCGAGATTCCTGAAATGCTTTTTCATGACGCATAACCGTTTCTTTTTCAATCATATCAATTTCAATTCCGCCTAAGCGAGAGGCAGTCCCAGTAAAATATTTATCTATTACATCTGGATGGATACCCACTGCTTCAAAAATTTGTGCACCACGATAGCTTTGAATAGTGGAAATACCCATCTTAGATAGGATTTTAATAATCCCGTCTGTCACAGATGTAACATATTGATCAACAGCTTGATTTGGTGTAATGCCTTCAAGTTCTTGATTAGCTACTAATGCATGGATTGTATCAAAGGCTAGGTATGGATTAATCCCTTCCGCGCCATAGCCGATTAGTGTCGCAAAGTGATGGACTTCTCTCGGTTCGCCCGATTCCACAAGGAGACTTACCTTCGTGCGAATTCCCCGACGAATTAAATGGTGATGCAACCCTGAAACAGCCAATAACGCAGGAATTGCCACACGCTCTTCGCTTACACCTCGGTCTGATAACACTAAAAGCGTAGATCCTTCTGATATTGCTTCATCTGCTTTGATAAACACCTTTTCCATTGCTTGTTCCAGGTTTCCTTCTGCCTTATTGCGCTTAAATAATGTGGAAATGGTAGCAGTTTGAAAGCCTTCAATTTGGCGTACACGCAATTTTTCCAGCTGATCGTTCGTCATGATCGGTGTTTCAAGCCGAATATGCTTGCAGCTATCAGCCTGAGGATTAACCAAATTACCTTCTGCCCCAATGGTTGTTTCAGCCATTGTAATAATTTGCTCCCGTATTGCATCAATAGGCGGGTTGGTAACCTGTGCAAATAATTGCTTGAAATAGTTATATAACAGCTGTGGCTTCTTCGAAAGGACAGCTAATGGTGAGTCATACCCCATTGAGCCAATTGGATCCTTCCCATCTAACACGAGCGGTTTGATGATTTTGTTCAATTCTTCTCTTGTGTAGCCGAAAGCAAACTGCTGCTCAAGCAGCTCCACTCCCGTATAAGGGGAATGATTCGTTATGACATCCGGAATATCCTTCAGATCAATTTTGTTTTTCAGCCATTCATTATAAGGTTCCTCTGAAGCAATCTGCATTTTGATATCTTCATCCGGAACAATGATGCCTTTCTCCAAGTCCACAAGCAGCATTTTCCCAGGCTGAAGTCTGTCCTTGTACAAAATGTCATCTGCAAAAATATCAAGAGCGCCTACCTCCGAGCCGAGCACAATCATTCCACTTTTCGTTACATAATAACGAGCCGGGCGCAAACCATTACGGTCAAGACAAGCACCTATCTGGTTCCCATCTGTAAAAACAAGGGCTGCTGGGCCATCCCACGGCTCCATCAATGTACTATGGTATTCATAAAAATCTCGCTTTTCTTCCTTAATGGACGTATCGTTTGCCCATGGTTCAGGCACCATCATCATAGCGGTATGTGCTAAGGAACGGCCTGATAAATGAAGAAATTCAAATGTATTGTCAAAGATAGAAGAATCACTACCGTCTGCGTCAATAACAGGGAGGATTTTCTGCATATCTTCTTCTGAGAAATGCTCGGATGCACATAACTGCTCGCGGGCACGCATCCAGTTCACATTCCCTCTTAATGTATTAAATTCCCCGTTGTGTATGGTATACCGGTTAGGATGAGACCTTTTCCAGCTTGGAAATGTGTTGGTACTAAAGCGGGAATGAACTAATGCTAGTGCTGATTTAAAATCTGGATGATTTAAATCGATATAAAAGGCGTCCAGCTGTTCCGGTATGAGCATCCCTTTATATACAATTGTACCTGACGATAGGCTGCTTACATACACGTCTTCATATTCTGGAACTTTGGCCATTTCCTGTTCAATTCGTTTCCTTATCACGTACATTTTTCTTTCAAATGCCATCTGATCCTTTATATCTTCTGACTTCCCAATAAAGAACTGCCGTATAGTTGGTTTATTTTTCGTAGCTACCTTGCCAATAAATGACTCATTGGTTGGTACTGGTCTCCAGCCAAGAAAGGCTTGCCCTTCCTGCTCAATAATCTCTTCAAACACTTCCTTGCTACTCATCCTTATCTCATGATCCTGTGGAAGGAAGACCATCCCTACACCGTATTCCCCTTGCTTCGGTAAGCTTATGTTCTCCTTGGCACATTGCTTTTGAAAAAATCGATCTGGTATCTGCGTTAGAATACCGGCTCCATCTCCTGTGCTTGTATCAGCTGACTGCCCTCCACGGTGTTCAAGATTACAAAGTATATTAATCGCATTCTGGACAATATTATGGGTGGGTTTACCGTTTATATTTGCAATCATCCCAATTCCACATGCTTCATGTTCAAAATCCGGATGATATAACCCTTGTCGTTGTGGGTAACCATTTCTTGTCATTACAACATCTCCCTTCTATCTTACTTAACATAATGAAGATATCTATACGGGGAACCATTTAGAAAGGTTAAAAAAGGATAGTAGATGTATCATACCATAAAACACATTTTAACTCAAAATTCAGATAAGTTATGTTCATGCACTTTTTTAAAAATTTAGTAAATGAAAACGTTATCAAAACAGGTGTTTAACATCTCTCTATGCGCTTATAATGCATAAAAGACAAGGATTTTCTCTGTCTTGTAAAAATTCACAAAAAAATTAAATTTACGACATTATTTTTTTAACGTTTACTCCTTTTTTTTAAGGAAGCAACCACCTTTATATTTGGTGGGGACTTCCCTCTCCTCCCACCAAATGTTAGTTGAACGAACAGGACCTTTTACTAATAGTTGATCCCCGGAGTCTTACTGCCAGTTAATGCGGGATAAATGTTCAGCTTTTTTCCCAATAACTAGTAGGCTAATTATTGGACGTTTCGTTATTTAAGACGTAATATTTTTTAATGAGATAATCGTAAGGAGTGATACGATGACAACAAAATCAAGAACCTTTCAACATATACCGCTTTCTGTTCTAGACTTAGCACCAGTTAATGATGGAAGCACGCCACGTGAGTCGTTTCAAAATAGTGTGAAATTAGCACAGCATGTAGAAAAGCTTGGTTTTAATCGCTTTTGGCTTGCTGAACATCACAACATGCCTGGGATTGCGAGCTCTGCAACTTCAGTTATCATGGGGCATATTGCAGAGAACACGGAACGTATCCGCATAGGAGCCGGCGGGATCATGCTTCCAAATCATGCTACCATCGTGATTGCCGAACAATTTGGTACATTGGAATCCCTATATCCAGGCCGAATTGATTTGGGACTAGGACGTGCTCCAGGTAGTGACCAGGCCACTGCTTACGCTTTGAGAAGAACACTCGGTATGAGTGTAGAGGATTTTCCTATGCAGGTTAATGAATTACAGGACTACTTTTCAGACGAACCTGTTTCACGGGTGAAAGCTGTGCCGGGCCAAGGACTGGATATTCCAATTTGGCTTCTCGGTTCTAGCGACTTTAGCGCAAGGCTGGCCGCCCAAAAAGGTTTGGCGTTCTCTTTTGCCAGCCATTTTGCACCAGCATACACGATTCCGGCACTGCGTCTTTACCGTGAACGTTTCCAGCCGACTAATAAAATGGAAAAACCTTATGCGATGGTTGGTGTGAACGTTATTGCAGCTGATACAGATGAAAAGGCTCAATATATTGCCTCCTCCCAACAACAGCAATTTTTAAGTCTTCGCAGAGGGAACCCGACGAAACTCCAGCCACCTGTAGAAAATATGGATGAAGTTTGGACACCAATGGAACGCGCGGCAGTGGAACAATCCCTTGATCCTAGGACTACTATTATCGGCAGCAAGGAAACTGTCAGAAAGGGATTAGAGGCATTTTTAGAAGAAACGCAAGCTGATGAAATGATCATTAGTGGTCAAATATACCATATGGAAGATCGCTTACGTTCCTATGAAATAGTTGCAGAACTAATGGACGAAGCATAAGGAACAACTTATTTCCATCAATATAGCCGATAAGATTCGCGAATCTTATCGGCTTTGTTTTTATGTTATTGATCTGTCTTTTTTAAAAGTGCTTTAATTTCAGCTAACTCCTTTTGTACCTCCGCAAGTTTAAGATCCGTTGGAGAAGGCGTTTCCTCACGATGTGCTTCTTCCACGTTATTTACAATAACACCGACGAATAAATTGATGATAACAAAGGCACCGATTAGGATAAAGGTGACAAAATACCACCAAGAGGAGGGATCCTCAGCCAAAATCGGACGCATCACGCCACTCGCCCAGGATTCTAGTGTGATTACCTGGAATAGTGTTAACAGCGAATCATGTAAGGTCCCAAAATATTCTGGTGCAATGTCCTGAAACAGGGTGGTGCCTACCACACCGTATATATAAAAAAACAGGCCAAGAAGTAGCATGATAGTGCCCATGGAAGGGATGGTAAGCAACAATGCATTTACCATTTTCCTTAGTGATGGAATGACCGAAATGGCTCTTAAAACCCGGAGCACACGGACAATCCGGAGTACAGTTAAATAATAAGAGCCGATTAAAAGATGACTAAGCAGCACGATGATAAAATCAAACACACTCCAAGGGTCTCTAAAAAAGGAACCGATGGACTTTGCCCCAATTAGCCGGATGGCAATTTCAATTGTAAAGATCCAGAGCAAAACAAGGTCTGCTATGTATATAAAATCTCCATATCTATCAGCAATAAAAGAATATGTCTCTAACCCGACAAGCAATGCATTTATAATGATTAGCGTAATAATCACCCTCATAAACATCGGATGATCCGCAATTCTCGCGCAGATTTGTTTAATCACATTCATGTATCGTATCCCCTCCCTTTCTATTTATCTATTTTACTTAGAATAACTTTATTTGTCACTTCTAGTTTCAACTATTAAATGAGGGGGAATTGAAGAGTTAAATAATGGAATGGAGAGGAAGGATGAAAGTGGAATCCTATTTTCAAAAAGACTATGAAACCTCAAGATCTGTTTTCCGTAACCACTTAGACAAGGTTAGAGCGATATGGCCTGAAGCCTACCTTAAGACCGACTATATTGGAAATGAAGAAGAGGATAATACCATTGATATTATTCGCGCAGATGCCACTTGGGACAAAGAGAAAATTGTACTACTTTCATCTGGAGAACATGGGATTGAAGGCTATGCCGGAGCAGCATGTATCCACATTTTCGTCGAGGAATATATGCAGCAAATCAACCCAGAAACAACAGGCATTTGTCTTGTCCATGCAATAAATCCATGGGGAATGCGAAATTTCCGCCGCGTTACGGAAAATAATGTTGATTTAAATCGGAATTACATTGAAGAAGAAGGACCACTTCCTGTAGATGTAAATAAAAAATATGAAAAAGAAAAAGAAATTTTCCTCCCAAACGGAAAAATTAAAGATATTACAGCAGAGCAAAGCAGACTATTTAAAAAGCTAACGAAAGCATTGGCCAAAGAAGGCTATGCCAATATGAAGCATGCTAAAAGCATGGGACAATATGAATTTGAGCGTGGTGTTTATTATGGTGGCCAAGGATTAGAAGAATCCGCCCAGCATGTAAGAGCATTACAAAAGAATTTGCTTTCACAATACAAGCAAATCGTCCACATGGATTGGCATACAGCTCTAGGGCCAAGTAATGAATTGACCATGGTGGTTCCACCAGAAGAGGAACAGGACATGGAGGAAATCCAGTCACGGTATCCATTAAAAAATATTTTGAAGTTCTCAAACAAAAAAGTCATTGGGGATTCAAACCAGCATTTTTTTACGCTACAAAAAAAGAAATACCCAGATACAAAGCTCTTCTCTGCCTTGTTTGAATTCGGGACTTTTGGTGACGACAAAAAAGCTGAGCTAAGAGAGCTGATGACAATTATTTTAGAAAACCAGCTCTACTGGGAGGGTACTGAAAAGGAATCTTACAGGAACTTTATTTTAAGTGAATTTCGTGAAATGTTCTATCCTGATGACCAGGTTTGGCGTTGTGATGTAACAAAAGAAGCGAGAAAGGCATTTAAAGTCGTGTTGAAGGCTGAAGAAGTACTCGCTTCCTAAACAGCAAAACCATAAATGGCTGGGACAAAAGGATTTGACAGATAGATAACGGGCGGTCACCCGAATGATAGTAGAATATCTTCAGGGCGCCCGGTTTTTTTAATGCGTTATAAAACACCCTAAGGACAAGCAGTCTACCGTTAACCTTTAGGGTGTTTTAAGTGCGTTATTGAAGCGTTATATTTTTCATAATGAAATTGCTGCTAGGATGGGTTGGGATGCGTACCATGCTGTACGATAAGTCCTGTGGTGGTACTTCATATGATAGATCCTGTGTTAGGAAGCTAAGGCTCGTTTGCATTAATTCGACCGTTAGCCACTCGCCTGCACAGCGATGACCCTTGTCATAGTCTCCTCCACCTTGCGGGATAAAATCAAAAGGGCTTCCGTTCCACTCTTCAAATCTCTCTGGCTTAAAGCGATTTGGCTCTGACCACAGTTCTGGCTTATGGTTTGTCCCATATATATCAAGAATAACTAACGTATCTTTCTTAATTTGGTAGCCTTGCCAATCAATGTCTTTCGCTGCCAAAGCACCTGTAAAAGGGCCAAATGGATAATACCTGCGCACCTCTTGGACAAACCACTTTGTATAATTCCCATCGTCTTCTCTAACCTTTTCCTTGGTAGCCGGAAAATCGTAAAGCGCTAATGCCCCAAATGTTACAAAACGAGCAATCGCTACGATCGGACGTAAAAGGTTTAGAATCTCAACAGCTGCCGTTTGTTTATCAAGTAAATTTCCATCTAAGTCTTGATGCCACGCAATAATAGATAAAGGCTTTGTCTCCTCCAACTCCAACTCACCGGAGCGCACTCTTTCTACAATGTCTCTAATCCATTTTTCCGCACGGCTTCTCGCTACTCTACCTTTCCAGTGGCGGGGACCCGTCGCACCAAAGGCATCAATCATGGCACTCAAATCCTCTGTCCGCACCTCAAGATCTTTGGCCCATAACGGTACACCAACCCATTCACATGCTGTGCGGCACATTATTTTTTCGACTTCTGGAAAAAGTTCGATGCTATCTTTTGTTACCCATTCTGTAGCTTGCTGTTTCCATTTCTCTCGACAAATTGCGGCGATCCTCTTCAAACCTTCACGCGTCATAAGCCGCATAAACATATGTTTACGATGCCGATGGGCTTCTCCATCCATACCTTGCACCCCACCTACACCAAACAGACTTTCTTTAATCCGTTTAGGTGCCGCGTCTTGCCGCTTAAATAGTTCATTATCATAAAACAATTCTGCTGCTTCCTTACCGCTTATACAAACAACCTTTTTCCCACCCATCATACGGGTTTCGAAAATATTAGTATCAAACCATTGAAGACGATTAGGAACAAAGCGAAATCCCTCACGCAATAATGCCAGACTGTGATCCATGCCTTTTTCATTAGGAATATGTTTACCTGTACTCACCGTTTCGACAGCTCCTTTGCGTTAAAATCTTCTACTAGTTTAAGTTTACCCACGACAGAGTATCTGAAACGAGGGAAAAGATTAAAAGTAGGAATTACAAAAAGGAGAAGAAGGTAATTTGTATATTTTCCGGGGGTGTGGTGGTTGGACTGCTCGTTTGGTTGATTGCTCGGCTGAAATGGTCGATTGAACCGCTCGCTTGGTTGATTGCTCGGCTAGCATGGTCGATTGGACCGCTCGTTTGGTTGATTGCAATGCTAGCATGGTCGATTGAACCGCTCACTTGGTTGATTGCTCGGCTGAAATGGTCGATTGGACTGCTCGTTTGGTTGATTGCAATGCTAGCATGGTCGATTGGACTGCTCGTTTGGTTGATTGCACGGCTAGCATGGTCGATTGAACCGCTCGCTTGGTTGATTGCAATGTTAGCATGGTCGATTGAACCGCTCGCTTGGTTGATTGCAATGCTAGCATGGTCGATTGGACAGCCCGCTTGGTTGATTGCAATGCTAGCATGGTCGATTGGGCTGCTCGCTTGGTTGATTGCAATGCTAGCATGGTCGATTGGACTGCTCGCTTGGTTGATTGCAATGCTAGCATGGTCGATTGGGCAGCCCGCTTGGTTGATTGCAATGCTAACTCAGTCGATTAAATCGCTCACTTGGTTGATTGCAATGCTAGCATGGTCGATTGGGCAGCCCGCTTGGTTGATTGCAATGCTAACTCAGTCGATTAAACCGTTCGCTTGGTCGATTGCAATGCTAACACAGTCGATTGAGCCGCTCGCTTGGTCGATTGCAATGCTTTCCCAATCAATCATTATGATCCCAAGTTCACTAAACCATAAATAAACCTTGTAACACCTGAAATAACGAAAAGGGGCTGGGACATAACTAGCCTTAAGTAAGTAAAAAAGATTCCAGTTATCAAAAAATGATAGCTGGAATCTTTTTTGTTAGAGTTTGGGCTTGTATGTTGCATGGTGGCGGTGTATTTTCTTATGTTCACCGCCATTAATGCAAATCCTAACTCATTTTCCACTTTCGATTTGCCTCTCACCGACATTCGAGTGAAACGCAAATTAGCCTTCAGAAATCCGAAGACAGGTTCCACATCTATTTTACGTTTCCCATAGATTTCTCCCGTTTCTTCTTTTGAAAGCTGCTCTCTTATATATTCTTTTTGTTGTTCCCAATGAGCATTGTAGTAAATTTTCCGATTCTCTTTTGCTTTGGTACACTGATCGCGTAATGGACACCCAGAGCAATCTTCGCATTCATAGACACGAAAGGTTCGTTTGAACCCGGTTTTATCCTTTCGATTTGATAGGTATTGAAAAGCTACCTTCTTTCCGTTTGGACAAGTAAAAAAGTCTCCGTCTGAATCATACTCCCAGTTGGATACATGAAAAGGATTTGTTTTATATTTCTTTTTCTTTTCCTTCCGATAGGTATTATACGTAATGAGTGGCATCTTTTCTCGATGGAGTACATTACTGTAATTTTGTTCACTACCGTAACCCGCGTCAGCAACAATATACTTGGGTAACTTAAAATACCTATCTTCAATATTATCGAGGAAAGGAATAAATGTGCGAGTATCCGTAGGATTTGGAAATACATCATAGGCTAATGTGTATTGACCTTCGGTCGCAATTTGTACATTATAACCTGCTTTAAGTTGGCCATTTTTCATATAGTCATCTTTCATTCGCATAAAAGTGGCATCATGATCCGTCTTTGAATAACTATTGCGATCGCCAAAGATTTCCATATCTTTTTGATATTTGTGTTTACGAGCTTCAAAGTCTTGGAATTGTTTACGGTATTGCTTGGGTTCTTTTCGCTCGGAACGAAGTTGTTTGCGTTCTTTCGCTTCTTCACTCTTCTCGATTTCTTCATCATATTTTTTTACTTCTTCATCTAGTTTTTTTACCACTTCACTGAGTTCTTCCGTTGAAAGTTCATCGGAACTTTCCCTTTCTATTTCAGGGATAATTTCCTTTTCCAGTAATTCCTCATACAGTTGATTCGA
Organism: Oceanobacillus kapialis; assembly: GCF_044790185.1. Lineage (GTDB taxonomy): Bacteria > Bacillota > Bacilli > Bacillales > Amphibacillaceae > Oceanobacillus_B > Oceanobacillus_B kapialis. The sequence goes on from NZ_CP085256.1 coordinate 3,382,105, forward strand.
CTTCTTTATTAAATCGGTGCTGTATTTTTCAATGGATTTTTTCCACACAAAGGTGAACTTATTTGCATTCGCCTCTATCTTCGTACCATCAATAAAAATGGCCTCTTCTTCAATCATCTTCTCTTCCACAAGTTGACAACGAAATAGGACGAAACACTGACGTAATAATTCTTTTACTTCCGGATGCACACGAAATCGATTAATGGTACGATAACTCGGTTCATAGCCTTGTGCTAACCACATCATACGTACACTGTCTTTGAGTAACCCCTCTATTTTTCTGCCAGAAAAAACAGACTGCGTATAGGCACATAAGATAACCTTCATCATCATCCTTGGATGATATGCAGGGCATCCTGTTTCACGGAAAAACTCCGCAAATGAATCCTCTGGAATACTCTCCACAACATGATTAACTGCGTAGGCTATATCATTTTCTTGAAGTTTCATTTCTAAATCTAAAGGCAAAATGACTTGATTCATGGTATAATGTTTAAACATAAGGGATACCTCCGGTTCTGTTTTGGTGTGGTACTTTAACTTTACCAGAAGGTATCCTTTTTGCGTACATAAATTCAAAAAAAGTGGTGCTCCCCAGAGGGGAAGTACCACTTTTTTATTACTGGTTTTAAAACCACAGGCTCTGCCTGTGTGAGAATTCAACTTGTAGAGTTGTAACAGAAAAAACTCCTTTCGGTATAATAGAGTTGGCCGTCAAACCGACTCTATATACAGAAAGGAGATCTACTCATGTCGAGTGACAATAGTTTATCACACACCCGATGGAATTGTAAGTATCACATAGTCTTTATACCCAAGTATAGAAGGAAAGTAATTTATGGCAAATTAAGAAGAGACATCGGGGTGATCTTAAGGCGTTTATGTGAGATGAAAGATGTAGAAATTATCGAGGCTCATGCCATGCCCGACCACATCCATATGCTGGTGAAAATACCACCAAAGATGTCAGTATCTTACTTTATGGGTTACTTAAAAGGTAAAAGCTCTTTAATGATTCACGACAGACATGCAAACCTAAAGTACAACCATGGGAACCGCACATTTTGGGCAAAAGGTTACTATGTCAGTACAGTGGGGCTCAATCAAAAAACGGTGGCAAAGTACATTCGTGAACAGGAATCTGAGGATAGACTACGAGACAACATGAGTAAACGTGAATACGTCGATCCATTTAAAAAATAGATAGGAATATAAACGGTTGACGGTCAATTTCGAAGCCCCTTTAGGGGCCTCGTTGGTAAAGTGCCCTTATAGGGCGAAACTAAAACCGCCCGTTTTACGGGCGGATAGTTACTTTTACCGGGTTTTGTCCCAGCCTCTTCTCTCCAAATTAGGAATTCAATTTTGCAGCAACTTCAACTGTGCGTTTCGCCTGGTGCTTAACAGCTGGCTCCACGTTTTCAACCATTTTTCCGTCTTGGCCTTGTGTAACGCTAGTGCCATAAGGGTTCCCACCAGCAGGTGCAACAGAATCATCTGTGTATCCTGGTGGTACAATAATCGCGCCCCAGTGCATCATGGTTGTATAAAATGAAAGTGCTGTTGCTTCCTGTCCACCATGTGCGTTAGAAGCTGAAACCATAACACTGACAGCTTTATTAACTGTTTTTCCTGTAGCCCAAAGTCCTCCTTGGGAGTCAATGTATTGTTTCATTTGGGATGGTACGTTTCCAAAACGAGTCGGCATGCTGAAAATAATAGCGTCCGCCCATTCAATATCATCAGAAGTTGCTTCTGGAACATCCTTTGTTGCTTCATAATGCTCTTTCCATGCAGGGTTTGAAGCTATTGCTGCTTCAGGTGCTAATTCTGGTGCTTTTACTACTCGCACCTCTGCGCCTGCTTCCTTCCCAGCTTCCTCAGCCCATTTGGCTAATTGATAATTTGTTCCAGTAGAACTATAGTAAATTACTGCTAATTTTACTGCCATTGCTCTATCTCCTTTTGCCTGATTATTTTAGTTTTTTGTAATGTATCCAGCTTATATTTTTTACTTGAACTAATAATTTATGCAAATCTATCTTTATAAGCTGGCAACTTTACGTCATTATTGTAATAGAGAAAAACAGTGACGTCAAATAACAAACTTATAATAAGTAAGTATTAGGAGAAACTAACCACTTAAAGTTGGCTATTTGTTGATTCCTTATTCCCCAGAGGATATAATAGACATATGTGAATGCTTCACAAGCAATGAAAAGAAAATCTCAAAAACTATTATAAAGGGTGAGGACGTGGGTAAGCGAATTTTTTACTTTTTACTAACCAACATTTTGGTTTTGGCAACGATTTCGATTATTTTTACTCTAATACCTGGCACTTGGAACTATATTGGTCCTGATGGCACGATCCAATTTGGAACATTGCTTATATTTAGTGCCATTATCGGTTTCACAGGATCCTTTATTTCATTAGCCATGTCAAGATGGATGGCTAAGAAAATGATGAATGTGCGCGTGCTTGATCCAAATGGCGCTTTATCCGGGGAAGAACGTGAGGTTGTGGAAAAGGTACACCGCCTTTCAAGAGCGGCTGGACTTATGCATATGCCGGAAGTAGGGATTTATGATTCTCCTGAAGTAAACGCCTTTGCTACAGGTCCTTCGAAAAAACGTTCTCTTGTTGCTGTTTCAACTGGATTACTTCATGAGATGGATGACGATGCGATTGAAGGCGTTATTGCACATGAGGTGGCTCACGTTGCGAATGGAGATATGGTTACGATGACACTCTTGCAAGGGGTGGTCAACACCTTTGTTGTATTCCTTGCACGAATTGCTGCATTTATTGTATCAAGGTTTGTTAAGGAAGATCTTGCACCAATCGTTCACTTCCTTGCTATTATTTTATTCCAGCTTGTCTTCTCTGTGTTAGGAAGTCTTGTTGTTTTCGCCTACTCGCGTCACCGGGAATACCATGCGGACCGTGGAGGCGCAGACCTTGCTGGTAAAGATAAAATGAAACATGCGCTTGAATCCTTAAAAGCATACGCTAACCGTGTACGCAATGATGACACATCTGTTGCTACATTAAAGATTAACGGAAAACGTAAATCAAGCATTTTCTCAACACACCCACAGCTTGATGAACGTATTCGCCGTCTTTCTTAAGCTATCCAAAGTCTTCTCTTTTCAAAGAGGAGGCTTTTTTATTTCAAAGCCACCCATCAAGTTAAAACCAGCCTTGCTCCTTAAATTTAGAGATTGCTTCAATCCGGTTGCTAACACCCAATTTATCTAAAATCACCGACACGTAATTCCGCACTGTTCCATTTGTCAAATAGAGTTCCTTGGCAATATCCTTTGTCGTTTTTCCATCAGCAATCAGCTTAATCACCTGTTCCTCGCGTTCTGTTAAAGGACTTTCTTCCCGATAAGCCATATCGATTAATTCTGGGGCATATACTTTTCTTCCGTCCATGATCGTCCGAATAGCAGCTGCCAACTCCTCACTCGGACTATCCTTTAATAAATAACCGCTCACATTAGCATTTCGTGCACGCTGGAAATACCCATTACGCGCGAAGGTAGTAAGGATGATGACCTGACAAGGCTCGTCTTTTAAGTTTTCTGCTGCATCAAGCCCGCTTTTTATAGGCATCTCAATGTCCATAATACAAATTTCCGGCTGGAGGCTTTTCACCATTTGAATTGCCTCTTCTCCATTTTTGGCCTTCCCAATCACTTCCATATCTTCTTCTAAGCTAAGCAAGGAGCCTAGGGCGCCAAGCAGCATTCCTTGGTCCTCTGCAATAACAATCCTAATCATTTCAGCCCCTCCTTGCCCTTTTGTTGGATGACCTTAGGAATTTTTATCGTTAAGGTTGTCCCATTCGATGTGTCAATGGCTAAGTTCCCATTTACAAAATCCAACCTTTCCTTTATTCCTTGGAGGCCATTCCCCTTACGTATATCCTTTGTCTCTACAGCACCTACTCCATTGTCTTGGACAACAAGTTTTTGTTCGCTTGGGCTATTGCTAATGTCAACCCGGCAAACAGTGGCCTTACTGTGCTTCACTACATTTGTAACAGCTTCCTTCAGACACATGCCAAGGATGTTCTCCACTAAAAGCGGCATCTCCTCCCCATTGTCTTGCCCTTCTATTTGAAAAGAAATACCAGCAGCTTCTAAAATATGACTGGCATGTACAACTTCATCCTTCAATTTAGCGTGCTTCATATCTGACACCATCTCCCGTACCTCTTTAAGGGCCAGGCGCGCCGTTTGATTAATATCCTCTACTTCCTTTTTCGCTGTTTCTGGATCATGCTTGATTATCTTTCCTGCCAAATCACTTTTCAAGCCGATAAGGGAAAGCTTCTGGCCGAGTGTATCATGAAGATCTCTGGCAATCCGCTGGCGCTCTTCTATTACCATTAATCTTGATATTGTTTGATTCGCATCCTCCAGTTTCTTTTCCAGCTTTTCCCGTTTGTTCCGACTATTTAGCGTAAGTGGGAGAAGGATCACGCCAATAACACTAATAACAATAAACGGAGTCTGGTTGATAAACTGCGGACTTTCCGTAATAAATCCAATACTAACAGCAGAGACCGTTGTTACCATGTGAACAATATATAAGACGATAAAGCCTGCTCTATTTTCAATGTTTCCTATATAAAAGGCTAGAAACAACGAAAAATAGACATACCCAAAATATAGGGTCATGCCAATACTAATTGCCATTTCTATAGAGATCGAGACATATACCGTCCAGCCTTTTTTAATAAAGGAAAGGCGGTATGTCGCAAAAAAAAGCACGATCATTGTAATTCCTAATAATGTTTCTAGAAGGGATGTCGACCGAAATATAAAGTAAAAAGGAAGCAAACAAAACACAAGCCATGCAAACGCACTTAACCCTGTGTTTTTCGGAAAAATATGATACCAGTTTTGCATGAATGCCACCTCTTTACGTTGTTTTCTCTATATTATCTTATAAATGTAAAAAGCAAAACCCTCCAAGATACCTTGAAGGGCTTTGTTATTATTCTTCTTGAAAGCTTGTCTTGCCCGTGTTTAACTTCAAATTGCTCTTTGGATTCTTTAATAATGCTTTCACTTCTTTAAAGCTAACGAATGACTTTGTCGCCTCATCATATAAACGAAAACGAATGGATTGTAAGCTAGTTCGTAATGTAATCGTTGTCGCCTTTTGTAATGGTGGCGTGGATTCGTGAGCTTCTTCCAAACGATAGTTTGGCACCCTTGGGCTAAGATGATGAACATGGTGATATCCAATGTTCCCTGTAAGCCACTGCATCACCTTTGGCAATTTATAATAGGAGCTACCGTCAACAGCAGCTTTTACATAATCCCACTCTTCCTCATTTTCAAAATAGGAATCCTCAAACTGGTGTTGCACATAAAAAAGCCAAATGCCGAGGGACCCGGAAATAAATAGAATAGGTAGCTGGATGATTAAGAAAGCCTGCCAGCCAATTGCCCAAATTAATAAACCATAAATCAACACGATCGAGGCATTGATTAGGTACGTATTCATACGTTCCTTTTTACGTGCGCCTTTTCGATTAAATCGATTCGAGATAAGGAACAAATAAATCGGCCCTAAACCAAACATCACTAACGGATTACGGTATAAACGATATGCCAGTCTCCCCCAAAAAGAGGCTGCTTTATACTCTTCTACGGTCATCACCCATACATCACCAGTACCACGCTTATCCAAATTACTACTTGTTGCATGGTGAATGGCATGGCTTCTCTTCCACTTTTCAAATGCAAACAGGGTAATAATTCCCGTAATGGTGCCAACAATTCGGTTCGCCCTACTCCCATTGAAGAACGATCCATGTGTACAATCATGAAAAATAATAAAGATCCGAATAACAAAGCCTGATGCGATGACAGCAAGTGCGATAGAAAGCCAGACAGAAACAGCTAGGCTTTGATAAGCAAGAAACCACAACAGCAAGAATGGAAGTACCGTGTTTAATAGCTGTATAATACTAGCCCTACGATCCGCACCTGTATAAGCTTTTACACTGTTTCTTAACTGTGCCTGTTTTTGTTTACTCATAATAGCCTCCTACGTTTAGATAACGAACTTTTTCTTATTACTAGTATAAGATTTTTCGTAAGTTCTTATAAGTCATAAACGTCAAGAGGCATATATGACAAGTGTCATGTTTTTAGGATACATCACGCTTTTCAGCTACTTCTGTTCGGTCCATAAATGCAAAGTATGGCAGCAGGACATTTGTGCATTTATATTTCAATCTGGCTAGTTATATACGTAGCAGCCTCTAACAGATCCTCAAATACAAGATCAGCTTCTACCTTATCCTGATCCCGAGCGCCTACTAGAATTGTTTTTGTACCAGCCTGTTTGCCTGCCACAATGTCTGGCTCCCGATCTCCAATCATAAAGCTCTGCGTAAGATCAATATCCCAAGCTTCTGCTAAATCGTGGATCATTTGTGGTTTTGGTTTTCGGCAAGGACAATTCTCATGAGGTTTATGTGGGCAATAGGCAATCGCATCTATATGCGCGTTATAAGAGCGCAATTTCTTCTGCATCTCATCATGCACGCTATGTAGCATTTTTTCTTTCATGTAACCAAGGCCAACCCCACCTTGATTGGTCACAACAAAAATCTTATACCCAGCTTGTTGCAGCAGGTATATTCCTTCTCCTGCCCCTTCTAGCAAATAAAAATCCTGAGGCTTATTTACAAACTTTACCCTTTCCGTTAAAACTTCATTAATGACACCATCTCGATCTAAAAATACTGCTTGATTCATAGCGAGAACCGCCTCCTTTTTTTCTTATTTTTAGCTGTTGCAGGGATTTACATGCGGATGGTTTCAATTTTTGGCTTGGTGGTTTCACTTTGGGGTCGCGACGTTTCACTTTTGCCCCGGGATGTTTCACTTTTACGAAGTGTGACTTTATCCCATATAAAAAGCCACGCAACCAAGCGTGGCTTATAATCTATACAATTTTCACAGGAACTACCTTTTGTATGGCTGCAAAATAGGCCTTTTTTTCTTCTTCTGTCATCCAGATATGAATACTTCCATGATCGGTGCTTGTCCGAATCAGACGACCTATTCCCTGGCGTAAGCGAAGTAACATATATGGTTCATCCACCTCTGTTTGAGGATTTTCCACGTGCTTCCGTTTTGCTTGGAAAACCGGATCCTTCGGCGGGAATGGCAGGGAAGCAATGATGACTTGGGTTAATGCTTCACCTGGTACATCTAGACCTTCCCATAGATGGTAGGCACAGAGTACAGCTGACTCATCAAGCTGAAAGGCTTTGACAGTTTCACTGATTTCTCTATCACCTTCATACAAAACAGAGAATTCCCAGGTTTTATCGTCTGCCCAGTTACGGAAATCTTTCATTTCCTGGGCTGAAGCAAACAGAACTAGCGTCTTGCCGTTATTGTCCATCATTTTTTTATAAATGGATTCGTATTTCGCTTGTTTATCTGTTTCCATATCGTTATATATTTGCATTTGTTGCTCATAATCGAATGGCGAATTGACAGAGAAGGAATCATATGACTGGATCCCAAGACTATCGGCTAAATACGTAAAGTCCTCTCCTTGTGAAAGAGTGGCAGAAGAAAAGACGAACGGTATGTTTTGGGAAAATACTTCTTTCCGTAATACTTCCTCTACTAATCGTGGCATAATGACAAGACTTGTTTCGTTATCCGTCTTCTCGAGCCAGTATATGCCTTCATCATCTTGCAGTAAGATGGATAAACCGTAAGAGAAAAACTCTAAATATTCTTCCATAATTTTAATATGGTAGTCTTCAATGGTGAAAAGCTCCGCATCAAACACTAGTTGTTCTAGTAATTCCTGTACGTTGGAATGGAGCTTTTCAGCGAGTGTTTTTAACCCCTTTGTAAGAGTTATCTCATGGCGTTCAGAGCCTTGAACCGGCACAGCGCTCTCCTCAAGAAGGTCAAACCAATCATCATTTAAGCCTAATATTTCTTCAATTAGATGAAGAGATTCTTCGCGTACATCCTGGCCCATGTATCCTGTTAACACCTTGCTTAATGCCTGGAAATTAAAACGATAAGTGAGCCCTTTTTGGGCAGCAAATTCTAACAAGTGACCTTCATCAAACACGACACAGCTTGCCTCTGGAAGAAGAGGCATTTGCCCTTCCCGTTTGCGCGAGTCCTTCGTCCAAATATGCTCCATATAAAAGTCATGCGAGCAAATGATTAAATCCTGGGCATGGCGATAATATTCCCTGTTCAATGTTTGCCCACTTCTGTGGCGCCATTCACAAGTAGAGCACTGCTGTAATTGATCCCAAGCAATTGCTTCCCATTTTTCGTTTGGCACCCATGGATATTCCTTGCGATCCCCGTAGCGTTCAAAGGATTGCATGGATGCTCCTGTATCAAACACAAAATCAGGAATTTCATCATGGACACGAAGAATATCTTCGTCATCGGTTCGGTTGGCAATTGGGTCCAGCTTTTTCATACAGACGTAGTTTTCTCTTGCCTTTGCAAGTCGAACATCGATATTGAGACCTAGTGCTTCTTCAAGCTTTTCAATATCGCCGCCCTTTTTAACAAGCTGTTCAATCAGGGTCTCGTCCGCACAAGAGATAATAGCTGGCTTTCTTCTATATCTCGCATAGCAAATTGCGTATAGTAAGTAAACGAAAGTTTTCCCTGTACCTACACCCGCTTCAGCAAAAATGGTACGTTTATTTTTAAAAGCCTGTTCAAGCTGAAAGGCCATATATATTTGTTCATCCCGTAGCTCATAGCCCTTTTCCGGGAGGATATCATAGAATACATCTCCAACATAGTCCCCTAGTCGGTCAAAGAAGTTGTCGGTTTTTCCAACAGTAAACGGAAGCGCATTTGTTTTCGTCATGTAATACTCCTCTTTTAAACATCGTTTGAAAGAGTAATTATACGTGATTTAACTAGCCTTGTCACTAAGAAGGACTAATGGAAAGTAGGTACAGCTTATTCATGATAGCCTGGGAAAACGCCAAAGTTAGTCATCCATAATGTCGCTTTTTCTCTGTAACTTCGGAAAGAAAGACACGAATTTCCCTGATCGACTCTTTCGAAAGCCAATCTGTATTAAATTGGTGCTCCCGCCCATCCTTTAACCTTAAAATAATAAGCGTGCTTACCGGTATATACCTTTCTATATTTTCTAAAGGGATTTTTTTACGCGGGAGAAAAAAGGCCCGGTAAATAGAAATTTCACCCTCATCCATGATAATGTAATCCCTTCTAGGCATTGCTACGTTGTTTATATACTGCAGAACCCCTATTAGGATTGGCAAAAAGCTTACTATTAGATACGTATAATCCAAGGTATCATGCAACGGAAAACCACGATATGCCTGAAACAATAAGGCAATTACTCCTGCTAATGTTGAACCGATGCCTGCCTTGCTTCTTTTTCGCCATAATGATATATCTGCAAACGGAAAACGCACGTTAACATCCTTCCCTCAAACGTAATTAATTTTCTGACTTCATAAACGTCTTAGGCATAACTGCCGCAATAACTTCTCCCCTTGCGCAACGAGTATCTTGTGCAAATAGTTCTGTGATGACCCGCCACTTTTTAGGATGAATCTCCTCTATTGTACCGATTAAGGTTAGGGGAACATCCTGTGGGGTTGGCTTTACATAGTCAATGTTTAAAGAGGCCGTAACAAACCTTGGAGGCTCTGGCCCTTCACTTGGCTCAAAACCGTTTTTACGATGCAATGCCATTGCCGCAGATGCGGTACCATGGCAATCGATGATAGATGCAATTAGCCCACCGTACACAAAACCGGGTATCGCCATATGCTCCGGTCGCGGAAGGTAGGTTGTTTTCGTCTTTTCTCCTTCCCACCTTGTCTTAATCTGTAACCCTTGCTCATTTAGCCTTCCACACCCGTAGCACCATGAATATTTTTCATCATATGTATCCTGAATAGCTATCGTTGCTTTTTCTCCCATCGGAACCCCTCCTTTTTTTCGTAGTATAGCATAAAGCATATGTCGATTTGTGGAGAATTCAGTCTTCTGGTGACAGATGGTTGCATCTTCGCTAAAATAGACATAGACATCATTATTCTTTTTTCAGAGATGGGGTTTTGTTATGAAGCGTTTGGTAGTATTAGGTGGAGGGTATGGTGGTTTAAAGGTAATTCTCGGACTATTGCAGCAACAGTTACCAGATTCGTTGGAAATCACCCTAGTCGATAGAAATCCATATCATTCTATAAAAACAGAGTTCTACACGATAGCTGCTGGAACATCTGCAGAGAAGGACGTACGTTTGAGTTTCCCAGATGATCATCGCGTCCATTATGTTTATGGAGAAATTAAAAAAATTGATACTGAAAATGAGCAGATTCAATTCCAAGATTCCAGTAAAATTCTTTTCTATGATTATTTAGTAATCGGCCTTGGCTGCGAGGACAATTATCATGGCATTGAAGGAGCAGAAGAATTCACACATAGTGTGCAAACTTTTGAAAAGGCAAGGAAAACCGGGCTTGCTGTTTGTAACCTAAAAGCATACGGAAAAGTATCCGTAGTAGGCGCTGGATTAAGTGGAATTGAAGTAGCTTCAGAGATTAGAGAAAGTAGGCCAGACTTAAATATTCGCTTACTTGACCGCGGAGCTTCCGTTTTGAAAGCGTTTGATCCAAAAATTCAAGAATACGTTTCAGAATGGTTTATCAAGAATGATGTGGACGTGCTGCATCATGCCAGTGTGGAGTATGTAGAAAAAGACGGGGTTTGCAATAATGGCGTATGCTATGTCAACGATGTGACGATTTGGACAGCTGGTGTACAACCGAACTACCTTGTCAGAGAGCTTCCCTTTAAAAAGGATACACAGGAAAAAGTCATCCTGAATGATTATTATCAAGTGCCTGATTATCCTAATGTATATGTCGTCGGGGATTGCGCATCTTCCGAGTACTCTCCAAGTGCTCAGCTCGCCGGCCAACAAGGGGAGCAAATTGCAGAGGTGTTGTATGCTGTGCTACGTGACAAAGAACCAAAGAAACCGAAGGAAATTAAACTTAAGGGAACCCTTGGATCATTGGGGAAATCAGATGGTTTTGGGAATATGATGCAAAAGCCTATGACAGGACTACTCCCAAGGCTCGCTAAGTCTGGTGTGTTATGGTTGAATAAACGTCACTAGAAATTACGATTACCGTAGCAATTCTTTTAAACACAAAACCCAAGTCAATAATAGACTTGGGTTTTTATTTACGATAGCAACAGGGAAACTAGCGCTGGAGCGATCACGGATACGACAATCGCACTTATGACCATTGCGACAGTGCTGACTGATCCTTCTAATTGACTATTCTCCATTAGTGTTGCTGATCCGATAGCATGGGAAGCACTTCCCATGCCAACACCTCTTCCAAGGTAGTGATCCAACCTAAACAAGCGGAATACCAGATTATGGAGCATCACACCACCAATCCCTGCAAACATAACAAACACTGCAGCAAGCGGGATAATGCCTCCCAATGTTTCCGTAACCGCCATCGCAACAGGGGTGGTGACCGACTTTGGACTTAGCGCATAGATAAGCGATTCGTCAAATTTCGCCCACTTTGCCATTAACACACCAGAAGAGATTCCTACTACAGCTCCAAGCGATGTCCCAACTAATAATGGAATCAACAATTTCCTTAAAGTCTCACGTTGACTGTATAAAGGATATGCTAATGCAACGACCGCAGGGCCCAATAAATGATCGATCCATTGTCCCCCGATCATATATGTTTCGTACGGAATCTGAAAGACTAGTAACACACAAATAATGAGAATAGTAGCGATGATGACAGGTGCAGTAATCGTAACATTCCATTTTGCATGCAGACGAACTGATAGAATATAGGCGAGACAAGTGCCGACTATAGCTAGTAAACCAATGATAAGCTCAATCATGCTCTTTCGCCCTCCGTCTAACTAGCCATTGACTTGTTGCACCTGATAATCCCATAACGAGCATGGTGCTAACTAAAGCTATTACGATTAATAATGCACCTTTCCCTGCAAATACATGATAGTATTCTAACACGCCAACTGTAACAGGAATAAAAAAAAGCGCGAGATTATCCACGATAAAGCGCGCCCCATTTTCTATCCACGTAACCTTTACCACTTTTAGAGACAATAGTATAAAGAGCAATATCATTCCAATTACACTGCCAGGTACAAACAGATGAAAGGTTTTCTGGATAAAGACGCCAATCTGATAAAATCCAACTAATACGAGCGTGTGAAGTATTATTTTTCCGATATTTAACATGATGAAGCACACTCCATTTAAGAACAATAAGCCTATTATAGCAGAACAAAAGGTGAGCAGTGTATGCAACTGCTCACCTTTTTCACCTTATTTTTTCTGAAGAACATACAAAAGCTTTTTAAGCATTTCCATTAAAATTACTGCAGCTACGGATAAGCCTGCTGCAATTGCCCAATCCTGTAAGCCAAAGGTTTCTGGTATAGAGAATACATCTCTGGCAAATGGCAGTACAGTGATTGTATAAAGCACTAAACAAAGTGCTACAGCACCGAGGACATATTTATTACTAAAGAAACCAGCCCCGAACGCTGTTTGCGTATTAGATCGTGCAGCAAATGTCTGGAGAGATCTTGCCAGAATCAGTGTCGTAAATGCCATAGCAACACCCATTTCATCGGAATGTTGTAAACCGATATAATGTGAAATGATAACCGCTATACCAATTAGAATACCTCTTGTCAGAACTGCTCGCGTCGTGCCTCCAGAGAAAATACCTTCCTCAATATTACGTGGCTTCCGTTTCATCACATCAGGCTCTGACTTTTCCATTCCAAGGGCAATAGCTGGCAAGGAGTCATTTACAAGATTGATAAACAATAGCTGCAGGGCAGTGAATGGGTTTGCCCAGTTAAAAATAACAGCAAACAAAATTGCAATGATTGCTCCAAGGTTTCCAGCAAACAAATAGCCAATTGCTTTTTTAATATTATCAAATACGGTACGTCCTACACCCACTGCATTAACGATAGAGACAAAGTTGTCATCCGTTAAAATCATGGCTGAGGAATCTTTTGCGACGTCTGTCCCACTTCCCATTGCAATCCCAATGTCTGCCTGTTTTAAAGCTGGAGCGTCGTTTACACCATCACCCGTCATAGCTGTAATGCTATTGCGTTTCTGCCAGGCTCTTACAATACGAATTTTATTCTCTGGCGAAACCCTCGCATAAACTGAAATATTCTCTAATTTTTCTTCCAGTTCTGCTTCAGACATAGCATCTAGCTCTTGACCCGTTACAGCAATATCATCTTGGTCCATCAAGCCAATATCCCTGCCAATTGCTTGTGCTGTTGTTTTATGATCACCAGTTATCATGACTGTGCGAATACCTGCTTTTTTCGATTCCTCAATCGATCCATAAACTGCCTCACGTGGTGGATCCATCATTGCTGTCAAACCAACTAGAACAAATTCTTTTTCATCTTCGTGACTAATCGGAACTGCCTCTTCTCCCAGCGGCTTATACCCATATGCCAAAACGCGAAGAGCTTGTTCAGAAAAGCGCTCATTAGCCTTTTTAAACTCCTCTAAAAGCTCATCTGTCAATGGCTTTTCTTCCCCGTCAAGAAGTATATAAGACGCACGCTCAAACATGACATCTGGTCCACCTTTAATTAACATGCGCTTTTTCCCGTCAATGGTATAGACAGTAGACATTAATTTTCTGTCAGAATCAAATGGAAGCTCCTCTTCTCGATCATAAGCTTTACGGATATCTTCATAATCTCCAAATACTTTATTGGCGAAATGGATTAACGCTACTTCTGTTGGATCCCCAATTTCTTGTCCTTCTTCATTGATATAGGAATCATTACACAGGACTGCTGTGTAAAGGAGTAGTTTTTGTGCTTCATCCCAGTTCTCTGTATCGTCTGGAAGCTCCGCATTTTCCTTACCAGGTAAATAGTGATCCATTACCGTCATTTTATTTTGTGTTAAAGTCCCTGTCTTATCTGTACAAATAACGCTTGTGGATCCTAACGTTTCTACAGCAGGCAACTTCCGAATAATCGCATGCTGCCTAGCCATTTTATTCGTACCAACAGAAAGGACAATGGTAACAATCGAAGAAAGCGCCTCTGGTATTGCCGCTACCGCTATTGCGACAGAGAACATTAGTGCATTTATAATCGCGGTCGTTGTATCTGCATCACTATCACCAAACCAGATTCTACCGACTTGAACAGCAAAAATGACAATACATAGTAGAAGAATTCCGATACCAAGCTTTTTACTAAAACTGTCTAGCTTCCGCTGGAGTGGAGTCTGCTTTTCCTCAGCCGTTTCGATCATACCAGCGATTTTACCAATTTCCGTTTCCTTACCTGTACCCGTCACTACAAAGGTACCACGGCCATATACAATTAAGGAGCTACTGAAAACCATGTTTTTGCGATCCCCAAGTGCTACCTCTTCCTCAATCATCTTCGTTTCTTTTTCGACTGCTTCGGATTCTCCTGTGAGCATTCCTTCATCGACTTTTAAAGAACCGCTCTCCAGGACTCTTCCATCTGCAGGTACATAGTCGCCTGCTTCTAAGAAAACGACATCTCCTGGCACTAACTCACGAGCAGGGATAGTCTGCTTCGTATCATCTCGAATTACCTGAGCGACGGGAGCAGACATACTTCGTAAAGCTTCCAAAGAACCTTCTGCTTTTCGCGTTTGTACCACACTAATAACAGAATTAATTAAGAGTACAAGGAAAATAATAAGTGACTCAATTACTTCACCTAATACAAGCTGAATTCCAGCCGCTACAAGCAAAACAATAACCATAGAATCCTTAAATGTTTCTAAAAAAAGCTTCCAGATTGGATCCTTTTCTTTTTCTTCAATTTCGTTGTACCCATGCTCCTCCAGTCTTTGTTTCACGTCTGAGCTACTTAACCCATTTTCTGAAGTATTTAATTGATCTATGACATCTTCAGGTTTCTGTTGATAATATTTCATCCTATCTTCCTTCCTGCCATTAGTATTTACGACTTACGAAAAATAATGACGAATTGTTTCGCCTAGTTAGAAAACATATATGAAAAAAGCGAGACCTTTGCCCGTAAAAAGGCAAAGGTCTCGCTGAACATTTCACTGTCAATAAAGCCGATGGCAAAAGCCATGGAATGACGACTTTATTATGGAAAGGGCTAACCTTTTCCACCCGCTACTCCCCTTTGAGAGTCAGTAATTATTAATTTTCTTTAGTTTAGCATACAGGGCGATTGAAAAGAAAGCAGAAGCCCTTCGTTATAACAGAACCTTACAAAGATTTAATATTAGCTTAATGGTTCAATTTGTTTCGCCCACCTGGCAAGTCGATGTTCTGTTTCTTTTAAATTCTTTTCCACGATTGTAATTTGTTCTTCCACACGAATTAATGCTGTTCCGCCTGCGACATTACGTGCATTTACCACTGCCTCAGGTGTTAGGTAAGCAAAAACATCCTCTTCTATAATAGAAGAAAACCCTTTGATTTCCTGCAACGTCATATCCAGCAGGTACTTGTTTTTCTGAATACAATGGAGCACAATCTCTCCCACGACTGCATGCGATTCCCGAAAGGCCATTCCTTTCCCAACGAGATAATCGGCTAAATCTGTCGCATTGGAAAAATCATTCCGTACAGCTTCATACATGTTTTCCTGCTTCACGTCCATGGTCTCCATCATGGGGGCAAATAAGGCGAGCGCCCCTTTTAAGGTCTCCACGGTATCAAACATCCCTTCCTTATCCTCCTGCATATCTTTATTGTAGGCTAATGGAAGGCCTTTAAGTGTTGTCAGCATGCCAATAAGGTTTCCATAGACACGCCCTGTTTTACCTCGCACAAGTTCCGCTACATCGGGGTTTTTCTTTTGTGGCATCATGCTGCTACCTGTACAAAAAGCATCATCCAACTCAATAAAATTAAATTCAGCACTGGACCATTGCACAAGCTCTTCGCAAAGCCTTGATAAGTGAGTGGAAATAAGGGCTGCATTTCCAAGAAACTCAACAACAAAATCTCTATCGCTCACCGCATCAAGGCTATTTTCGCATATTCCATTAAAACCTAATTCATCTGCAACAAACTGACGGTCAATCGCAAAAGTCGTTCCAGCCAGCGCACCAGCACCAAGCGGAGATTTGTTGACACGTTTCCAGCTGTCCCCAAGCCGTTCCACATCACGCTGCAACATAAAAACATAGGCCAACATATGGTGGGCAAACAGAACAGGCTGTGCTCGCTGTAAATGGGTATAGCCTGGTAGAACCGTTTCCTTATTTTCCTTTGCCTGCTTTAATAACGCCTCTTGCAAGGTAGCCACTAATTGACTAATATCCAATAAAGCATCACGCAGGTAGAGCCGCATGTCCAGAGCTACTTGGTCATTTCGGCTTCTGCCTGTATGAAGTTTGCCTCCAATGGTGCCAATTTCATCAATAAGCAGTTTTTCTACATTCATATGAATGTCTTCATGTTCTTCACTTAAAACTGCTTCTCCGTTATTAATTTTTTCCATAACTGCAGTTAGTCCTGCCGTAATCTCATTTGCATCGTCTACACTAATAATCTCACATTTCGCAAGCATTGCGACATGGGCGATTGACCCTTTTATATCATAGGTTGCAAGCTTTTTATCAAAATGGATAGAAGCTGTATATTCATCTACTAGCTGGTTCGTTGGCTTGGTGAATCTCCCTCCCCATAGTTTCATGGTTTAACAGCTTCTTTAACGTCCAAAATTGCCTTTTCAATCGCTTCATCCTTGTTGGCATAGGTTTGGTTTACAGTAGAATGAACCTTCGTTGGTAATCCCCAAAGTTTTATAAAACCAAGCGCTGCTTCATGATCGAAAGCATCCTCAGCATTATATGTTGCCAAGTCAAAGTCATATAGAGACTGTGCAGATTCACGTCCGACCACTTTCGCATGACCTTTATACAGCTTCACTTTCACTGTGCCGGATACATGCGTTTGTGTCTGTTCAATAAACGCCGTTAAAGCATTTGTTAACGGTGAATACCAAAGTCCATCATAGACCGTTTGTGCCAGCTTTTGTTCAATTAGTGGTTTAAACTGCGCTACTTCTCTTGGAAGAGTGAGTGCTTCAAGCTCTTGATGGGCAGCAATAAGCGTTAGCGCTGCCGGGGCCTCATAAATCTCCCTTGATTTTATACCCACAAGGCGATTCTCAACATGGTCGATACGTCCAACGCCATGCTTTCCCGCTATTTCATTTAACTTAAGAATAAGCTTATCTAAGGATAATGCCTCCCCATCAAGTGACACTGGAGTCCCTTCCTCAAATGTTATCTGGATTGTTTCTGGGTGATCTGGTGCATCGACAGGGTTAGCCGTTAAGTCATACGCTTCCTCAGGTGCTTCTACCCATGGATCTTCCAGTATTCCGCACTCATTGCTCCGTCCCCATAAATTCTGATCAATGCTGAACGGATTATCCACGTCAATGGGCACTGGAATTCCGTTTTCCTTGGCGTATTTTAACTCTTCTTCTCTTGACATCGCCCATTCACGGACAGGTGCAACAATTTTCAGATTTGGGTTTAACGCCGTGAACGCTACATCAAAGCGGACCTGGTCGTTCCCTTTTCCAGTACATCCATGGGCTACAGCAACTGCTCCTTCTTTTTCCGCAATATTCACTAAAACCTTGGCGATTAATGGACGTGATAGTGCGGAAATTAAAGGATACTTCCCTTCATAAAGCAAATTGGATTTTAATGCAGGTAGTACGAACTGGTTGGCAAATAGCTCTTTTGCATCAATTACATAGGACTTAATGGCACCTACATTTAATGCTTTTTCCTTTACAAAATCTAAATCTTTCCCTTCCCCAACATCTAACGCAACAGCAATCACATCGTAATTATACTTATCCTGTAGCCATTTAACAGCCACCGATGTATCTAAACCACCTGAATATGCTAAAACAATTTTCTCCTTGCCCACTTTTCCAACACTCCCTTTGCCTGAAATCTCTTTTGAATTATTATGCATTATTTAGAATAAATATTCAACCGTTAATAGCCAATTTATGAAAAAATAAATACCTAGTAAATGTTTTCAAAGCCTTAGAGAGTAATATATTACTTGTCCACGAATATAAATAGAATTGCCGGATTTTTATCCCATCTTAACTGGCAGTAAAACCACCAATTCCAGAATGCGGGAAGCTATTAAGCATTCTAAGTGGGCGATCAACTGACAGTAAAGGTCGATTCGTTCAACTAACATTTGTGCGGGAGAGGAGAAACCCTTCACCAAATGAATTCTCTTTATATGTGATTTTCCAGACGGGAGGAGGGTACGATGAAGGAGACTATTAAAGAAGTGCTGCTCTCTATTCTACCTATCACCATTGTTATACTGTTGTTGCAATTATTTATTATTCAGCTTCCAGTTACACAATTTATGCCATTTCTTTTTGGTGTGCTTATTATAGGAGCCGGATTGGTTCTCTTTTTGCTAGGAGTTAATATGAGTCTACTTCCTGTTGGAGAAATGATTGGTTCTGCCTTACCTAGAACGAATAAGGTGTGGGTGGTGGTATGGGTCGGTTTTTTACTTGGGATTGTAGTAACGATTGCCGAGCCTGATGTGCGAGTCCTTTCATCACAGGTTGACCTTGTATCAGGAGGGACAATCCCAAAAGCCGTTCTACTTTTATCTGTATCGCTTGGGGTTGGGATATTCATCAGCCTTGCAATTCTCCGTATTATTTTCCAATTGAACTTCGTAATCCTTTTAATAGCTGGTTACAGCATCGTATTTCTGCTTGCTTCCTTTACCCCTCCTTCTTACATCCCTATTTCCTTTGATGCAGGGGGTGTAACGACAGGTCCTATGACCGTGCCATTTATTATGGCACTAGGCGTAGGTGTGGCCTCTGTGATGAAAAGAAATACGGTTTCCAAGGATGCATTCGGGCTTGTGGCACTTGCTTCGATTGGGCCAATTATCGCCGTACTATTATTAGGAGTGATATACGGATGATCTCTCAACTATTCCAGGGGTTTGGGCAAACGATGCTAGAGGTCGGAGCTGCACTTGCTCCTTTGTTGTTTATATTTTTCATCTTCCAGGTGCAACTTTTCCAGCTGCCACTAAGAAAGATTCTTCCTATTTTAATAGGCTTTCTTTTCACCTTTTTCGGCCTCTCCTTGTTCCTTCAAGGTGTGTATCTTGGATTTTTGCCTATTGGCAGGCTAGTCGGGTCAGAACTTGGAGCCCTCGATATTATTTGGTTACTTCTTCCCATTGGATTTCTATTAGGTTTCTTTTCTGCCTATGCGGAGCCAGCAGTTCATGTATTATTACACCAGGTAGAAAAAGCTTCTGGTGGATACATCCCACAAAAGGGGCTATTATACACTATATCTATTGGCGTAGGTGTTTCTGTCGCATTGGCAATGCTTCGTTTAATCATTGGCATGTCCCTTTGGGTGTTTCTAATACCAGGCTATGCCGCAGCCTTCCTTATGCTGTGCTATTCCTCTAAGGCATTTATCTCTATTGCTTTTGATGCAGGCGGTGTGGCAACAGGTCCGATGACAGCTACGTTCATTCTGTCTATGTTTGTCGGGCTTGCTGGTGAAATAGGGGAGACGAATCCATTGCTTGACGGGTTTGGTATGGTAGCACTGGTTGCACTCGCTCCGATTTTGTCTGTACTTACTTTAGGGATTCTATTCGGCAGAAAGGAGCGCTCTAATTAAAAGGGGAAAAGCAGGGCCGACTTCAGTTAACGAGTATAAAAAAGGAAACAAGCCAAATAACAGCCCGTTTCTCTTTATTAAGTGCTTTATATTTAGTATGGCGCAAAGCCATCCTGACTAATCAACACCTGTTCTTTAGCAAAGACTTCATACATCCTGTTCTCTACGATTCTATAAGCTGTATCTACTGTCCAATTTTCTTTACCGATTTCATCAAATAATTCAAAGACACCTAATCGTTCCGTTCTCTTCCCGCCGCTACCATCACCCATGTAAAAATCATCAATGCATACGCGGTCGGCAATCCCCTTTAAAAGAGATGGGAATTTTTCGGTACTTGGTAAGACAGGAGCGATTGCAGCCTGTGTTCGTATTCCATGCCTTTTTAAATCTTCCAATGCATTTAGACGGGAGGAAACCTGTGGGGCTTTAGGGGAGAATTGCTTGCGGATTGCATCATCATCTGTTTCTATCGTCATACTGACACGTAGCTTGTCTCCAAATTGCTTTAATAAATCTATATCCCGTCTAACAAGCGGGCTTCTCGTTTGTACGAAAAGAAAGTCTGGTGGGTTCTCTACCATTGTCTCAAGTAAAAATCTCGTGATCCTTTCCTTACGTTCTACAGGCTGATATGGATCCGTGCTCGAAGACATAAAAATAGTCACTTCACCCTTTTTCTTTTCCCTGATCATTTCTTTTCTTAAAACCTTTTCCGCTTCTTGTTTTACATCCACCCATGTTCCCCAATCCCTTCCTTTAAATAGAGAAACAGGAAGCTTCCGAACATAGCAGAATGAACAACCAAAAGCACAACCAGCATAAGGGTTAAGTGAATGAGTATAGCCAGACAGATAACCATTTCCCCTATTTAAAATCGACTTTGGTTGCCGATACGCAATATCTGGTTTCATACCTCCACCCCTTCACATATTTTTTACTTGTTAATAAAAGGATGAAGAATCCTTCAAGGCTCTTCATCCTTTTAAAATATTATTCCGATGGTCTTTCCTTTACTTCTTCACCATTTTTCCCTTCGTATCGTAGTCCCCAGCCTGTTAAGGCAGCTATAAGCATGACGATCACGAGGAACCAACCTTGAAAGACGAAAGGGAATACCTCTGTTGGAGAGACAACTGGTAACCAGTCATATGTCTCCTTCATGGTCTGTATTGTCCCCCAGCCTAATAAAACTGGCGCCCCCCACGGAAATATATACCCCAACGCAGAAGTAACAGCATCCAGCATATTTGCTCTTCTATAACGATGGATCCGGTATTTCTCGCCAAGTTCTTTCACAAATGGAGCTGCTGCTATTTCAGCTGCTGTATTAATCGTAATCGCACTGTTCATCAGTGCAACAATTCCCCAAATAGAAACTTCAGCTTTTCGGATTGATTTTCCAATCCACCTTACAAGGACTTTTGTGATTACTTTCATTGTTCCACCAAGCTTGAGTAAATGAGCGGCAGTAACAATGAGCAATATAAGAATAGCCATATTCACATAACCGGATATTCCTTCTACTAAAGCACCTTCTACAATACTATCTGAGTCTGGATTAAACCAAAGGATATCACGCATAGAACCAAGATTCAGCAACAAAATCAACGGAATTGCTGCTATAATCCCCCATGTTAAAGAAGTAATCAAATGCTGGCCGGAAAGCGCTAGTATTAGTACAAGCGCGAAAGGCACAAGCATGAAAAGTCCACTCGGATTTGTCTGCTCCATCATCGCCTGAACTGCAGCTTGGTCAGCAACTGCATTTTCCCCTCCACCGAATAAACCAAATAAGATGACGGTGGGGATTGCTGCACCGATTGCATACTTGAACCTACTACGAACCACTCCAGGAACATCTGCCTCTTGTGTAGTTGCAGACACGATAGTTGTATCAGACACAGGTGCTAGGTTATCTCCAAAAACTGCACCAGCAAGAATAGCTGCAAACAGCATGACAGGGTCTGCTTCCACTGCCACTCCAGCTGGGAACATAAGTGTACAGAAGGCTACCGTTGTACCATAACCTGTCCCAACTGCAGTAGAAAAAGTAGCAGCCAGCAAGAAGGTCAATGCCACAAATAAGCCACCCGTCACCCCTATTGATGCCCCAATCCATACTAACCCTTCAACAAGTCCTCCAACTTGGAGAACTTGAGCAAACATACCTGCATAAAACCAAGCTACCATTGCAATAACACCAATTGGCTGGGCTAAGCCGTCAAACATACCTTGAGCATAATCTTCCCACTTACTCTTGGATAATAAAAGACCTAATGTTAAACCAATTACCGCACCTAGCACTAAGCCAATTTCTGATGAAAGTTGCAGCACGCTAGTAGTAATTGCCCATATTACAAAAAACAATAAAGGGACTGCTGCGCCGAATGCGCCAAAATGGAAATGTAATTTTGATACTTCGGTGTTACCTGTTGCTCTGTCTAATGCCTCTTTGTCAGCCATCCTAATCCCCTTCCCCTTTTATTATTTTATCAGTCTACCACATGTGAGAAGTGTTGAATAGAAGGTTCTGACATTCTTACAAGCCTAATAAATATCGCACTTAAATTTATCTAACGTAACCCCTGTTGCCCCATGGGCAGATGCGAATCTCTCTATCCCTTGCCAAATATTAACTCGCAGTTGCTCGGTTAGGTTTATAGTAGGCTCAATCTGAAGATGCCGAACATATAGATGGTTAGTAGCTCGATCAAGACCAGGGTCCATCCTGCCAACCAACTGATCCCCTATAAGAATGGGCATTGCATAATAACCATATTGCCGTTTTTCCTTCGGCGTATAGATTTCCCATCTGTATGTGAAATCAAAAAGGTCCACGAGGCGATCTCTGCGCCAAAGCAGATTATCAAGTGGTGGTAAAAAGTGTACGCTATTATGTTCAATGGAAAACCGTTCTCCATCACTTTCATGTCTTTTTAGACGCTCTAAATCTTGTGCCAATATATAATAGGTAGTTTTTATTCCTTCAAGTTTAATTCTGACGGCTCTTTCACTTTCTACCAATTCTTCCATGGTATCTTTTCTTTCTGCTGCTTTTAACTTTTGCCAACCAAGGCGTGGATCCCGTGAATCAATTACACGGTATGCCCGTAAGTACTTCCATAGCAAGGCTTGCTTTGCCTCTTCATCTGAAATTCTCTCAGCATCGTCCAATAAGGTTTTTGGGAGACTTTCTTCTGCTAAATGAAAATACCTTTCTGGTCCTTCTCTTTTAACAACACGAAGTCTTCC
Organism: Oceanobacillus kapialis; assembly: GCF_044790185.1. Lineage (GTDB taxonomy): Bacteria > Bacillota > Bacilli > Bacillales > Amphibacillaceae > Oceanobacillus_B > Oceanobacillus_B kapialis. Next base: position 3,405,184 of record NZ_CP085256.1, read on the forward strand.
TGCATCAAGCAGTAAATTTAAAACACGGGAGGTTGCCTTTGTTTTTGGCAGGTTTGTATCCCAGGCACCCAGCACCCTTTCTTCTGAACGGAAAGCACGAGAGGGAAGCTCTCCCTCCTGCTTAAACCTTGTGACCACATCTTCAACCACAGGAGAAAGCTTATCAAGCTCAGGCTGAACAAGCTTTTGCATTCTGGCTCGAATCGTCTTAAAAATGGGATAATCTTCTATTGGAATTGTACACGCTGCATTTGCCCAGTATTCAAAAAGCTCCCCTTCCTTCAACAACTCATGGAGCAATTCAGGTCGATAATTAGGGAGACGCGCCATTAAGACAAGATGTTGGTTTCTTTCCACGGAAGCTACTGGGTCTAGCTGGACACATTCCAGGTTCTGTATCATTTCCAGGGCAGAAAGCTCCTGATTCCTAGGAAGAAGGTGCTGTGTTTCAAGAAGAAAGCGTCTTAACGCCTCTTTACTCGTCGTATAGGATGCTTGCACATCTACCACACCTTTCGTTTTAACAAAAGTATCTATTCTAGCTCTTTCAGCATTTCCTCTATAGCATAAGCCACGCCATGTTCCTCATTTGATTTAGTAGTGTACTTACATAATGCCTTGATTTCCTCTACCGCATTTCCCATCGCCACACCTCGACCAGCCATTGTAAGCATGCTAACATCATTAAAATTATCACCAAGTGTCATAACCTCGTCCATATTAATCCCCATACTCTTAGCCAGTGCTTCCAACGCTATGCCTTTTTGAGCGTCAGGGTGGTTAAACTCAAGATTCACTTCACCTGAGGAAGTGATAGCTAAATTTGGGTTTACGTCCAAATTAATAAACAAATCTTTTAATTTTTTATCATCTAATGAGAATGCCAGTATTTTATAGACAGTTAAATCATCCCGCTCAAACAGTGTCGCATAATGGTCGATAAACTGAACTTCTTCATTCTGAAACCGCCGTTCAGCACCTACTCTAATTTCATCCTCTGTTATATCAGGATTTGCTGATTTTAAAATATCAATCATTACTTGAATAAATTTCTCTCTACTTGTTGAATAAACCCCTTCATTTGTGAAAAGCTCAAAGTATATATTTTCTTCTTCGCAATGTTTTTGGACATCTTTAGCGGTTTCTCTTCCCAAAGGAGCTTCCCTTAATAATTCCTTATTCTTTGAATATGTATTCGCTCCATTCAAGCAAATAACCGGTGCTGTTATCCCTACTTCTAGTAAAGGTTTACTTGCAGCCTCGTAAGACCTACCCGTCGCAACCACTACTTGTATGCCAAGATCTGTTGCCTTTTTAATCGCTTCGGCATTCTTTTGACTTACCTTTCCTTCTTCATTTAATAGAGTTCCGTCCAAATCTGTTGCAATTAGCTTCATAATTAGCTCCCCTATCTATCGTACTATTTTTAACGCAAATTCCTTATCAAAGTCGCAATCTCATTATACACACTATGCCCCTTGTACTTCTTCTTATGCGCTTATAAATCTATAAGTTTTTAAAGCTATCGAGGACTTTTTACCTAATTTACAAAACCTTTACATTCTAATCATACTCTCTTAACATTCCCCTACTATACTAGCAGTTGAGAGAGAAAATCTTTCAAAACTTATAAGCGCAAGAAGGGGAGGACAATTCAAATGAATTTCAAAAGGTTTTTAATGATTCTGCTTATCGCAGGACTGGCTGTATTCGTAGCAGCATGTGGATCAGACTCAGAAGGAGACAGCGGTTCTGATTCGAACAGTGACTCTGGAAGCGACTCTTCAGAAGAGACAAGTTCAGAAGGCGGAGAAAGCGAATCTGCATCTGGTGACTCTGAGAGCGTTGAAGGAGAAGTCGTAATTGACGGTTCGGGTACAGTTTACCCTCTAATGTCTAGACTTGCTGAAGAATATATGACAACTCAAGAAAACGTATCTGTTGAAGTTAGTCGTTCTGGAACAAGTGCTGGATTTGAAAAATTCCTAGTTGAAGATGGAACAGACTTCAATGATGCATCTCGTTTAATTAAAGAAGAAGAACAAGCAAAAGCTGAAGAGCTTGAAATTGAAACGCAACAACTTAAACTTGCATTAGATGGATTAACAATCGCTATCAACCCTGAAAACGACTGGGCTACTGAAATGACTCCAGAACAAATCAAAAGCATTTTCCTTGCTGATGGTGGAGTAGAAACTTGGTCCGATATCAACCCTGATTGGCCTGAAGAAGAAATCGTAGTTGTAGGTCCGAACGAAAACCATGGTACTTACGAGTTCATGTATGAAACGATCCTTGAAGAAAAAGATCTAGTAAGTGACATCAACTTACAACAAGAGTACTCAACTCTAGTTCAATTAGTAGCAGAAGATCCAAATGCTATCGGATTCTTCGGATTTGGTTACTATGTAAACAACCAAGACCAGTTACAAGCAGTAAGTGTTGACTTTGGTAATGGCCCTGTAGAACCTTCTTTAGACACAATTGCTGAAGATGGTGAGTACGCAGACTTCACTCGACCAGTGTTCACTTACCTAAACGTAAACAATGCACAAGAAAAACCACAAGTTTTAGATTATGCACTATATGTAATGAACAATGTGAACGAATTCGCTGGGGAAACAGGATTTGCTCCTATCCCTGAAGAAGAAGCACAAACACAACTAGAAGAATTAGAAGCACTACAACAATAATCGTTCATTAAAAAATAAACACACCACCAATAAGATGAGAGCTATCCATGCTCTCATCTTATTGTGACTTTTATTTTAATAAATAGGAAAGCTTGTTTTACCGTATCGTATCTGGAAATTGAAAGGGTGATCGCGATCCCATGGCACCTAACGGAAATTATAATAAGGAAAGCTCTATAAGGGATTTAATAGACCAAAAGAAACAAAAACGAAATATTTCCAACTATACAGAGAAATCAATCCCTGTAATCTTGTTTCTTTTTGCAGCAGTCTCAGTTTTAACCACAATCGGTATTGTATATACCCTACTAACTGAAACAATTTCGTTTTTTCAAGAAGTACCAATCGTTGAGTTTTTCACCGGAACAGTGTTAAAACCATTAAGTCAAGACCCTGAGTTTGGGGTATTACCGTTAATAAACGGTACAATCGTTTCTTCCTTAATCGCGATGCTCGTAGCGGGGCCAATCGGCATCATGACCGCTGTTTATTTAAGTGAATATGCATCTGATAAGGTTAGAAGAGTTTTAAAACCTGTACTAGAAGTACTAGCAGGAATTCCTACTATTGTTTATGGATTCTTTGCTTTTACCTTTGTAACCCCTATGCTTGAATATATTATCCCCTCAATAGGAGCTACAAATATTTTGAGTCCAGGATTAGTAATGGGAGTAATGATCATTCCAATGATCGCTTCCCTATCTGAAGATGCAATGACGTCTGTACCGAATGCAATGCGTGAAGGAGCACTAGCTCTAGGTGCAACCAAACTGGAGACCACTTTCCGTGTTGTAATTCCAGCAGCACTGTCAGGAATTATTGCATCCTTCGTTCTTGGTATTTCCCGTGCAATCGGGGAAACAATGATTGTTACCATCGCAAGTGGTAGCTCCAAGAACTTTACTTTTGACGTGACCCAATCTATGCAGACAATGACTGCATACATTGTTGAAGTCTCTGGTGGGGAGGCACCTGCTGGATCGACTATATATTACAGCCTTTATGCTGTTGCCATGACACTATTTGTTTTCACTCTAATTATGAACTTACTGGCAAGATACATCTCTCGTAAGTTTAGGGAGGAATATTAAAATGAAATATATAGACCAGGAACAAGTTCAAAGCAAAATGAACCGTAGACTCGCTAAGAACAATATATTAAAAACATTGTTTTCTATTGCAACTATGTTTGGGATAGTAGTACTTGTTATTTTAATTGTCCGTGTATTAACACAAGGTCTTGCTTGGATAGATATGGACTTCATTACAGGCAAGCTTTCAACTAGCGCTGAAAGAGCTGGGATTATGGGAGCTATTTTAGGTACACTTTGGTTGATGATTGTAGTTATTCCAGTTACTTTGATACTGGGAGTTGCTACTGCTATTTATCTGGAGCTGTACGCACCAAAAGGGAAATTCCAAGCTATCATCCAGACAAACATCGCTAATCTAGCAGGTGTTCCTTCTATTGTTTATGGATTACTCGGGCTGACAGTATTCGTTAGAGCCATGGATTTAGGAAATGTGGTACTCGCCGGAGGACTCACCTTGTCACTCCTTGTGCTTCCTATCGTAATTGTAGCTGCCCAAGAAGCTATTCGTGCCGTACCGCAGCATTTAAGTGAGGCATCTTTCGGTATGGGAGCTACAAAATGGCAAACCGTTCAAAATATTGTTTTGCCCGCAGCACTTCCCGGAATCCTAACTGGATCCATTCTTGCTTTATCTCGGGCAATTGGAGAGACAGCTCCTTTAACTGTACTGGGAATACCGGCATTGTTAATCCCGTTCCCTGAAGGTCTCTTTGACTCCTTCACCGTCATGCCAATGCAAATTTATTACTGGACAATTGATTCCGTGCTTACAGCTGAGTACGCTAATCTAGCTGCAGCAACTATTGTTGTGTTATTGCTCATGCTGTTTATTCTAAACTCTATTGCTGTCATTATCCGGAATAAGTTTCAGCAAAGATACTAACCGTTACAAATCATTGGTTTTTGGCACAAATATTAAGGAGGTAATTTAATGAGTCTTAAAACAGAAAATAAGCCAACATTCACTACTAATGCAGAAGAGACATTTACAGATAAAAAAGTCGTATACGATACGAAGGATTTAAACCTTTGGTACGGAGAAACACACGCTTTAAAGGATATTAACCTATCGATTTATGAAAAAGAAGTAACAGCTATCATTGGGCCATCTGGCTGCGGTAAATCAACATATATCAAAACACTCAACCGCATGGTAGAGCTAGTACCAACCGTTCGAACTACCGGTACTATTAAATATAATGGCAGAGATATTCTAGATAGAAAGTTTAAAGTGGAAGATTTACGCACAAGAGTCGGTATGGTCTTTCAAAAGCCAAATCCATTTCCAAAATCTATTTATGATAATGTTGCATACGGCCCTAAAATTCATGGAATTCGCAACAAAAAGATTTTAGATGAGATCGTGGAAAAAAGTCTACGTGGTGCATCCATATGGGATGAAGTAAAAGACAGACTTAAAGAGAATGCTTATGGCCTATCAGGCGGGCAACAGCAACGTCTCTGTATTGCGCGCTGTCTTGCTATCGAGCCAGACGTTATTTTAATGGATGAACCTACTTCTGCACTTGACCCTAAGTCTACCCTGCGTGTTGAAGAACTTGTACAGGAGTTAAAAAAGGATTACTCGATCATTATCGTTACCCACAATATGCAGCAAGCAGCACGTATTTCTGACAGAACTGCCTTCTTCTTAAATGGAGAAGTTGTGGAATTTGATAATACGGATAACATCTTTACGAATCCATCTGACAGCAGAACAGAAGATTATATCTCTGGACGCTTTGGATAAAGTGAAACTTCCTGATAAATGGCCGAACATGATGGATAACCCTCTGCCCTTCTAATAGGCAGAGGGTTATTTTAATCCTTTCGGCTCGGTCACTATGAATGTTACTCCTCAGCCATATTGAGTAGTTCTAAAAGCTGTCTGGATGCCTCTTCATAGGAAGATTCCATGATATTACCTTTTATTCCTTCAATTAATTCCACCGATTTGGGATTGGTTACGGTTAAGACTTTGACATCTCCATTAAACATCTCGTCTACTTTCTCTCGAGCCTGGTCTAAATTATCGTATGTCTTATCCTCTGGTTCCACACCGTCTGGCTCCCCTTTTCCAGACATGCCTTCTGTATCACTTAATAGACTTTGCTGCATGGAATCATACTCGTGACTTGTCGTTTCCGCTTTATTTCTTGCCAATACAACAGAATCATCCACTACAAACACTTTTACTCCTGTAATCCCTTCCCCTTCAAGAATTGATTCAAAAAAGGAAGATACTCCTCCTTCATGAACTCCAGAGCTACCGATAGTACTATACAAGCTTTGCCCCATCCCACTATACGTACTTCCATTCTGGTTGGTTGTTTCTTTTTTATCTCTTGAAACTCCTGGAATAATATCTGGGTTATTCATATTCTCATGGGAATGACTCACTTGCTCCATATTTGGCTCTTCCGTGCTTTCCTCTGCATTGTTTTCTTGATTGCAAGCTGCTAAAGATCCAATTGACAACATGATTAGTAGACTTAATTTTCCTAATTTCATCTCAGAACCCTCCATTCCTATTTACGAGATAGTGTACCCAAATAAAAAGAATGCATGAATGGTTATTTATGGTGACATAATAAAGCCTAGCAATATGCAGGGAGGTATAACTTATGTCAGATGAAAAGAAACAGAACGAAGCCGAAAAGGAGAATCTCTCCAGAAGAAGGTTCTTACGTAATTCCGGTATTGCCGTTGGCGGTTTAGCAGTTGGGGGTGTACTAGGGAGCGTCATTCCCTGGAATACCGAAACAGCAGAAAATAACCAGCAGCAGACGGAAGAAGTCAAGAACTACAATCACGCATTAATGTATTTTAACCAGGCAGAGTTTCGCGCGATAGAAGCTGCCACAGAACGAATTTTCCCGCAGGATGACAATGGCTCAGGGGCACGCGAACTTGGAGTTGCCTATTATATTGATCACCAACTGGCCGGCTCCTATGGCTTTAACGCACGTGATTATATGCAGCCACCATTTTTTCATGGTGAGAAAGAGCAAGGTTATCAAGGTAGGCTTAATCGCAGAGAGATATACAGAATTGGAATCAGAGAAATGCAAAATTATAGTCATCAAACCTATGAAAAAGGATTTACCGAATTAACTGAGGAAGAGCAGGATCAGGTACTAACCGACTTTGCAGAAGAAAAGGTGAATGTCACAACGATTTCCCCAGGGAACTTTTTTCAACTATTGCGTTCGATGACTTTAGAAGGTGTCTATAGTGATCCCCTTTATGGTGGGAATAAAGACATGGACGGCTGGAAAATGCGGGATTATCCAGGAAATCAGATGAATTATACCGAAATTATTGAGGGCGATTTTAAAGAAATCCCACCAAACAGCCTGCGAGATCATATGTAGAGACCTGATAAACGCCAAGGATCGATCGTAACGGAACTTACCCTCTTAGAAAATGAAACGCAACAAATGTACAAGAAAGGAAGTATGTTAGATGGTTAAAAAATTACCGAAAACAGACGTTGTCATTGTAGGAGTTGGATGGGCAGGAGGCATTATCGCTGCGGAGCTAACAAAGCAGGGATTAAACGTAGTTGGCTTGGAAAAAGGGCGAGAACGGGAAACAGAGGACTATTTTATGGTTCATGATGAATTACGGTATGCCCTGCGATATGAACTAATGCAGGACCTTTCAAAAGATACCATTACTTTTAGAGGAAATGAAAAAGTACGCGCCCTTCCAATGAGACAATACGGATCTTTCTTATTTGGGGATGGACTAGGCGGCGCGGGTGTGCACTGGAACGGGCAAACATTTCGTTTTCTCCCGTACGATTTTGAGATTCGCAGCAAAACGATTGAACGCTACGGTAAAAATAAAATCCCTGCTGATATGACTATTCAAGATTGGGGCATTACGTATGATGAATTAGAACCATACTTCGATAAGTTTGAAAAAATGGCAGGTATTTCAGGAGAAGAGAATCCTTTAGGTGGGAAACGTTCAGCTAAATATCCAACAGGTCCTATGAAACATTCTCCCCAGATGAGAATGTTCAAAAAGGCAACAGAAAACTTAGGCTACCACCCTTACACGATGCCATCGGCTAACCTATCCGAGTCGTACGAGAATCCAGATGGGATCTCGCGAGCAGCCTGCCAATACTGTGCGTTTTGTGAACGGTTTGGCTGTGAGTATGGGGCAAAAGCTGATCCAGTTGTTACCGTCATACCCGTAGCAAAACAGACAGGGAAATTTGATTTACGAACACACTCCTGGGTTAGAAGAATCCTACATAAGGATGGAAAAGCTACTGGGGTGCGATATACGGATGTTACAACAGGCGAAGAAATTGAACAACCAGCAGACACAGTTGTGGTAACAAGCTACGTGTTTAATAATGTGAAACTGTTGTTAAACTCTAAAATCGGGAAACCTTATGACTCTTCTACTGGGAAAGGAGTAGTAGGAAAAAATTATGCTTACCAGGTAGTAAAAGGCTCTGCCGTTGGATATTTTGAAGATGAAAAGTTTAACAATTTTGCTGGTGCCGGAGCATTGGGGATGGTCATTGATGATTTTAATGGAGATAATTTTGATCACTCTGACGTTGACTTTATTCATGGTGGATATTTATCTTTAACTCAAACTGGACAGCGGCCAATTCAAAACAACCCCATACCAAAGGATTCACCAACATGGGGAAAAGAATTTAAGAAAAACTCTTTAAGTTACATTAACAAAACCTTATCTGTCAGTGCGATGGGCGCCAGCATGCCTTATAAGCAGCATTACTTAGATTTGGATCCAGTCTATAAGGACACGTTTGGAGACCCATTGATCCGTATGACATATGACTTTAGAGATCAAGATCGTAAACTTGCGCAATTTACCGCGAAAAAGGCACAGGAGATTTTACAAGAAATGGGTGCCGATAAAATTGACACAATGAAAGAACTGGGCCCTTACAATATTACGACCTACCAATCCACTCATAATACAGGTGGGGTAATTATGGGAGCAGATTCGGAAACATCCGCGGTAAATAACTATTCTCAAATGTGGGATATGGAGAACCTGTTTGTCGTAGGCGCTTCCTCGTTTCCACACAATAGTGGGTACAATCCTACAGACACAGTGGGAGCCTTAGCTTATCGAGCTGCGGAAGGAATTATAAAATATCAGAAAGATGGCGGACTATTAGCGTAATCACCCGTCTTCTTTCAATCTGAAAGTAGGTTGAGCGATGTTATCAAATATTGGGATACCGGGGTTAATTATCATTCTCGTAATTACCCTCATTATATTCGGACCGAAAAAACTTCCGGAGATTGGTTCAGCTTTCGGAAAAACGTTGTCTGAATTTAAACGATCAACGAATGAGCTTTTAGAAGATGATGTACAGCAAGTCACAACCACTAAAGAAGCAGATGAAAAACACCAGGCATAGCATAGCCTGGTGTTTTATTATCTTTACTCTATTTTAAAGCGTTGTGTCTTGGCTGATAACGATTCGGAAGTGGCGGTAAGCTTCATTCCAATTTCGTGAGTTGCTTTTACGGATTCCAATTGCAACTCACTGCTCCCTAGCATCTGTTCTGCACTTGCCAAGGTTTCTTGTGAGACGGAGGAAAATTCTCCAGCTATCTGTTCGAGTGACGGGAGCTGTTGTTTCAATCCGCTTAACTCCATTTGTATTCCACGCAGTTTCCCCCCAACATCATGGATTTCATGAAGCAGTCCATCGAGGGATACTTGTGACTCATTCGACATCTCAAGTGTTCGGTGCGTTTTTTGCAACATCTGATCAAACTCCTGTGAAGCATGCGTCGTTATAGTTTCCATGTTATGGACTGAAGACGTAATTTGGGAGGCAGCATTAGCAGATTGCTCAGCCAGCTTCCCAACCTCTTCTGCTACTACCGCAAATCCTTTACCAGCTTCTCCTGCCCGCGCAGCTTCAATCGAAGCATTAAGGGATAATAATTTTGTCTGCTCTGTAATTCCTTGGATCAGCCCAACTAGATCGCTAATGGATTTAGCATCTGACTGTAATTGCCTTACCGTCTCCGTTAGTTGCGCAAAATCCTTCTCAAAGGTTTGGACAGTTTGAATCAACTTTGTCATGGAATGATTTCCCGATTCTGCAGATTCATGCATCCCATCAGCGCTAGTAAAAACGGTATCCATATTAACAAGCATCTCTTCCATTTGGTGCTTCATTTCCCGGAAGTTTTCTGCACTCACCTCTGAACTTCCTGCTGTCTGCTCGGCACCTTCCTTTACAACCAATATCGCCTGATTCAATTCCTGATTCGATGCTAAGGTCCCTTCGGAGGCTCCCTGTAATTCCTTTCCATGCTTTTGAAGCTGTAAGGTAGTTTTTCGGATATCACGAAGCAGCTGAACCATTTGATTCATCATCGCGTCATAGCTTTTTTTAAGGGAGATGAACTCTGGAAGGGTGGTTTGAATTTCCACTTGTTGCTGTAGATCCCCTTCTCTAACTTCCCTCATAGCATTTCTTAATACCATCAAGGGCTTAGTCAAACTACTCACAAATAACACTATAAGGACAATGCTGATGGCTATACTAATGGCAATGACGATAATAGTAGACCACGCCATTTCTTGAACAGGTCCCATATAAGAAGACACTGGCACAGCTATCACATAGGTGCCATTAATTTCATCCATTTCCTGAAACGTAAATGTATGGGCTTCTCCACTAATTTGCTCATTAAAAATGCCATTCTGTTCCTCACTAATCTGGGCAACAATTGACTCAGGAATAGGAACTGCCTGCTGATTCCCTGTTTCAAAAGGGGTTGCTTCCCCATCTGTTATGTAATAATAGCTTGACTCGATTCCTTCATCTGCGAGCTTTTCTTGTTGAGTCCGGATATTAGCGACTAGCTGTTGCTGAAAATAGGCATCATCACTAACATATAAAAATTTTAAATTGTCCGCGATATACCCCATTAGCTCTGCTTCTCTTAGCAGACGGTTTTCAATCGTTTCTGTTGTCATGTCTCTCGCTTTACTGTATGAAACAGCTCCTACTACCGTAATGGAGAGAATAAAGATAGAAATAAAAAGAATGAGTAATCTACTACGAAGACTTAGTTTAGTTAATGCTTCTCTCACTTTTGAATAAAATGTTTGCTTTATTTTACTCACCGGTGTCCCCCCTAAATACAACTCTATTGTAAAAATTATATCAAGGGGGTATTAATTTATTGTAAATTATTCATTAAGAATAGTTAATTTGTACTAGATAACTTCCTTTCTGCTAATAGAGGCAGTAAATTATCAATAAGGTGTGCTTTTTGCTGACTCACTGCATAACCTCCATAATACGGGTCTTCTGCTTTCATATTACGCAGATCTAATAGCCGCCTAAATAGCTTATTCACGAACTCCCTGTCACCTATTTCCTTAAAGCAGAGGATTAAGATGCTGTATACAGCAGGGGATTCCTCATATACCGTCGGGACTTTAGTACCCCGATTATACCTGACATAAATTTTACGTTTATGAAGAAATTCCTTCTTAACAAACGTTAAAAACGCTTCAGGACCTCTACCAGTTAAAGTGAGCTGGTAAGCGGTAAGTGCCTGCTCCGTCATGTCCACTTCTTTTTCATAGATATACTGCTCACTCAAAGTGTGATAGGACTTGGGAAAAAAGCCGTCTTTTAAAGGGGCTTGCAAAAGTTTCTTAACTGTAGACTCGTAAATCAAGTTAGAGATGAGTCCTTTGTTTCTCATTTTCCCTAAGGCTTCTACCTCCACAGAAGACAATGTAAGGTAATTACTATGATAGCGCATCCCTTTATCGTAAAAATCTATTAGTACATCTTTACATCTGTTGTAGGACTTAACAAACATCGTCATTTGTTCTGCCGTTTTTCTGTACGGATAAGGACTGTCAGGCCAATGTTCACCTGCATCCAGTAATGCAGATATAATGCGCAAATCGTCTACTAAGTTATTTGCAAAATCAAGGCATTTACCATTGTCTGCTATTTTCCAGTAAACCATGCCATCTTGCTTAAGAAAATGCTTAACCAATTGAACATAGGCATGATCGAACTGGTTTTTATCCTTTTTTTCAACAGCATAACGCATCCAAAATCCAATTGACTCTGAAAGAACCTCCTGACCCGAAGGTTTAATCGAAGTGGTGAGTGTTCCATTAGCGTTTATAAGGTGTTTTTCTATAAAACGTTCTGTTATCAGGTAACTTGCATTAGATCGCTTTCCTTTTACATTAATCACTACATTTATAACAATAAGGATAAGTATAATAACTATGAACAAAGGAATTAACATGGCTCCACCTCTTTTTATAAGTTATGGCTTTAACGCGTTACTTCTTCTACTTTCGTTCACTATTAAGAACATATTATCCAAAAAAATTTAACTCAAACTATTGTTCTTTATAAAGAACATACAATACTTTTTATTTCCCTGCAACCTTTTTCCAGACTTTTTGCAGCGAAACTAGCATATATTTTAAATAATTTACAAGGTACCCATTCACTTTTCATGCTAGTGGGTACCTTGACGGAAGCCTTCTATTTCTTTATTTCTTTGTTATATACTGATTTGGCTCTTCTCCGCCTTTTGAATTGCTATTTTTGTACTGGCTTTTTCGACCATTGCGATGTTCCCCATGATTTTTGTTCTCCTTAAACTGATTGTTCTTTTCATCCATGTAAAATGCCCCTTTTTCAGAAGTTTTTTCTAGTATTTCGCACATAAGGGTTCTTATACACGTGAAAAAAATGGTGATATGGAAGGCTTTATGTTTTGTTTTTTCAGAATTAAAGTATAAAATTATATGAAGAACTATATGTTTTACTACATCGGAGGGTTGTTCCTATAATGTCAATGGAAACAATGATTTTCTTATTTACTGCCATGCTCCTCATGGGAGTACTGGCCACTAAATTCTCTACTCGTCTTGGACTACCCTCACTAGTCTTATTCCTTCTTGTTGGAATGGGTATGAACCAATTTTTCTTCTTTGAAAATGTGGAAATCACACAATTAATTGGAATTATGGCGCTCATCATCATCCTATTCGAAGGTGGGACCCAAACAAAATGGGCTCACATAAAACCTATCATTGGCTCTGCCAGTATTTTGGCAACCGTTGGCGTTTTAATAACTTCTCTTATTGCTGGGCTAGCTGCAATGTATATCCTCGATTTTTCCTTACTGGAAGGAATGCTATTCGGCGCTATTGTTGGTTCCACAGATGCCGCTGCTGTATTTTCCGTGTTAGGCAATAAAAACATTAAAGGAAAGCTCACTTCTACCCTTGAAGCCGAATCAGGTTCGAACGATCCAATGGCCGTTTTTTTAACAGTCGCTTTTATTGAAATGATTCAGGTCCCTGATGCTTCTATATGGACGGCAATCGGCAGCTTTTTTGTCCAGATGGGCCTTGGACTGGTTCTTGGGTTTGCACTTGGAAAATTAACTGTTCTTACCATCAACCATATTAAGTTGGATACGGCTGGTCTTTATCCTGTTCTTGCCTTGGCAATGGCCTCGCTTACGTATATTTTAACTGATTCAATTGGCGGAAGTGGCTTACTTGCTGTATATATAATGGCTGTTGTCGTAGGAAATAGTGATCTCCTTTATCGCTTTAGCATCTTAAGATTTAATGAAGGTTTTGCCTGGATGATGCAAATTCTTATGTTTATTTTGCTAGGTTTGTTAGTCTTTCCAAACCAGCTATTGGATATTTTTTGGCAAGGTATTGCTTTATCTATCATCCTCATGTTTCTGGCAAGACCGATTGCGGTTTTCATTTCACTCTTTTTCTTAAAATACAATATAAAGGAGCAGCTGTTTGTATCTTGGGCAGGCCTTAAAGGAGCCGTCCCAATTGTACTAGCAACGTACCCAATCATTGCTGATATTGAAAGCAGTCAACTTATCTTTAATGCTGTATTCTTCGTTGTATTAATGTCAGCTCTTGTACAAGGTAGTAGCCTGTCTTGGCTGGCAGAGAAATTCCACTTAACTGGGGAAGAGAAGGAAAACCTGTTACCGAGCCTAGAAATTATTAATTTGGGAACGACAGATTCTGAAATAATGGAGGTAGCCATTAATCGCCACTCACCCGCGGTAGATACTTCGCTCATCGATTTGGAACTACCTGATAACACCTTGATTATTGGGATTATACGCGAGGGTGAGCTGATCACGCCAAGTGGTAATTCTGTCATTCAACAAAAAGATACCCTTTACGTTTTAAGTCACAAGAAGAGTAGAGAAAAAGTAAAAGCTGCCTTAATTGGCAAAAAGAAAGAGAAAAAAGAGAAACAAGTCGTTGATGCAGAAAAATAAAAGGAGGCATTTCGGGGAGCAATTCCCAGATGCCTCCTTTGCTTTTACTTTAGCCAACTGTTCTCGGGCACTTGTTGCATCTTCTCCTCATACTCTGGTTTAAGCATGCTATAAACCACCGTGTCATGGTAATGCAAGCCATCGAAATCGGTTTGTCTCAGCACGCCTTCCTTCTGAAACCCGAATTTCTCCATAAGCTTTTTAGATCCTTTATTTCCTGCAAAAATATCGCCGACAATACGATTTAACTGTAGCTTATGGAAGCCAAATTCCAATACAGTCTCCAAAATCTCTGTCATAACTCCTTTTTTTGGCTCTACAATGAATGTGGTGGTGCTTCTTGTCCTGCCAATGTTTTAAAGATGTAAAAAAAATGCACCGTTCTCTCTCTTTTGATACCCTAAAGTTGCGACACAAAAGGCAAAGGAGAGAGAACGAATGCAAAACCATTTTATCATAGAAATGTTAGGGATAAAAGATAATAATGTGAAGGTGTGGGATATATCTCAGGGTTCGGATGCCTTGATTGTTGAACTTTATACCGAAAAACGACAGCAGAAATGTCCGTTCTGTCGATGTAAAACCAAACGGGTTCATAGTTATCGAATTCAACCGATTCAAGGTCCCGTATTACCTAACCAACAGGTAAAACTATTCCTTCGGAAACGAAGATATTTGTGCAAGGATTGTGGTAAGACCTTTTTCGAACGGCTTCAAATGGTAGATCGCTATCAACGTTGTACCACCTCTCTGCAAGCAGAAGCTTTGATGTATACATCTTCCAGCTCATTTAAAACAGCTGCGAGATGGACTGGGCTGACGGACACTCGGCTTTTGCGACTGTTTGATCGTCGAAACATAAAGACAAACCGAGTACTCCCGAGAGCGATAGCCATAGATGAGTTTAAAGGGGACGCCGGAGGCGAACGGTTTCAAACGGTCATTGTCGATGTGGAAAATAAACATATTATTGATATTTTAGAAGATCGGAAAGTGGATACCATTAAAAAGTACCTGCGTTCCCGCGATACAGGTCAAGTGGAAATTGTCGTCATGGACATGTCGAAGTGGTTCAAGAAAGCTGTCTGTGATGTGCTTGATCATCCGCTTATTATCGCTGATCGTTTCCATTTCATGCGTCAAGTGTATTGGGCTTTGGATGAAGTGAGACGACAAGTGCAGGCAGATGTCGATAAACCCATCCGTCTCCAAATGAAGCGAGGTAAGAAGTTATTGTGGAAGTCGCATTTTAATCTGGACGAAGATCAAGAAGAAAAAGTTGAAAAGCTTCTAAAGATTGATACCCGTTTAAGAGAGGCCTACCAATTGAAGGTCATGATGGAGAAATGGTTTAAGGAAAGTGATCATCAAACGGCGAGTAAAAACCTAGATCATTGTTTAGCATCCTTAAAGAGATCAGGGATTGAAGCCTTTCATCGTGTAAGAAAAACATTTTTAAATTGGAGACAAGAGATTTTACAAGCCTTTGTATATCCTTATAACAATGGATACATCGAAGGTGTGAACAACACGATTAAAGTAATAAAACGCAATTCTTATGGAATCAAAGGCTTCGAGAGATTAAAGAAGAAAATTCTCTGGCAACAAGAAATGAAAAAGGTGATGGGTTGATTCAACCCACCACCACATTTGACATAGAACCCTTTTTTTTGATATTCCTCTCGGATAATCGCTCCTATTTCTGTTTTTCGATGCCATAAGTCTAGCTTGTGGAAACGAAATTGTCCTACTATTTCTTTTGTCTCCTTATTCAAAATTACCCACGGGATTTCTTTTTTCTCGGCAAACCGTTCTAAATACTTGGCAATTTCCTCTCGCATTTCAGATTCTGTACGAACCGGGTGCGGAGTAATATATTGCATTGTTTTTTTGTCTCCCATAAAAAGAAGCAACGTTTTGGCATCTTCTTCCTTGATGCCCCTTAATAAATAATGCTTCGTTTCTAATACCGGTATATTCGTAATTTCTATATTCACTCGCTCACTGCTCCTCCCACGGGGATTTATATTATTATTTTAACAGGTTCTTACTTGAAAAGTTACCAGCTCCCTGCCCCCAAAAGCACCGTTTCATTCGATCATAGAAACGAAAAGGGCACTGACAGATATGGAATTTTGCCATTTATATGATGATTGTCCAATGGCAATTTTAATATATTTCATATTTTGTTAGTGAGCTACAAATCTTGATAGGAGGTATTCTTTTTGAAAATTTATGTAGATCCTGGTCATGGAGGTAGTGACCCTGGTGCACAGGGCAATGGTTTAAGGGAAAAAAATATAACATTGGATATTAGCCAACGTATCCGCTCCATATTGATAAATAATTACCGCAATGTAAATGTCCGCCTAAGTCGTGACGGTGACATAACGAAAAGCTTGCAGCAAAGAACAAATGAGGCGAATGCTTGGGGAGCGGACTATTTTCTTTCTATTCATTGCAATGCTTTTAATGGAAACGCTAGAGGCTATGAAGATTTTATTCACAGCAATTTATCGGATTCCTCGCAAACTGCTAGATATCGTAATGTCCTCCATACAGAAATAACCAAAGTAAACCAGCTTAGAAATCGTGGCAAGAAAAAAGCAAACTTTCATGTATTAAGAGAATCTAACATGTCAGCAATCCTTACAGAGAATGGATTTATCGATAACCAAAACGATGCAGCTTTAATGCGAAACGCTTCATGGCGACAAAAAGTAGCACAGGGACATGTAAATGGCCTTGCGAAAGCCTTTAATCTCCAACTTAAAGAAGAAGATCACGATGGTGACAACGGTTCTGGTCAGCTATTTAAGGTTATCGCCGGATCATTTAAATCTAAGGCAAATGCGGAACAGCGAGTTGAAGAATTGGAAAGCAAGGGGATTAGTTCCTTTTTAGATAGCCTTAGCCTCTCAGGTGAGATATGGTTCCGCGTCCAAGCTGGCGCCTTTTCCGATCGAGATAATGCTGAGGAACAGTTAACTAGAGTAAGAAATGCCGGTATACGTGATGCTTATAATATAAGTGAGGATTAAAAGGAAAGAGGATGGGACATAACTAAATCAACTATGCTTAAATACGATTAATAAGCTTAAGCACCGCTTCGGCAGAACACTTCGCTTTCCACGGGCACGGCCTCAGCCTCCTCGTGGAAAGAACACCACTGCGGGGTCTTCGGACTCGTGCTGTTCCCGTTGGACAAGAAAGGCTGCGCCAGCGACACATCGCACGCAGAAAATGCGATAGCATTTTCAAGGAGTCTCCGCGTTCTGCCTACGCTAAAATAAGAAAACCCGAACTAGGCAAACCTTTATTAACGGATTTGCAAGTTAGTTCGGGATTTCATGTGTTAAGAGAACTTTTTTCTCAGCCTCTCTATTTATGATTTATCTAGTACGAGCTTTCTCAATGCTTCTGCAACGCCATCATCATTGTGATCTCCAGTCACATATGTACATTGCTGCTTCACTTCTTCCTCTGCGTTGCCCATTGCAATACTCATACCAGCTTTCTCGAACATAGAAAGATCATTAAAATTATCCCCAATTGCTACCGTATTTTCCATTGGCACAGCGAAATATTCAGCTATTAACTCCAATGCATGTCCCTTACTCGCTTCTGGATGACCAATTTCAAGCTTTTGCCTCCCGGAGGTTGTAATAGAGATATCTGTGCGACCGGCAATCTGATTACGGAGTTTTTCTAATTCCTCTTTATAAAAAGACATCACGAATAGCTTATAAACTTGTTTATTGGTAAAATCAATGTCTGCGTAACCGGGCACACGCTTCAGCCCATGCTGTTGGTATTGGATTTCTACAATTTCTTCAGCCCAGCTTGGATCCATCTCATCAAGCTGCTTAATTTCCTCTTCTAACTGACTCTTACCATTTTCCTCTACCAATACACCGTCTTTTGTATAGATTTCGTAATACAAGCCACTTTTCTCTAAAATTTGCATTAAAGATTTCAGCACTTGATCTGTAAAGTGAAGATTATGGATTGCTTCTGCTTGATGAAGAGATTTTGCACCATTGCCAGTAATAATTGGACAGGTAATAGTAGCACGTCGCATAATTTCCTTCGTATCGTGCAACGACCTCCCTGAAGATATTGCCACCACATGTCCTTTCTCCTGTGCTTCCTTAATTGCCTTAATATTCCCTTTACTAATCGTTCCATTACTAGAAAGAAGTGTTCCATCTAAGTCAATAGCGATAAGCTTCATCCTTTTCCCTCCCCGATTGGAAATGAGGCTGGGACATAAATAAGTCGTCTATGCTTAATTACGAATAATACGTTTTAGCACCGCTTCGGCAGAACACTCCGCTTTCCACGGGCACGGCCTCAGCCTCCTCGTGGAAAGGGCACCACTGCGGGGTCTTCGGACTCGCGCTGTTCCCGTTGGACAAGGAAAGCTACGTCAGCGATGCATCGCACGCAGAAAATACGAATGTATTTTCAAGGAGTCTACGTGTTCTGCCTACGCTAAAATGAGAAAACCCGAACTAAACTAACCCTTCTTCAAGGAATTGCGTTATAGTTCGGATTTTCATGTGTTAAGAAAACTTTTGTCCCATCCTCACCATTTTTTATTTTATCACTCGGAAAAAGCGGGAACAATATTGAGGCTTTTATTAGCTTCACCATTACTCCACTTCAATCAAGTATGCAGTTATCTCGCTTATTTTGCCATTTTTAAACTTATTGAGCTTGTAAATGTCACAAAAAGCGTACTTTTTCTTTTTACCGTTCCCGTCATCCAATGTCATCGTTCCTTCGATTACTGCAGTATTTCCATGGGTAATGATTTGCTTTGTTTGATGGGGAGCCTTAAAGCCTCTCATAGGTTCCAACTCTTTGATAACTGTATCCTTTCCCTTGATGACTTTATCTCCGACCATGTTCCATATAATGTCGTCTGCAATATTACGGATGAGTGTATCCACATCTCCTGTCATAAAAGCATTATTGATCTCCTTAAAGAATTCCTGATTTTTTGACATTTCGTGTGTACCTCCCTCATATTTTCTTTACTATAGCATGCTTTTATCTGTAACACTATTCTCTTTGTTATTTAGAAATTAGAGCAGGAGATCACGAATAAAGAAAGAATTAGTATATGACTAAACAATTCATTATTAAGGAGTGTGATTTTATGACGAGCCCAATTAAAAACCAGCTAAATACAGTATTTGTTCCCGTAAGTGATTTGCATGCTTCAGTGGAATGGTACTGTCGCCTACTTGGTCAAGCCTATGACCTCGAGAGTGTAAAGGAGCCCATTTATAATATGGACATTAACCATTATACTGGCCTTCTTTTAGACGCCGGCCCTCCGAATAAACAACAACAAGTCTCACCATCTAAGCACCCTATCTTTAATTTTCACACCGATGACATTGATGAAGCTTATTCCTATGTACAAGAATTAGGTTATGAGATTAATGCGCCAATTGAGCGTTTTGACAACTTGGCCTTTTTTAACGTAAAGGACCCAGACGGGAATATTATCATGATTTGTAATGGTTAAACATAGAAAACTTTTTCTCTGTTGTGTGGTTTTTTCCGTTAAGAATCGGTTTAAGGCCCTTTTTTAGGAACAAAAGCCCCGCTGGATTGCTTTCTTCCAACAGGGCTTTTCATCTTACTCTTTTGTTAAATTTTTCGTGCTTCTTACTGTATCGATAGGACGGACCATTTTTTCTATTTGATCGCGTTGTAGCTCTAAAAATGGAGGCAGAGACAGTTTCTCACCAAGGGTTTCATAAGGCTCGTCTCCCATAAAGCCTGGCCCATCTGTCGCAAATTCAAAGAGAATCTGTGGCGCTACTCTTGCGTACAGTGACTCAAAGAAGTGTCGATCCACATAACCTGATGTTTGGAAACCAAAGTTATCCATGCGTGTAATCCATTCTTCTAGAACAGCGCGGTCTTCTACACGGAAAGCAACATGGTGAACGGTTCCATAGCCCTGAACTGCGTTTGGTAAAACAGGGTTATATTCAACCACAACTTGCGCACCATTTCCTCCTTCCCCAACCTCAAATAGATGAAAAGCTCCTTCACTAGCAACCTCTTTAAATTGCAATACTTTTTCAAGTACTTCTTTGAAATAATCCAAATTGGCAATTCGTACAAAAATAGGACCGAGCCCAGTGATGGCATGCTCTAATGGTACAGGGCCATTTTGCCATGGTGTACCGGAAGCCACCCCTTCATTCTTTTCGTCAGAGATAAGTTGGTATTGTTGATCATCGAAGTCCACAAAAGAAAGGGTCCTTTTACCGAATTGTTCCTTGATGCCTGTATGTTTTACTTCCAGACGATCAAATCGGTTTACCCAATAGTCCAGGGCTGTATCATTTGGTACACGGAAGGATGTTTTAAAAATCTCGTTTGTACCATGACTTCCTTTTGGTATTCCTGGGAAATCAAAAAAGGTCATATCTGTCCCAGCACTTCCTTTATCATCTGCAAAGAAGAGATGGTATGTTTGAATATCATCCTGATTCACCGTTTTTTTCACAAGTCGCATTCCAAGTACATAAGTGAAAAACTCATAATTTTTTTCTGCGCTGCTCGTTATTGCTGTCACATGGTGAATTCCTTTAAGGCCATTCATAATGAAATCCTCCTTCATGCTATTTACACTTAATTAATATATTCTTAATTAAATATAAATATAACATGGATTTAGGAGAGAGTCTAATGGTTGACCTTCAAAATTCTGCCCTTAAGACGGTTACATTTTTCTTATAGTTTTTTACCCCCGACAAGGTGATCCATAAACGCTTCATAACTCTTAGCATGAATTAGCTTTTCTACAAGTTTTTGGCTGGCCA